>JAEWNY010000125.1 GCA_023461075.1 Pseudomonadota bacterium | reverse complement strand
CAGGTAGCGCCAGTTCACCACGCCGCCGATGCCGCTCTCGAACTGGGTCTTGGCCGTTTCCAGATAGACATCGTGGACCGCGCCGCTGGCGACATCGGCGATGCGCAGTTGCGCGGATCTGTGGCCGCGATCGGTGCTGACGAAGGCGAGCGACTTGCCGTCATCTGCCCATTGCACGTCCTCCCAGCCGCCGCTGCAGCTGACATCGTCGCAGGAGGTCGAGCGATGCTGGTCAGGAGGCATCTTCAAACGAACCAGCCGCGGAGCCTTGCCGCCGAGGTCGATGACGACGCGCTCGATCATGGTGATGTTCTCGTCGCCGACGAACGGATACTTCCATTGCTGCACGCTCGGTGCGCCGACATTGGTGCCGACCATGGTCATGGTGCTGGTCTTGCGCTGGTCCTGCTGGAAGGTGGCGATGCGGCTGGAATCCGGTGACCACACCACGATCGCCTTGTCGCTGTGCGTCCAGCCGGCGTTGTCCGTGGCGTAGCCGTAGTCGGTGGTGCCGTCGGTGGTCAGCTGCGTTTCCTTGCCGCTGGCGATCTCGCGCAGCCACAGGTTCCAGTCGCGGATGAAGACCTCGCGCTTGCCGTCCGGCGATTTCACCGCCGGGCCGTCACCGTCCTTGCTGGCCGGCTTGGTGAGCTTCTCGCAAACGCCGTCGCGCTTGCAGTCGTAGTCGTCGCCGGCGAAGGCGAAGCGCAAGCCGGCATCGGACAGCCGCAGCGCACTCAGTCGGGCCGCGAACGCATCGGCATCGACCGGTTTGCCGCTGGCCTTGGTCAACGCCTCGGCCAGCGCGGTGCTGGCCGGCAGTTCCAGCGCCTGCCCCGAAGCGACATCGAAGCCCATCAACCGGGACTTGCCGTCGCGGGTTTCCACCCACACCACGCGGTTGCCGTCCTGCCAGCTGATCGCCTTGGCCGTGCCGTCCAGCAGTGGGTCGAGCCGCTGCGCCAACATCGATTCGGCGCGCGCATAGTCCTCGGCGCTGACCGATTTGGGTGCGTAAGGCGTTTGTGCCTGGCTCATCGGCGACAGGCAGGCGGCAGTGGCGAAGAGGGCGAAAGCGAGGCGTGCATGCATCGGGGCATCCGCAGGAAAACGGGAGAGATCGATGCTACCGCGCGCAGGCCATGCGCGCTGATGCCTCAGGTCACGCGGTCCAGCATCCGCCGCGAGCGGGTGAGTCGCGCCCAGCGCGTGCCGATGTCGAGCAGGCACAGGTAGCCGGCTTCCCCTGCGATCCGCCAGAGCACGCGCGGCGTCCAGTTCATGCGCGGTTCGGCGGCGCACAGTTCCGCGTCCAGGCCCAGTTGGCGGGCGAACTGGTGGCAGCGGGCCAAGTGGTAGCGGCTGGTCACCAGCGTCACGGGACCGTGGTGCGCGGCCGCTTGCAACAGATGGCGGGCGTTGCGCAGGTTCTGCAGGGTGTCGCGCGATTCACGCTCCAGGTGGATGCGACCTTCATCCAGCGCCACCCGCGCCAGCAGCGCGCTGCGTGCGACTTCCGCCTCGGTCGGCTCGCCGGCGGCACCTCCGCCCAGCAGCACCACGCGATCGGGCGCGTGACTACCCCACAATTGGCCGGTGCGGTCGATGCGGGCATCGAAATCGGCATCGATGCGCCCGCCCGGCGCGTGCTTGCCGAACACCAGCAGGCAGCGGCCGGTACGTGGCTCGCAGGGCGTGTTGCGGGCGATCCGCAAGGCATGCACGAAATAACCGGCGTAGACCAGCCCCAAGCTGAGCGTGCAGGCGGCAAGCGCGACCACGCCGACCTGCATGACATCGCGGTCGAGGATCAGCGAAAAGCGGTGGCGGAGGCGGCTGGTCATCTCCCTGAATTCTAAGCCCTGCGCGAAGCCCGCCTGCACGGGATCGCGCGGAGCCCGTCGCTATACTCGCCGCACTCCCGATGTCCGGATGTTGCGTGACCGAACTGCCGATTGTCCCGCCCGCGAAAATGCCGCCGCTGGCCATTACCCGCTACACCGCCACCAGCGCCGTGGGCCGGGGCCGCGATGCCCACCTGTCCGCCCTGCGCGAAGGTCGCGGCGGCTTGCGTCGCAATGATTTCGGACCGCTGAACGAAGGTGCGCCACTGCCGACCTGGATCGGTCGGGTCGATGGCTTGGAAACCGCCGAGTTGCCGCACGAATGGGCCGAATGGGAATGCCGCAACAACCGACTCGCATGGCTCGCCTTGCAGCAGGATGGGATGTTCGACGCGGTGCAAGCCTGGCGAGACAAGCACGGCGCGGAGCGCGTGGCGATCGTGGTCGGCACTTCAACCTCCAGCATCGGCGCCACCGAAGAGGCCTACGCGCGGCTCTCCGACGGCGGCCAGTTCCCGCCGGACCTGCGGCGTCCGCGCATCCACACCCCGCATTCGCTCGGCAATTTCCTGCAGGCTGCGACCGGCCTGCGCGGGCCCTGCATTACCGTGGCGACGGCGTGTTCGTCCAGCGCCAAGGTGTTCGCGCAGGCGGCGCGGCTGATCGAGGCCGGCATCGTCGATGCCGCGCTGGTCGGCGGCGTCGACACCCTGTGCGGCAGCGTGCTCTACGGCTTCAACGCGCTCGGGCTGGTGTCGAACAACCCGTGCATGCCGTTCGATGCGCGCCGCGATGGCCTCTCGCTCGGCGAGGCCGGTGGTTTCGCGTTGCTGGAGAAGACACATGGTGCCGATGCCGCTTCGCCGCGCCTGCTCGGCTACGGCGAATCCAGCGATGCCCACCACATGTCGGCGCCGCATCCGCAGGGGCTTGGCGCGCAACTGACGATGCGTGATGCGCTGGCGCGTGGCGGCATCGATGCCAACGAGGTCGGCTATCTGAATCTGCATGGCACCTCGACGCCGGCGAATGATTCGGTGGAAGCGGCGGCGGTCGCCGCGCTGTTCCCGGATACCCTGCACGCCAGTTCCACCAAGGGCTGGACCGGGCATACGCTGGGCGCGGCCGGCATCGTCGAATCGGTGATCGCGCTGCTGGCGCTGGAGCATGGCTTCCTGCCCGGCATCCTCAACAGCAACGAGCCGGACGCGGCCTGCGGTCCGCAGATCCATTTCGATCCGCAGGAAAAAATGATCCGCCATGCGATGAACAACTCCTTCGGCTTCGGCGGCAACAACTGTTCGCTGCTGTTCGGGACCGCCGCATGAAGCCATTGCAAGCACGCATCGAAGGCATCGGCTGGTGGTCGAAGGGCTTGCCGTCGTGGAACGATGCACTGTCGTTCTCGCGCGA
>JAEWNY010000124.1 GCA_023461075.1 Pseudomonadota bacterium | reverse complement strand
AGCTCTTTCTGGCTCAGTTGGGAAATGTCCATGTAGGAGTCCTGTGTGGATGAAGGCGCGGACGTCCTTGCCGGATGAACCGGCCTCCTGCCGATAATGGAAGGATAATCGAGATAATCCTTCGTGTAAATCGGGCATGCGCGCCCACAGCCGAATCCCGGGCTATCGGTCGATTATCGATGAATAACGGGAACACTAAATCCCGAGTTTTCCGCGCAGCGCGGCGATATCCAACTGCTCGGCCTCGGCGGCGTCGCGGGCGCGATATTCGAAGGTGCCGGCCGCCACGCCACGTTCCGATACCACCACGCGATGCGGGATGCCGATCAGTTCCATGTCGGCGAACATCGCGCCCGGACGCAGGCCGCGGTCGTCGACAACGGTGTCGATGGCTGCAGCCTGGAGATCGCGATACAGCGATTCTGCCGCTTCCGCGACGTCCGCATTGTTCTTGGGATTGATGATGCAGACCGCCACCGTCCACGGCGCCATCGCCTCGGGCCAGCGGATACCGGCATCGTCATGGTTCTGCTCGATCGCGGCCGCCACGATCCGCGACACGCCGATGCCGTAGCAGCCCATCAGCGGATGCACCGGCTTGCCCTGCGCATCCAGCACCGTGCAATCCATCGCCTTTGAATAGCGATCGCCGAGCGCGAACACATGACCCACTTCGATGCCCCGGGCGATGCCGAGCCGGCCGTTGCCATCGGGCGCGGCGTCGCCCTCGATGACGTTGCGGATGTCGGCGACTTCGGGCTCCGGCAAATCGCGGCCGAAGTTGACGCCGGCGATGTGGAAACCATCGGCATTGGCGCCGACCACGAAATCCGCCATCGCCGCGACCGCGCGATCGGCGATGACGCGGATCGGCTTGGCCGGATCGACCGGGCCAAGGAAACCGGGCGATGCGCCGAGGTGGTTGCGGATTTCCTCTTCCGTTGCCAGTCGATATTCGCCGAGGCCCGCAAGCTTGGCCAACTTGATCTCGTTGACCGCGTGATCGCCGCGCACGAGTGCGAGCACGAACTGCGGCCGGCCTTCGCCATCCTCACCCATCAACGCCACCGACTTCACCGTGCGCTCGAGCCCGATGCCCATCAACGCGGCGACATCCTCGCAGGTCCTTTGCGTCGGTGTATCGATCTGGCGCATCGCCTCGCCTGCGGCCGCGCGCTCGCCGGGTGCCAGTGCTTCGGCCAATTCCACGTTCGCTGCGTAATCGGAGCCATCGGAGAACGCGATCGCGTCTTCGCCGGAATCTGCCAGCACGTGGAATTCGTGCGAGGCCGAACCGCCGATCGCGCCGGTATCGGCGAACACCGCGCGGAACTTCAACCCCAAGCGGGTGAAGATGCGCGAATACGCCTCGTACATGTTGCGGTATTCGGCTTGCAACGAGGCCTCATCGAGATGGAAGGAATAGGCATCCTTCATCAGGAATTCGCGCGAACGCATTACCCCGAAACGCGGGCGGATCTCGTCGCGGAACTTGGTCTGCACCTGATACCAGTTGACCGGCAGCTGCTTGTAGCTGGACAACTCATGGCGGGCGAAGTCGGTGATCACCTCTTCCGCGGTCGGCGCGTAGCAGTAATCGGCCTCCTTGCGGTCGCGGATCTTCAGCAGCTGCGGGCCGAACTTCTGCCAGCGCCCGGTTTCCTCCCACAATTCCTGCGGCTGGATGGTCGGCATCAACAACTCGATCGCGCCGGCGCGGTTCATTTCCTCGCGCACGATCGCCTCGACCTTGCGCAGCACGCGCAGGCCCAGCGGCGACCAGGTGTAGAGCCCGGCGGCGAGCTTGCGGATCATGCCGGCCTTGAGCATCAGCTTGTGGCTGGCGATCTCGGCCTCGGCCGGGGTTTCCTTTTCGGTGTGGAGGTGAAACTGCGACAGGCGCATCGTTGACTCGCGGGATTCGTTCAATCCCGCATTTTGCCACGCAGCGCCATTGCCGGAGGCTCAGCCCTTGGGCGCGGGCCCGCAGTTGGCGCCGATGTAGGCCTCGGCCAGCTTGACCTGGTTGGCGTGCTCGTCGGCGCCCAGTTGACGGTCGGGCTGGCCATCGCCATCACTGTCGATGCGCACGTTGCTGTTGCCGCGCAGGGTGGCAAGGTTGCTGCGCGCGGTCGCACACTGCGCGCTTTCGGGCTTGGCCGCGGCGGTGCCCGCCACCGGTGTCGCAGGAGCGGTGGCCTGGCCGCGAATCGTGTACTTGCCCGATGCCGGAGGCGAACTGGAATAGTGCGTGCGGCCCTGCGCATCCTTCCACTGGTAGACCTTCTGCTGGGCGATGGCCGAGCCGGCGAGTGCAAGGCCCGCAGCCAGGAGCAGGGCGTTGGAAAGGATGCGATTCATGGCGGGTCCCCGAGGTCAGGGGTGGATTGCAGCATCGGCACGCCCGCCATGCAAGCGTCGTACGGGCTGGCGTTCAAGTGCGGTTGAGCCGGTACACTGCAGGAATGGCCGAAAACCCCCATGCCGAAGCCGCCGGCCGTCGCCCAGCACGCGCGGTCTACCTGCTGCCCAACCTGTTCACCACCGGGGGTCTGTTCGCGGGGTTCTACGCGATCATCGCCGCCGGCCAGGGCAAGTTCGGCCATGCCTGCGTGGCGATCTTCATCGCCGCCCTGCTGGACGGGCTGGATGGCCGCATCGCGCGCCTGACCAATACCCAGAGCGAATTCGGCGTCCAGTACGACTCGCTGGCCGACCTGGTCAGCTTCGGCATGGCGCCGGCGCTGGTGATGTACCACTGGGCCCTGCAATACCTGCGCGCCGATTCGCCGGCGCTCGGCAAGCTGGGCTGGTTGGCGGCGTTCCTGTACGCGGCCTGCGCCGCGCTGCGGTTGGCACGTTTCAACAGCCAGGTGAGTACGGTCGACAAGCGTTGGTTCGTCGGGCTGGCCAGCCCCGCCGCCGCCGCGATCATGGCCAGCTTCGTCTGGACCCTGCACGATTTCGGGTGGGAAGGGGCTGCACTGCGTTTGCCGGCGGTCGCCGTCACGATTACGGTTGCGCTGCTGATGGTCAGCAACCTGCGCTACACCAGTTTCAAGGGCGGGCGCGGCGGCCCGCAGGGCGAGCGCGTGCCGTTCTGGGCCTTGTTGCTGGTGGTGGCGGCGTTGATCGCCTTGGCGATGTATCCGCCACAGACGCTGTTGCTGGTATTCGCGTTGTATGCCCTATCGGGGCCGGTGATGGCGGTTTTTCGCAGGCGAGGCAACGCGTCCGCATGACTTGGGACGCCTTCCAGCGCGATGCAATGGCGGAGCTGGGCCTGATCGCCTGGAACGTGCGTGCGCCGGGTAGCGAGGCGCCGCCGCCGGATGCACGCTCGCTGGCCATGGTGGCGAAGGGATTGGCGATCGCGCCGGACAGGCTCGCGCAAGCCGGCATCGTGCTGCCGCCTTACGAACGCCTGCGCGATGCGTCGGTCAAGCGCGCGCTCTGGACACGCGTGCGTGGGCTGCGGCGCGAGGCATGAACGCCCAACCGTCGCCTGCCGCGCCGGTGTTGCGGCGCATGCGCGAGGAAGACCTCGACGCGGTGATGGAGATCGAATTGCGCGCCTACCCGTTCCCGTGGACGCGCGGCAATTTCCGCGATTGCCTGCATGCCGGTTACGCGATGTGGGTGCTGGAAGATGGCCACACGCTCAGCGGCTATGCCGCCGCCAGCGTGCAGGCGGATGAAGCGCATCTCCTGAACCTGTGCATAGATCCGCAGCTGCAGTCGGGCGGGCAAGGGCGACGCCTGTTGCGCGCGATGCGCGAAGTGGTGCGTGGGCAGGGCGCGCAACGCATTTTCCTGGAGGTGCGGCCGAGCAATACTCACGCCATCGACCTCTACCACGACGAAGGGTTCAACGAGATCGGTCGTCGGCCGCGCTATTACCCGGCTCACGACGGCCGCCGCGAGGACGCGATCGTGATGGCGATGGAGTTGCTGGACTGAAATCTCGCGGGTGCACGCACCATGCCGCGCCGGCGCGTTGCGCGATCAAGCCGGCCATGGATGGCCGGCGCCCGAGTCAGGGCAGGAGGCCCTGACCGAGGGAAAGCGCAATGCCCGGCGAAAGGCATCGCTCAGACGATACGACTTCTCGCATCACCCCAATCGCTCCCGCTGCGCCTTGAGCGCATCGCGCTGCGAGGTCCATTCCACCAGTCGCGCGCGTTCCTGCTCGACCACGACGGGCGGCGCATTGGCCACGAAAGTCTCGCTGGCCAGCTTGCCTTGCGACTTCGCCAGCTCGCCCTCGACCTTCTTCAGTTCCTTGTCGATGCGGCGGCGTTCGGCGCCCAGGTCCACCAGCCCTTCCAGCGGGACGAACAGGTCCAGTTCACCGACACGCGCGGCGGCCGAAGCCGGCGGCTCGCCCTGCAGCACGTCGATCGATGCCAGCCGCGACAGGAACTTCAGCTGCGCATCGAAACGCCCGAGGCGCGCACACTCGGTTTCGCCACCGCCGCGTATCAGCAGCGAAACCTGCTTTGACGGCGAAACACCCAGTTCGCTGCGCACGCGGCGCAATGCACTGACCATCGCCTTCAGCCATTCGATGTCGCCATCGGCTTGCGCGAACGCGGCGGCATCGACATCGCCCGCCTGCGGATAACGCTGCGTCATGATGGTGTCGCCCTCGATGCCGAGTTTGGGCGCGACCTGTTGCCACAGTTCCTCGGTGACGAACGGGATCAGCGGATGAAGCAGGCGCAGCAATCGCTCCAGCACGAACAACAAGGTGTGGCGGGTCGAATCGGCGGCCGCCCTGCCTTGCTCGGTCGAGGTATCGCCATTCAAGGCCGGCTTGGCCAGCTCGACGAACCAGTCGCAGAACTGGTTCCAGGCGAATTCGTACAGGCTCTGCGAGAGCAGGTCGAAGCGGTAGCTGGCGAAATGTTCGGCGGCCTCGGCGCTCGCCTTGTCCAGCTGCGCGAGGATCCACTTCTCGGCATCGGTGACCGGCTGCGGCGTGCCGCTGGCGCTGAAACCTTCGGTATTCATCAGCACGAAGCGCGTCGCGTTCCACAGCTTGTTGCAGAAATTCTTGTAGCCGTCGGCGCGGGCGAGGTCGAACTTGATGTCGCGGCCCGGGCCGGCCAGCGCGGCCATGGTGAAGCGCAATGCATCGGCGCCGAATGCCGGAATCCCTTCGGCGAATTCCTTGCGCGTGGCTTTCTCGATCTTCGGCGCGTCCTGCGGCTTCATCAGGCCGGTGGTGCGCTTGGCGATCAGCGCGTCGATGCCGATGCCGTCGATGATGTCGATCGGGTCGAGGATGTTGCCTTTCGACTTCGACATCTTCTGCCCGTCCTTGTCGCGGACCAGGCCGGTGATGTAGACGTCGTTGAACGGCACGCGGTCGACCAGCGCGTCGGTCATCATGATCATCCGCGCGACCCAGAAAAAGATGATGTCGAAGCCGGTCACCAGCACCGATGTCGGCAACGCGATGTCGAAGCCGAGCTCGCCCATCGCGTCCTCGTCAGGCCAGCCTTGGGTCGAGAACGGGAACATCGCCGAGGAGAACCAGGTCTCCAGCACGTCGTCTTCCTGCCGCAGGGCGATGTCGCCAAGGTCGTACTTCTTCCGCACCTCGGTCTCGTCGCGGCCGACATAGGTATTGCCTGCTTCGTCGTACCACGCCGGGATGCGATGGCCCCACCAGAGCTGCCGCGAAATCGTCCAGTCCTGGATGTTCGCCAGCCAGTGGCGATAGGTGTTGATCCAGTTCGCCGGGACGAATTTGATTCTTCCCGACTCGACAAGCTCCAAGCCACGCCGCGCCAGTTCGTCCATCTGCACGAACCACTGGTCGGTGAGGAAGGGCTCGATCACCTGCCCGCTGCGATCGCCGAACGGCTGCATGATCGGCTTGGCGTCGATGCGTGCGTTGCCTTCGGCATCGGCGACGGCGAGACCTTCGGCGGTGATCGCCTCGATCACGCGCTTGCGTGCCTCGTAACGGTCGAGACCGCGCAGTTCCTCCGGGACCAGATTGACCATTGACACATCGCCGATGTCCTCACCACGCGCCGCACGGGAGGCGATTGTCGCGCTTTCCTCGTAAGACAGGCCGTCGACCCGCATCGCCGCCTTCGCATCCATCAGCGCATACAGCGGGATGCTGTGGCGCTTGGCGACCTGGTAGTCGTTGAAGTCGTGGGCGCCGGTGATCTTGACCGCGCCGGAGCCGAAATCCGGGTCCGGATATTCGTCTGCGATGATCGGGATCAGCCGGCGATGTTCTTTCGGGCCGACCGGGATCTCCACCAGCGTGCCGACGATCGGCGCGTAACGCGCATCATCCGGATGCACCGCCACCGCGCCATCGCCAAGCATCGTCTCCGGACGCGTCGTCGCGATCGAGATGTAGTCGCGGGTTTCGCGCAGGGTCTCGACGCCGTCAGCGTCGCGCTCGACGTATTCGTAGCTTGCGCCACCGGCCAGCGGATACTTGAAATGCCACATATGGCCGGGCACTTCGCGGTTCTCGACCTCGAGGTCGGAGATCGCGGTGTTCAGCACCGGGTCCCAGTTGACCAGCCGCTTGCCGCGATAGATCAGGCCTTTCTCCTGCAGGCGGACGAAGGCCTCGATGATCGCCTTCGACGCCATCGGGTCCATGGTGAACACGCTGCGCGACCAGTCGCCGCTGGTGCCGAGCCGGCGCATCTGCCGCTCGATGGTGCTGCCCGATTGCGCCTTCCAGTCCCAGACCTTTTCGATGAACTTCTCGCGGCCCAGCGAATCGCGGGTCTCGCCCTTGCCTTCGAGCGCCAGGTTGCGTCCGACCACCATCTCGGTGGCGATGCCGGCGTGGTCGGTACCCATCTGCCACAGCGTGCGATGCCCAAGCATGCGGTGGTAACGGATCAGCGCGTCCTGCAGCGTGTGCTGGAACGCGTGGCCCATGTGCAGGGTGCCGGTGACGTTGGGAGGCGGCAGCAGGATGGTGTAGGCCGGGCCATCGCCTTGCGGCGCGAACACGCCGGAGGCTTCCCACTTCTCGTACAGGCGGGTCTCGATGTCGGCGGGCTGGTAGTTGTTGGCGAGCGTGTTCATGGCGATGTCGGTGGGGTGGGCGTGCGCTGACGCAGGCTGGCGATGAGCGCCCACAACGAGAGTGCGAGCAGGACGGGGTAGATGAGCAAGAGGTCGATGCGGATGTTGCAATCGCCGCTGCACAGCAGGCGTGCATGCATCGCCCATTCGTAGCCGCAGTACGACAGCCATGCGATGCAGGTGATCGCGGCGGCGGCCCGGCGCCGCCACATCCACAGTCCGGCGAAGACGACGACCGGAAGCAACGCAAGCAACGGTTGGACAACGAAGAGGTCCATCGTCACATGTCGTGCTTGGCGAGTTCCAGCCCGCGCGCCTGGTACTGCTTCCAGCGCTCGCGCAGCGGTGCACGCGCTGCCGGGTCGGTGGGCACCACTTCCAGCACGCGCTCGAATTCGCCTTCGACCGCGACATCGCGCAGGTTGATGACGAGCGGGCGCATCGGCGCATCGGCTTCGGGCGGCAGGATGAGTACCGGCGCCAGGTCGTCTTCGTCGGCCTCGCCATCCGCATCCAGCCCGGCGATCTGGTGCGGGATGAACGCATCCGGATCGAACGACCACAACAGGTCGTCCAGCGCCTCGGCCTGCGCCATGTCGCGCACCAGCACGAGGGTGGGGAAGCCGGCATCGTGCGACTTGCGCGCGAGTTCGCAGACCAGCAGCAGCGGCTCCTCGCGGAAGCGTGGTTTCTGGATCAGGTAGAAGTCGGCTCTTGCCACATCATCACTTCGCGGCGGCGCGATCCAGCAACCATTGGCTCAGCAGGCCGACCGGGCGGCCGGTGGCCATGCCCATCTTGCCGTCGCCATTGGACACGCCGGCGATGTCCAGGTGCGCCCAGCGCTGGCCCTCGGTGAAGCGCGAGAGGAAGCAACCGGCGGTGATCGCGCCGGCCCAGCGGCCACCGATGTTGTAGACGTCGGCAAACTGGCTGTCGAGTTGGCCCTGGTATTCGTCCCACAGCGGCAACTGCCAGGCACGGTCGAAAGTGGTCTCGCCGGCATCGATCAACTCGCGGGCGAGATCGTCGTCCTTCTTGGTCATCACGCCAGTCGCATACTTGCCGAGCGCGATCACGCAGGCGCCGGTCAACGTGGCGACATCGACCAATGCGGCCGGCTCGAATTTCTGTGCCCAGGTCAGCGCATCGCACAGGATCAGGCGGCCTTCGGCATCGGTATTGCCCACTTCGATGGTCTTGCCGGACATGCTGGTGATGACGTCGCTCGGACGGTAGGCATCGGCATCGGGCATGTTCTCCACCGCCACCGCGATGCAGATGAGGTTGACCGGCAGCTTCATGCCGACCGCGGAGACGAAGGTGCCGAGCACGGTGGCCGCGCCGCACATGTCGTACTTCATTTCCTCGATGCCGCCCTGGGTCTTGAGGTTGATGCCGCCGGTGTCGAAGGTGATCCCCTTGCCGACCAGCACGTAGGGCTTGGCCTCGCCGCCCCCGTTCCAGCGCATGACCACCAGCTTCGGGCGGTTGGCCGAGCCTCGCGCGACCGCAAGCAGCGAGCCCATGCCGAGGGCTTCCATCTCGGCATCGCCCAGCACCTCGCATTCGGCGCCTTCGAATTTGCCGGCGAAGGCCTGGCCCTGCTCGGCGAGGTACTGCGGGTTGCAGATGTTCGGCGGCAGGTTGCCCAGCTCGCGGGCGAAGGCGACGCCGGCGGCGATCGCCTGGCCCTGCGCCAAGGCGGCTGCATCGGTGCCGGCGATCTCCAGGCGCTCCAGACCCTTTTCCTCGCGCTTCTTGTTCTTGGCACCGAGCGTCGCGACGTAGCGGTACATCGCGTGGTCGGCGGTGATGGCGGCGGTGCGGATGTTCCAGGCCGCGTCGCGGCCCTTGACCTCGACTTCGGAGAGCGTGAACAGCGCAGTATTCACCGTGCCTGTCTTCAGCGTGCGCGCGGCATCGCCGATCGCCTTGATGTATTGCGGCGTGCCGAACTTCGCAGCATCGCCCAGACCGATCACCAGCACACGCGGCGCGGTGATGCCGGGCAGGTCGTGCAGGAGGGCGGTGCGACCGACCTTGCCGCCGATGTCGCCGCGTTCGGCCAGTGCGGCGAGGCGCCCGCCGCTGGCTTCATCCAGCGCAGTTCCGGCCGGCGTCAGGGCGTTGTCGGTGAACATGCCGACCACCACGCAATCGACTTGGGCGGAGGCGGGCGCGGTGCCGTTCAGGGCGAATTCGAGGGCCATCGACGAGATTCCATACGGTCTTGGTGCAAATCGGGCGGCTACAATGCCCGGCGGCCGCGACGCGGCCTGCACAGGAACCGCCTAGTCTAATTCATCCTCCCCCGCCTCCTTTCCCAGCCAGCCCGACCGAATGCAGACACTGGACCGCTACCTGGTGCGGGAATTCGCCCAGACCATCTTCGCCACGCTGATCGTGTTGCTGATCGTGATGGTGGGCGGTGCCTTCGTCGATGTCCTCGGCGACATCACCCGCGGCCGCCTGCCGGCCAGCATGACCGCCGCGCAACTGGGCCTGGTGTTGCTGACCTGGTTGCCGATCATCCTGCCGCTGGCGCTGATGCTGGGCCTCCTGATGGCGGTGAGCCGACTGTATCGCGATGCCGAGATGCCGGTGCTGACCTCGGTCGGGGTGGGACCGAGGCGCCTGCTCCGGCCGCTGGCGATCATCACCCTGCCGCTGATCGCGCTGATCGCGCTGTGTTCGCTGGTGCTGGGTCCGTGGGCCGATCGCACCTCGCGGGCGATGGTGCAGGAGGCCAATCGCAACCTGCTGATCGCCGGCCTCGAGCCCGGTCGCTTCACCGAACTGCCCGGCGGTGGCGGCGTGGTCTATGTCGGCGAAATGGCCGGCGATGGCGCGACCTTCAAGCGCATCTTCATTTACCGGGCCAAGCAAGGTCGGCTTGATGTCACGACCGCCGCCGAAGGCAAGCTCACCCTCGATGGCGCGCGTGAGCGTTACCTCACCTTGGGCAACGGCTTCGAGGTCGAAGGGCCGATGGATGCCGCGACCCGCGACTATCGACTGCTGCGCTTCGCCCGCAACGACGTGCGCATGCCCGATCGCGAGGCCGCGAGTGCCGAGACCGATCCGCGCCGGGTGCCGACCTCGCAATTGCTGGGCGATGCGCGTCCGGAAGCGCGCGCGCAACTGCATTGGCGCATCGCGCCGCCACTGATCGCGCTGGCCCTGGTGCTGCTGGCGGTGCCGCTGGCGCGCAGCCCGCCGCGGCAGGCGCGCTATGGACGCATGGTGCTGGGCTTTCTCGGCTACATGGTCAGCATCCAGCTGATGCTGCTCGGCACCGACCTGATCGCCAAGGGCAGGATGCCGGTGGCCCTGGGACTGTGGTGGCTGGTGGTGCCTTTGCTGCTGCTCGGTGCCTGGCTCTACAGCCGCGATGGCCGGCTGCCGAAGCGGAGGTTTGCGCGATGAAGCCGTTCCCGAAGATCCATGACCTCTACATCGGCAAGGTGATCCTGACCTTCGTCCTGGCGGTGTGGTTCGTGCTGGTGGGGCTGGATTTCATGCTCGGCGGCGGCGGGCTGATGGCCCAGCTGGATGACCTCGGCACGGGCAGTTACGGCTTTGGCGATGCGCTGCTGTTCTCCAGTTACACCCTGCCGAGGCGACTCTACGAACTGTTCCCGACCTCGGCGGTGATCGGCGCCTTGCTCGGCCTCGGACAGCTGGCCGCGAGTTCCGAGCTCACGGCCTTGCGCGCGATCGGCCTGTCGCGCAAGCGCCTCAGTATGTCGGTGGCGTTGACCATCGCGGTGCTGACCGGACTGATGGTGCTGTCCGGCGAAACCGTCGGGCCATGGGGCGAGCGCAAGGCCAATGCGCTCAAGGCCGCGGCGACATCGCCCAACATGATCGTCGCCCAGTACTCGGGGCTGTGGGCGAGGGAGGGCGATGTCTTCCTCAATGCCGATTCCGGGCAGGAACGGACCGATGGCGACGACCGCTGGCTGGAGCTCAAGGACCTGCGGCTGTACCAGTTCGACGAAGTCGGTCGATTGAAATCGATCGCGCATGCGGCGACCGCCGAGCACCGCCCCGGGGGTTGGCTGCTGAAGGACGTGGTGCGGACCACCTTTGCCGAGCGTTCGGTGTCGCAGGCGCGCGTGGCCGAGGAGCGCTGGGAGTCGCAACTGGACGCCGCCGCGCTCTCGGCTAGCGTCGCGCGCCCGCGTTATCTCAACTCAGGGACGCTGAAGTCGAGCATCGAATACCGCAAGCGCAACCAACTGGATGCCGGCGAGTTCGAGGCGTTCTACTGGCGTCGCTGGTTCTATCCGCTCAACGTCCTCGCGCTCTGTCTGGCGGCGATCCCGTTCGCCTTCGGCACGCTGCGCAGCGGTGGCCTCGGCAAGCGGCTGTTCCTCGGCGTGGTGTTCGCGCTCGGGTTCTGGCTGCTGCAGGAGATGGCCTCGCGACTGGCGGGCGCGTACAAGTTCGACTACCGCATCGCCTACGTGCTGCCGTCGCTGTTGATGCTGACCGTGTCGTGGGTGCTCTTCCGCAGGCGCAGTGGTTGATCGCGAATGATCGCTCAGCGCTCGCGTGCCGCCTCGAGGCCGTCGCGTTGCACGTCGCGGATCATCCGGGTGCCGCTGATGCGGTCGTGCAGGGTGAGCCCGTCGCGGTCCAGCCACGCCCACCAGAAGCCCAGCCCCGCGCAAAGCAATGAGACGATGCCGGCGGCGTAGCGCAGCCACAGCCGGGCCAGGGGCGCACGCGCGCCATCGACATCGGTGACATACAGCCGCCACGGCTTCATGCCGATGGTCTGGCCGCCGCGCCGCCAGCTGGTCGTTGCGTAGACACCCGTGGCGGCGAGCAGGGCGATCAATTCCAGCGCCCCGGCCAGGGTGTTGCTCTGGATCGCGTCGCCACGATTGAGCGTGAGCGCGGCCACCACCACGATGAACCAGATGCCGAGCATCGGGAAGAAATCGTAGAGCAGGCTGAGCAGGCGCCAGCCGACCAGCGGCCTGGCCCGCGCGTCGTGGGTGTTCGCATCCATGGCGACAGGATAGCGATGCAGCCGCGCTGCGATAAAGTCGCTCCATGTCGATGACGCCCGCCGAACGCCGCCAGGCGATGCAGTCACTGCCGGCGCTGTCCGATGCCGACGGGCGATTGATCGATGCATTCCTGGATGCGATATGGGCCGAACATGGCCTTGCGCGAGCGTCGCTCGACAGCTACCGGCGGGACCTTGCCGGACTTGCACGCTGGCGCGGCGGCAACGATGACGCATTGCTTTCCGCGAGCCGTAGCGACCTGTTCGACTATTTCCGCTGGCGGGCAGCGCAGGGCTACAGCGCGCGCAGCAACGCGCGGCTGCTTTCCGCGTTGCGCGCTTTCTACGGCTGGCTGCTCCGGCAGCGTCGGCGTGACGACGACCCTTCCGCCTTGCTGGAATCGCCGCGCCAGCCGCGTGGACTGCCCAAGGCGCTCGGCGAGAGCCAGGTCGAGGCATTGCTGTCCGCACCCGACATCGACACTGATGAAGGCCTGCGTGATCGCGCGATGCTGGAACTGATGTACGCGGCCGGCCTGCGCGTGAGCGAACTGACTCAACTGCCGGCCACGGCGGTGAACCTGCGTCAGGGCGTGCTACGGGTGATGGGCAAGGGCGGCAAGGAGCGGCTGGTGCCGATCGGCGAGGAGGCGCAGCACTGGCTGGAACGCTATCTGGCGAACGCGCGGCCGCGCTTGGCAGGTCCCAAAGGACAGGCGGTCGAGTTGTTCCTGGCGGGGGCAGCCAAGCCATTGACCCGGCAGCAGTGTTGGCATCGGGTCAAACGCCATGCCGCAGCGGCCGGCATCGATCCGGCCAAGGTCAGCCCGCACGGCCTGCGCCACAGCTTTGCCACCCACCTGCTCAACCATGGGGCCGACCTGCGTGCCTTGCAGATGCTGCTGGGCCACGCATCGCTCTCGACCACCCAGATCTATACGCTGGTGGCCAGGGAGAAACTCAAGCGCCTGCATGCCCAACACCATCCCCGCGCCTGAGCCGGGGTTCAGGGCGGCGTGCGACAATGCGCAGCTGTTTCCGCCCGGACCCGTCATGCGTCGAGGACGTCACATCATGAAGAAAGCTTTGTTGGTCGCGATGCTGGCCGGTGTCACTGCGGTCGCCTGCGCGCAGGACCAGGCGACGGCCGCGGCCGCGAAGACGCAAGCGGCTGCATCGCAGCCCGCGGGTGCCAAGCCGGCCGATCCCAAGGTCGCCGCCGGCAGCGCCGATGCGACCGCGATCGCCGCCATCCGCAAGCTCAACAGCGAAGTGGTGATCGACAAGGTGGGCGCCGCGCCGATCCCCGGTTTCCGCGAGGTCATCGTTTCCGGGCAAGTCCTCTACGTCTCGGACGATGGCCGCTACGTCATGCAGGGCGCGTTGCTTGACATGAACAGCAAGCGCGATCTCTCGCAGCAGGCACTGGCCGGCGTGCGCAAGGAACTCATCGACAAGATCCCGGCCAGCGACCGCATCGTCTTTCCCAGCGCCAACCCGAAGTACACCGTGGCGGTGTTCACCGACGTGGAATGCGGCTATTGCCGCAAGCTGCATGAGGACATCGGCGAGTACAACCGCCAGGGCATCAGCATCCAATACCTCGCGTTCCCGCGGATGGGCCCGGGCAGCGAGGATTTCCGCAAGATGGAGGCGGTCTGGTGTTCGGCCGACCGCGGCAAGGCGCTGACCGAGGCCAAGCGTGGCAAAACTCCCAAGGCGGAGCGTTGCACCAATCCGGTGATGCAGCAGTACGACACTGGCCGCCGCGCCGGGCTGACCGGTACCCCGTTGATCATCGCCGCCAACGGAATGTCGCCGCCGGGCTACCTGCCGCCGGCGCAGCTCAAGCAGTGGCTGGACCAGAACGCCACCCCGTGACGCCCGACGAAGCCGGCCCCGTGCCGGCTTCGCTACAATGGCGGGCCCGTTCACCACGGTTCCCCGCACATGATCGTGCTCGAGGGGCAGACTGCCCTGTCGCCGTTCCGCCGCGAGCGCCTTGAAGCTCGCCTTCGCGCCGTCCACCCCGATATCCGCATCACCGGAAGCTGGTTCACCTATTGGGTGCAGCCGCAGCCGGGCGCGATGCCGGATATCGCCACGCTTGGTCGCATCCTGCAGGCGGGCGAGGCGTTCGCGCCGCGCGCGGGCCATGCCATATCCAAATTCGTGTCGCCGCGCCTCGGCACGATATCGCCGTGGGCGAGCAAGGCCGGCGAACTGCTGCGCGGGGCCGGTTTGCCGGTGGCGCGGGTCGAACGCGGTTTGCGCATCGATGTCGAGGGCTGGCCGAACGACGCGGCCGTGCAGCGTGGGCTCGCGAAGCTGCTGCACGACCCGATGACGCAATCGTTGCTGGACGATGCGAATGCCGCCGATGCGCTGTTCGCCAGTCCAGAGCGCGGTGAGCTGGAAATCGTGCCGCTGGCGCAGATGACCGAGGCCAACAAGCGCCTGGGGCTTGCGCTGGCCGACGATGAGATCGAATACCTGCAGGAACGCTACGGCGAGTTGGGCCGCGATCCGCACGATGTAGAACTGATGATGTTCGCGCAGGCGAACTCCGAGCATTGCCGCCACAAGATCTTCAACGCCGATTGGACCATCAACGGCGTCGAGCAGGAACGCTCGCTGTTCCGCATGATCAAGAACACCCATGCCAAGACGCCGGAGCACACGCTCTCGGCCTACAGCGACAACGCCGCGGTAGTCGCCGGGTATCCCGGCCGGCGCCTGCGTGCCGAAGGCGCATCGCGGCAGTACCTGCTGCAACCGCAGTCGGATTCCGCGTTCGCGATCAAGGTGGAGACGCACAACCACCCGACCGCGATCTCGCCGTTCCCCGGCGCATCGACCGGCGCCGGTGGCGAGATCCGCGACGAGGGCGCGACCGGCCGCGGCGGCAAGCCGAAGGCGGGCCTCGCAGGTTTCTCGGTCTCGCACCTGCGCATACCGGGACTCGAACGCGCGTGGGAAGCGCCGCGTGCGCTCAATCCACGCATGGCCAGCGCCTTCGAAATCATGATCGAAGG
>JAEWNY010000123.1 GCA_023461075.1 Pseudomonadota bacterium | reverse complement strand
CCACACTGGGCAGTTCGGTTCCCGTACGTGCCCCCAACACGTATCCGCCGGACACCAGCGTCGGTATCCAGAGCGGGAATCGCACCTACCTCACTGGAAACTTGATCGCACAGCGCGCCTTTCCCGGGTGAGGTCACGCTGGCCAGCTTCACCGTGCTCAACGACATCGAGATCGCGCCGAACGGCGGCATCAACGACACTTGGACCTTGGTGACAACGACTTTTGTGGCTGCCGCCGTCAACGAAGTTTTCTCGCTGTATGACGCCGCGACCGGCTCCTGGGGCGACGATTTCGCGATGGCGCAAGTGACGCTCAGACATTGTTCGCCGCTGGCCGATGTCAGCATCACCAAGACCAACGCCAGTCCGTTCGACCCGGCCAATCCCAATGACATCGCCACCGACACGGTCGCGCTCGGCAGCACGGTCAACTACACCATCGTCGTCCGCAACGGCGGCCCGCGACCGGCCAACAGCACCGTGCTGCGCGATCCCGCCACCAGCCGCCTGCAATGCAACACGGTGACCTGCGGCAATGCGACGGGCGGCGCCGCCTGTCCGACAGCGCCCGCCTTGAGCGTGGCCAACCTGCAATCCGCAGCCGGCGTGACCCTTAACACCTTGCCATCCAACTCCAGCCTGCGCTTCACCCTGACCTGCACGGTGCAATAGCCACCAAGTCACTGCCGCGTTGCGGAATCAATCCAGCACGCGGCAGAACACCGCCTTGAGATAACGCGATTCCGGCACCTGCGCCAGCCACGGATGGTCGGGCCCGGCGCCATCCACCTTCAACACCTGCACCGTGCGGCCGGCGTAGAACGCGGCGCGGCGCAGCATGTCGAGGAACTGTTCCTCGCTCACCAGCCCGGTGCAGCTGAAGGTGGCGAACAGCCCGCCCGGCTTGACCACGCCGAGTGCCGCCTTGTTCATGTCGAGGTATTTCTTCAGCGCCGGAATCACCTGCTCGCGATCGCGGGTCATCTTGGCGGGATCGAGGATGACCACATCGAAGCGCTCGCCATTGGCCTGCGCATCACGCAGCCACGGGAAGATGTCGGCCTGCACGAAGCGCGGCATCGCCTTGCCTTGCAGTCCGTTCAACTTTGCATTGCCGCGGGCGATGTCGAGTACGTCCGGGTCGATGTCAACGCCCACCACCTCGCTTGCGCCGCGCACCGCCGCGTACACGCCGAATCCTCCCGTGTTGCAGCACAGGTCCAGCACGCGCTTGCCCGCGCACTGGTGCGAGAGCCATTCGCGGTTGCCGCGCTGGTCGGCGAAGAACCCGGTCTTGTGCGCACCGGCCGGATCGGCGCGAAAGCGGATGCCGTGTTCGGTGATGACCGCCGGCTCGGTACCCTGGGTATCGCGATAGTCGAAGCTTTCCTGCTTCTGCACATGCTCGTCGGCGAAGCTGTGGAAGCGGCAGCCGGGAAACAACTCGCGCAGTGCATTGAAGATGATGTCGCGATGGCGCCACGCGCCGGCACTGAAGAAACCGACGACCAGCAAGTCGTCATAGCGGTCGATCACCAGTCCGCTGATGCCGTCGCCCTCGCTGTGGAACACGCGCCAGGCGTTCGACACCTCGTCCAGCTTGAGGATGTCACGGCGCAAGTCGACCGCGCGCGCGATTTTCCCGCGAAACCAGGCGGCATCGACCGCAACGGTCGGGTCGGTCTCCAGGATGCGGATCGCGATGCGCGAATGGCCGTTGTAGAAACCGGTGCCGATGAAGGCATCGTCGACCCCGCGCACTTCCACCAAGCTGCCAGGCTTCGGTTTCTGCGCCGGTTTCTCGACCAGCCGCTGGAAAATCCACGGGTGCGTGGATTTCCACGCATTCTTCAGGCGCACTACGGGCAGGGCTTCGTTCATTGGGGCATTTTACGCGGTGGTCGCCTTGCAAACGCCGGTCGCGCCGCCACCTCCCCTTCATGGACCTGCCGCAACACGACATCCCCGATACCCCGGCGCAGCGCCGCAAGGATCGCGCCCGCCTGCTGCGCGCGTTCAACCTGAGCCTGGCCGCGGTGTTGGCGATCTGCATCGTGTTCTTCGCGCAGGGCAGCTTCGATTTCCGCGCGTTCACGGTGATGCCGCACAGCGCCGCCGGCGTGCTCGGCATCCTCACCGCTCCCTTGCTGCACGGAAGTCCGACCCATCTGGCGATGAACGGCATCGCCCTGTTGATGCTGGGTACGCTGGCCGGCAGCGTGTTCCCGCGCGCGACGCTGCGTGCGTTGCCGCTGCTGTGGCTCGGGTCAGGGCTGGGCGCGTGGCTGCTGGGTGAAGCCGGAGAACACCACCTCGGCGCCAGCGGCATCACCCATGGGCTCGGCTTCATGGTCTTCATGCTCGGGCTGCTTCGGCGCGACCGCGCGGCGATTGCCGCCGGGATGCTGGCCTTCCTGTTCTACGGCGGGATGTTGCTGTCGGTCCTGCCGCAGGAGGCCGGGGTCAGCTGGCAATCGCACCTCGGCGGCGCGTTGGCCGGTGCGTTGGCAGCGCTGCTGTTCCGCAAGGCCGATCCCTTGCCACCGCGGCGCAGGTACAGCTGGGAGATCGAGGAAGAGGAAGAAGCCGCGCGGCGTGCGCTGGACGCCGACATGTACGAGCCCGGCCGGCCGGACGATGTGCCGGTGCTGTGGCATCGGTCGAGTGACGATGACGAGCGCGGCGTCGTGCTGCCGTTCCGCCGCGAGCCTGACTCGCGCGACGCGGCTCCGCGCCACCCCGCCGATCACGAGCCGCGCTGATGCCGCGATGGCCGCACGCCGGCACTGAACCTTTCCCTAGCGACGCGATGCGCTTCGCCGCCACTTCGCCAGCATCGCCGACAATGAGGCGATGAACCTGACGATGCCGCTTCGCCCCCGTATCGCCGCCGTGGCCTGTGGCGCAGTGTTGCTGGCCGCCTGCGCCAGCACGCCCCGGCCGACCGCAACCGCGCCGCGCGCGCAATTCCCCGCGCAACTGCCCCCGGCCAAGATCGGGTTGGCGCTCGGCGGCGGCGCGGCCAAGGGCTTCGCACACATCGGCGTGATCAAGATGCTGGAGGCGAACGGCATCCATGCCGATGTCGTCGCCGGCACCAGCGCAGGCAGCGTGGTCGGCGCGCTCTACGCCAGCGGGATGAGCCCGTATCAGTTGCAGACGCAGGCATTCGCGCTGGATGAGTCGAAGATCCGCGACGTCAGCCTGTTTTCCGGCGGGCTGGTGAAGGGCCAGAAGCTGCAGGACTACGTCAATGAGTTGCTTAAGCAGAAACCGATGCAGGATTTCCGCAAGCCCTTCGCCGCGGTCGCCACGCAGCTGGACAGCGGTCGACGCACCGCCTTCGTGCGCGGCAACGCCGGGCAGGCGGTGCGTGCTTCCAGTTCGATCCCCGGCGTGTTCGAGCCGGCGACGATCGGTGGCAAGCGCTATGTCGATGGCGGCGTGGTCAGCCCGGTGCCGGTCGATGCCGCGCGCGAGTTGGGCGCGGACTTCGTCATCGCCATCGACATCTCCAGCAAGGCCGG
>JAEWNY010000122.1 GCA_023461075.1 Pseudomonadota bacterium | reverse complement strand
TCGCGCAGGGTCTTCACCGAAGTGAAGTGTGTATCTTCCGCCGGCGTCGCAGCTGGCTTCTTGGCTGGCTTTTTCTGGGTGGCCATCAGGATGTGTCCTTTGGTTGTTGAAGTAGTCGGCTTGAAGGATTCAGGCGGGCATGCGTGAAAGCATGTTCTCGGCGGTCGATACCCGCAACTCGCCGGGCGCTTCGACTTGCAGGTCCCTGACGATGCCGTCCTCGGCATACAGTGCGTAGCGCTTGCTGCGCAGGCCCATGCCGTAGCCGCTGGCATCCATCTCGAGTCCCAGCGCGCGGGTCAGGTCGCCATTGCCATCGGCCAGCATCCACAGTCCATCCGGAACGCCCTGCGATTCGCCCCAAGCGTGCATGACGAAGGGATCGTTGACCGAGACGCACATGACCTCGATGCCGCGTTTCTTGAATGCATCGTAGTGCTCGACGTAGCCGGGCAGGTGGCGTTCGCTGCAGGTCGGCGTGAACGCGCCGGGTACCGCGAACAGCACCACGCGCCTGCCATCGAACAAGGCACGCGTGTCGACCTGTTCGACACCGCTGCGGATCACCTGGAGCACCGTCTCGGGGACGGACTGGCCAACCTCGATCGTCATTGCCTGCTGCCTGCGCCGGACCTGCGACAAGTCTAGGCCGGCAAGGTGAAAGAATCCGTCAACACCGCTTGATCGCATCGGCCATCGGGCCCATCTTGTAGACAGACCGTGGTCGGAGGTGGCGATGCAGTTCAAGGATTACTACGAGATCCTCGGGGTCGAACCGGGTGCCGGTGATGCCGAAATCAAGACCGCGTACCGGCGGCTTGCGCGCAAATACCATCCCGATGTCAGCAAGGAAGCGGCCGCCGAAGAAAAATTCAAGGCGGTCAACGAGGCGTATGAAGCGTTGCGTGACCCGCAGAAGCGCGCCGCCTACGACCAGTTGCGTGCGCGCGGATATCGTCCGGGCGACGATGTGCCGCCGCCGGGCGGCTTCGGTGGAGGCTACGGCGGCCCCGGTGGTCAGCCGGATTTCGACTACGAGGAGATCTTCGCCGGCGGCGGCGCAGGCGGTGGCTTCAGCGATTTCTTCGAGCAGGTGTTCGGCCGCGGCGGTTTTCGTGGCGGTCCCGGAGGCGGCCCGCAGCACGGCCGCCCGGCGCCGCGTGGCGATACCCGCGCCAAACTGAGCGTGCCGCTGGAAGCGGTCTATCGCGGGGATTCGGTGCGCATCGGCATCAATGGCAAGTCGCTGGACGTCAAGGTTCCCAAAGGCATCAAGCCGGGACAGGCGATCCGCCTGCGCGGCCAGGGCAACGGTGGAGGCGACCTGCTGCTGGAAATGGAGTACGCCGCGCATCCGCAGTTCGAGGTCGATGGCCGCAACCTCATCCACATCGTGTCGGTGATGCCTTGGCAGGCGGCGCTGGGCGACACGGTGACGGTGCCGACGCTGGGCGGCCCGGTTGAATTGAAGATTCCGTCAGGCTCGGAGGCCGGCAGGAAGCTGCGCCTGCGTGGACGCGGCCTGCCCGGCACGCAACCCGGCGACCAGATCGTGGAGCTTGAGGTGCTGGCGCCGATAGCCCGCAACGAACGCCAGAAGGCCGCCTACCAAGACCTCAAAGCTGCATTTGCTGGCGATACCTGATAAGCCGGCAGGCGGCTCCGGGTTCAGCCGGCCTCGACTGCCGGGAGCGCGCCGTCGATGGCGGCGGACAGTTCGGCTTCGGTGAACGGTTTGGTCAGATAGCCCTTCGCGCCCTGGCGCATGCCCCAGACCTTGTCGGTTTCCTGGTCCTTGGTAGTGACCAGGATCACCGGGATGTGCGATGTCGATTCGTTGCGGGTGATTGCACGGGTGGCCTGGAAGCCGTTGAGATTGGGCATCACCACGTCCATCAGGATCAGGTCGGGCAACTCGGCCTTGGCAGAGTCGACGCCTTGCGCGCCGTCCTCGGCGGTCAGGCATTCGTGGCCGAGTTTCTCGACGATGCGACGGATGCCCATCAGCTGCGAGGGCGAGTCATCAATGACCAGGATGCGTGCCATGCGGTTCCCCTTGTGTTCCCCGCATTCTATCCGTTGCCCGGGGCGGCGTGAATGGCGTCAGAGTCGCACCAGGGTGCGCCCGAGAGAGCCGCCGGACAACATGCGATCAAAGACCGCCGGCAGGCCGGCCAGATCGGTTTCGGCTGTGCAGATCGCATCGAGATTGGCCGGCTTCCAGTCGCCGGCAAGATGCGCCCAGACCTGCTCGCGGATGTCGCGCGCGGTGCCGGCCGAGGCCACGCCCAGCAGCGACACGCCGCGGATGATGAAGGGCATGACGGTGGTCGGCAACTCGGCGCTCGCCGCCAAACCTGCGCTGGCCACGTTGCCGTACGGCGCGGTCTGCGCCAGCAGGCTGGCCAGCATCGGGCCGCCGACGTTGTCGAGGCCGCCGCCGAAGCGCGCGGAGGCCATTGGTGCGTGGCTGGCCAGCGCATCACGCCCCAGCACCTGAGTCGCGCCGAGTGACTTGAGGTAGTCATGCTGGTTGGCCTTGCCGCTGATCGCGTGCACCTCATATCCGGCGCGCGAAAAGATGGCGATGCCGAGCGAGCCGACCCCGCCGGTTGCGCCAGTGATCGCGATCGGCCCCAGCGCAGGCGATTGGCGGTTGTCGTGCATCCGCAGCAAGGCCAGCGCGGCGGTGAAGCCGGCGGTGCCGAGGATCATCGCCTCGCGCATCGACAGATCCGCGGGCAGTGCAATGGCCCACTTGGATTCGATCCGCGCGAATCGCGAATAGCCGCCATCGCGGGTTTCCGACAGACCGCAGCCGGTGACCAGCACGGCATCGCCTTCCTTGAACGCCGGGTCGCGTGATTCGACGACGTGGCCTGCGACATCGATCCCGCCGACCAGCGGGAAGCGGCGCAGGATCTTGCCCTGACCGGTGCCGGCCAGCGCGTCCTTGTAGTTCACCGAGGAATACGCGGTCTGGATGACGACCTCGCCGGGAGAAAGGTCATCCAGCCCGATCTGTTCGATGCCGCTGCGATAACCGGCGGCATCTTCGTGGATGCGGAAGGCATCGAAGCGTGCGGGGATGGTCATGCGTCCTCCACGGACTTGAGTTGGCTGCGGCGTTTCTCGTCCAGCCATTTGTCGGCCTGCGCCGGCTGGTAGGCGTGCAACCAGTCGAAAAGCGCATCGACATCCTCGCCGTGCCAGAGGTCGTTGCGCTGGTCATGGTGCAGGAAGCGCTCGCGCACCATCGTATCCATCATCGCGATGAGCGGCTGCCAGAAACCATCGACATCGAGGAAAGCGCAGGGCTTGCGCCCCAGCCCGAGTTGCCGCCAGGTCAGCATCTCGAACATTTCATCCAACGTGCCGAAGCCACCGGGCAGAGCGACGAAGGCATCGGCCAGCTCGAACATTCGCTGCTTGCGCACATGCATCGAATCCACCACTAGCAGCTCGCTGACCCCGCGATGCGCGACTTCCCAATCCACCAGCTGTTGCGGGATGACGCCGATGACCTGGCCACCTGCATCGAGGGCGGCATCGGCGACATGGCCCATCAGCCCGACGTTGCCGCCGCCGTAGACCAATGCGAGCCCTTGGTGCGCGATGCGGCTTCCGAGTACGCGCGCGGCCGCGGTGTAGGCGGGTTTCGCGCCGGCATTGGAGCCGCAATAGACGCAGATCGATTTCATGCTGCAGACCTGCAGGGGAGGCGCGAGACGCGGACCGTTCTCATCGCGTCATTCTGCCATCGCCGCTCTCAGGCGCATCGCTCACTGCCGCAGCGTGATGAGCCACTGCACCGCGCTCATTCCGGTGAACGCAGCGAGGCCGGCCAGCAGGAAACACAGCCACGGGTTCCACCCCGCCTTGATCGACAACGACAGCACCGGGAAGAACGCGAGACTGCCGAGCACGAACCAGAAGATCTCCATGCTCATGTCGGCGACGCGCTTGGCATCGTGTTGTTCGAGGTAGAGCCAGGCCAGCACCAGCAGCGAGGTGACCGGAAGCGACGCGACCAAAGCGCCCAGCGGGCCGGGCTTCTTCGACAGCATCGAGGCCGTCAGCACCAGTGCCACGGTGATCGCGACCTTGATCCAGAATTGCAGGTTCAAACGACCATTCCGTCAGTCGAGCGGAATGGCCAACGCCTTCTGCAACGCTCCGATCTCGGACCGCACGTCCTCCAGTGCATTCCAGATCGTGTCCTGGCCGAGTACCGAATAGCCGCCTTCGGCCACCATGCTGTCGAGTTCCTCCTGCTGACGCTGGGACGGCGACAGCTTTTCGTCGTCGGCCAATCGCTGCCAGTCGGCTTGGTAGGACGCAGACAGACTTTGATAGCGGGCGCGAATGGATTCCACGGCGGCGACCATTTCACGCAATTTGCGGGCGTCGGCCTCGACCTGCGTACAAGCCACCTGCATGTCTTTGAGCTGCGTGAAATCATTTTCAGGGAGTGCCATGCCGATGAACTCTCAGTTGGCCTTGTGGATGGCGCGCTTGTCCACCGCCATCGCCGCGTCGTGTACGGCTTCGGACAGGCTCGGATGCGCGTGGCAGATGCGTGCGAGGTCGTCGGCGCTGCCCTTGAACTCCATCGAGATCACGCCCTCGTGCACCAGCTCGGACACGTTCGGGCCGACCAGATGCATGCCGAGGATGCGATCGGTTTCTGCATCGGCCAGCACCTTGACGAAGCCGATCGGCTCGGCCATCGCCACCGCGCGACCGACCGCCGCGAACGGAAAGCTGCCGGCCTTGTAGGCGATGCCGTCGGCCTTGAGCTGCTCCTCGGTCTTGCCGACCCAGGCGATTTCCGGCTCGGTGTAGATCACCCACGGGATGGTGTCGTAGTTGACGTGGCCGGGCAGGCCGGCGATGAGTTCTGCGACGGCGATGCCTTCCTCGAAGCCCTTGTGCGCCAGCATCGGGCCGCGCACGCAATCGCCCACCGCCCAGACGCCATCGACGCCGGTGTGGCAGTGTTCGTCAACGATGATCTGGCCACGCTCGTTGACCTTGACGCCGGTGCCTTCGGCCAACAGGCCCTTGCTCGCGGCGCGGCGGCCCACCGACACCAGCAGCTTCTCGACCACGATTTCCTGCGCATCGCCCTTGTCGTCGGTGTAGCTGACGTGCACGCCGTCCTTCTTCACCTCGGTGCCGGACACCTTGCAGCCGAGCCGGATGTCGAGGCCCTGTTTCTTGAATTCGCGCGCGGCGACCTTGGACACTTCCTTGTCGGCGGCGGCGAGGAAGTCCGGCAGGCCTTCGAGCACGGTGACCTTGGCGCCGAGGCGGTTCCACACGCTGCCCAGCTCCAGCCCGATCACGCCGGCGCCGATCACGCCGAGCGACTTCGGCACGGCCTCGAAATCCAGTGCGCCGACGTTGTCGACGATGTGCTCGCCGAATTTCGCGAACGGCAGCTCGATCGAATCCGAACCGGCAGCGAGAATGACGTTGGTGCCCTTCAGCTCGACCGTGCTGCCGTCGTGCTGCTTCACCTTGACGATGTTGCCGGGACTCAACTCACCGAAGCCGGAGAACGACGCCACCTTGTTGGCCTTGAACAGCGCCGCGATGCCGCCGGTGAACTGCTTCACGATCTTGTCCTTGCGGCCGATCATGGTGCCGACGTCCACCTTGGCGTTGTCGAAGCTGATGCCGTGCTGGTCGAAGAGGTGGCCCATGTTCCAGAACTGGCGGCTGGAATCGAGCATCGCCTTGGACGGGATGCAACCCACGCGCAGGCAGGTGCCGCCGAGCGCCGGCTGGCCGTCCTTGCCGAGCGCGGCATCGACGCAGGCGGTCTTGAGGCCGAGCTGCGCGGCGCGGATCGCGGCGTGGTAGCCGGCGGGGCCGCCGCCGATCACGACGACGTCGAATTGCTGTTGTTCTGCCATTTCGAAACTTCCTATGGATTGCTTCAAGCGAAAAGCCCCGCGAGCGCGGGGCCATTCGTCATCGGATTACATCCCCAGCAGCATGCGATGCGGGTTTTCCAGCTGGTTCTTGATGTCGACCAGGAACAGCACCGCGTCCTTGCCGTCGATGATGCGGTGGTCGTAGCTGAGCGCGATATACATCATCGGCGCGGCGACGACCTGGCCGTTTTCGACGATCGCGCGCTCCTTGATCGCGTGCATGCCAAGGATGGCCGACTGCGGCGGGTTGACGATCGGCGTGGAGAACAGCGAGCCGAAGGTGCCGCCATTGGTGATGGTGAAGGTGCCGCCCTGCAGGTCCTCGAGCTTGAGGCCGCCTTCGCGTGCCGCCTTGGCGTAACCGGCGATGCCCTTCTCAACGTCGGCGAAATCCATGCGCTCGACGTTGCGCAGCACCGGCGTGACCAGGCCGCGGTCGGTGGAAATCGCCACGGAGATGTCCGCATAGCCGTGGTAGATGATGTCGTCGCCATCGACCGAGGCGTTGACCACCGGATACTTCTGCAGCGCGTTGGCGGCGGCCTTGGCGAAAAAGCTCATGAAGCCCAGCTTGATGCCGTTTTCCTTCTCGAACTGCTCGCCCAGCTCCTTGCGCATCGCCATCACCTTGCCCAGGTTGACCTCGTTGAACGAGGTCAGCATGGCGATGGATTCCTTCGATTCCATCAGTCGCTTGGCAATGGTCTTGCGGATGCGGGTCATCGGCACGCGCTCTTCCGGACGCGAGCCGCCCGCCACGCCCGCGGTCTTGCCGCTGGCGTAATTGACCAGGTCTTCCTTGGTCACCGCGCCGCGGCGGCCGGTGCCTTCCACCTGCGAGGGATCGATGCCTTCCTTCTTGGCGGTGAAGGCGGCGCCCGGCGGCAGCTGCGAGGTGTCACCCGTTGCGCCACCCGAGGCGGGCTTGGGCGTGGTCGAGGAGGGCGCCTTGGCCTGTTCCTTGGCGGCCTCGGCCTTGGGCTGAACTTCCTGCGCGCCGGCGGCGGGTGCCTCGGCCTTGGCGTCACTCTTGGTGGCACCCTTGTCGTCGGACTTGGGCGCCTCGGCAGCCGCGCCTTCCTCGATCACCGCGATCACCTGCTGGCTGTTCACGGTCGCGCCGGTATCGAACTTGATCTCCTTCAGCACGCCATCGGCGGGCGAGGGAACTTCCAGCACGACCTTGTCGGTCTCCAGGTCGACCAGGTTCTCGTCGCGGCTGACGGCATCGCCGACCTTCTTGTGCCAGCTGGCGATGGTGGCGTCGGAGACGGATTCGGGCAGAACCGGGACTTTGATTTCGGTGGCCATGTCAGGGGTCCAAACGGTGGTTTCGATATGGAGCGGTGCGCGTACGCGCCGCCGCGAAGATGATACTTAGTCGTTGCCGTGGTCGAAGTTGGGCGGGTTGACCAGCGCATCGGCGATCAACTGCTTCTGTTCTTCGACGTGGTCGTTGAAGTGGCCCGCCGCCGGCGAGGGCGAGCGGCCGCGACCGGCGTAGGACAGCGACTGGTTGCTACCCAGGCAGGCGCGCAGGTGGTGCTGGATCTGGAACCAGGCGCCTTGGTTCTGCGGCTCTTCCTGGCACCAGACGACATCCTTGGCCTGCGGGTACTTGGCAACCTCCGCCTTGAGCAGCGCGCGCGGGAACGGGTAGAGCTGTTCGACGCGGACGATCGCGACATCCTTCTGCCCGCGCTTCTCCGCGTCCTCGAGCAGGTCGTAGTACACCTTGCCCGAGCACAACACGACGCGCTTGACTGCCTTGGCATCCGCGTTGGCATCGCCGATCACCTGCTGGAAGTGGCCGTTCGCCAACTCGTCCAGCGTGCTCACCGCCAGCTTGTGGCGCAGCAGCGACTTGGGCGTCATCACCACCAGCGGCTTGCGGGTGGTCATGCGCAACTGGCGGCGGATCATGTGGAAGGCCTGCGCCGGCGTGGTCGGTACGCAGACCAGCATGTTATCCAGCGCGCACAGTTGCAGGAAACGCTCCAGGCGCGCGGAGCTGTGTTCCGGTCCTTGGCCTTCGTAGCCATGCGGGAGGAACAGGGTCAGCCCGCACAGGCGGCCCCACTTGGCCTCGCCGGAGGCGATGAACTGGTCGATGACGACCTGGGCGCCGTTGGCGAAGTCGCCGAACTGGGCCTCCCAGATGTCGAGCGTGTCGGGATCGGTGGTGGAGTAGCCGTACTCGAACGCCATCACCGCTTCCTCCGAGAGCAGCGAGTCGATCACCACCAGATCCGGCGGGTCCTTGGCGATCTTGCGCAGCGGCAACACGTACGCATCGTTCTTCTGGTCGTGGAGGATGGCGTGGCGATGAAAGAAGGTGCCGCGGCCGCAGTCCTGGCCGACCAGGCGCAGTCGGTTGCCCTCGTCGAGCAGGGTGGCGTAGGCCAGGTTCTCGGCGAAGCCCCAGTCGCCCGGCAACTCGCCTGCGGCCATCTTGCGGCGATCCTCGTAGATCTTGGCCACGCGCGGGTGCAGGGTGATGTCTTGGTCGATCGTGGTGATCTCGCGCGCCAGCTGGTCCAGCCTGTCCATCGGTACCGTGGTCGAGACTTCGTCATCCAGCTTGCCTTTCAGCAGCTTGCCCCAGTCCGGCAGCAGCGGGTCGGGCGAGACCTGGACCACATCGGCGGTCACCTCGCCGGCGTCCAGCCGGTCGCGGTAGGCATCGGCCATCGCCTTGACGTCGTCATCCGAGAGCAGGCCCTCGGCCACCAGTTGCTTGCCGTAGAGCTCGCGGGTGGTCGGCATCGAACGGATCTTCTGGTACATCAGCGGCTGGGTGGCGGCCGGCTCGTCAGCCTCGTTATGGCCGTTGCGGCGATAGCAGACCAGATCAATGACCACGTCCTTGCCGAAGCGCTGGCGGAAGTCGAAGGCGAGTTTGGTGCAGAACACCACCGCTTCGGGGTTGTCGCCGTTCACATGCAGCACCGGGGCCTCGACCATTTTGGCGACGTCGGTGCAGTACAGGGTGGAACGCGCGTCCTGGCGGTCGCTGGTGGTGAAACCGACTTGGTTGTTGATGACGATGTGCACCGTGCCGCCCACCGCGAAGCCGCGTGCCTGCGACATCTGCAGCAGTTCCATGCCCACACCCTGGCCGGCGAAGGCGGCATCGCCGTGCAAGAGCACCGGCATGACCTGCTTGCGTTCGGCATCGCGGCGGCGCTGCTGGCGCGAGCGCACGCTGCCGGCAACCACCGGATTGACGATCTCGAGGTGGGAGGGGTTGAAGGCGAGGGCCAGATGCATCGGGCCGCCTGGGGTCGCGACATCGGCGGAGAAACCCATGTGGTACTTGACGTCGCCGGTATGCGCGCGATCGCCATGGTGGTGCTCGAACTTGCCTTCGAACTCGTCGAACAACGCGCGCGGCGGCTTGCCGAGGATGTTGACCAGCACGTTCAGGCGGCCGCGATGGGCCATGCCGATGACGGTTTCCTTGACGCCATTGCTGCCGGCGTGGCGGATGAGCGCGTCCAGCGCCGGGATCAGGGCATCGCCGCCTTCCAGCGAAAAGCGCTTCTGGCCGACGTACTTGGTGCCGAGGTAGCGCTCCAG
>JAEWNY010000121.1 GCA_023461075.1 Pseudomonadota bacterium | reverse complement strand
AACGCGGCGGCAAGGCCGCGCCGGCGGAATGAGCGAAGACACCTCCACCCGAGCCACCTGGCGCCGCCTGCAGGCCTACGCCAAGCCCTACCGATGGTTGCTGGTGATGGCGGCGCTCGCGCTTGCGCTGGAAGCCGCGGCCAGTGCCACGGTGCTGGAGGTGCTCAAGCACGTCGTCGATGACATCTTCGTCGCCAAGCACTTCTCGTGGTGGCTGCCGCTCGGCATGGTCGCACTGCTGTTCGGACGCGGACTTGCCGGACTCGTTTCGGATTACGCGATCGCGCGCAGTGGCCGCAACGTCGCCCGCGACCTGCGTCTCGAGCTGATGTCGAAGTACCTGCGTGCGCCGGGTTCGCGCTTCGATACCGAAACCGTGCCCTCGATGCTGACCCGCCTCGGCGCCGACACCGACCAGGTCGCGCAGGCCGCGGTCGATGCATTGAAGGCCGTGGTCAGCAGTCTGTTCCAGGTCGTCTTCTTGCTCGGCATGATGTTCTTGAACAGTTGGAAGGTCTCGCTGGTGCTGTTGGTGCTCGGCCCGTTGATGGCCTGGATGATGGGCAAGGTCGGCAAGCGCTACCGCCGCCTCAACCAGGAGATCCAGCAATCGGCCGCCGACATGCTGCAGACAGCCGAGCAGGCCCTGCACGCGCAGCAGGAAGTCAAAGCCTACGGCGCGCACGCGACCGAAATGGATCGTTACGGCGGCCAGACCGCGCGCAACGTCAAGCTGGTGATGAAGGTCGAAGTCACCCGCGGCATGCTCTCGATGCTGATCCAATCGCTGGGTGCATTGGGTCTTGCGGTGATGCTGGTAGTTGCAGGTCGCGAGGCCGCACTCGGTCATCTCACCGCCGGCGGTTTCGTGGCGGTGATGACCGCGATGATCAGCCTGGTGCCGGCACTGCGGCAAATCACCAATGTGCAGAGCATGTTGAACCGCGGCATCAATTCCGCCGATCGCGTGTTCGCGGTGCTCGATGGCCCGGACGAGGCCGACATCGGCACGTTTGAAATCAAGCGAGCGACGGGCCTGCTTGAGTTCCGTGATGTCAGCGCGCGCTACGAAGGCCAGCACGATCCCGCCCTGCACGATCTGAGCTTCACCGCGCGTCCCGGCACGGTGACCGCGATCGTCGGGCGCTCCGGCAGCGGCAAGTCCACCCTGATCAAGCTGATCCCGCGTTTCTACGAACCCGAATCCGGCCGCATCCTGCTCGATGGTCATCCCTTGTCCGATTACCGCCTCGCCGACCTGCGTCGGCAGATCGCAATGGTCGGACAGCAGGTGATGCTGTTCGATGGCAGCATCGGCGAGAACATCGCCTACGGCGAGATGGCCGATGCCGATCCGACGCGCGTGGCCGAGGCGATCCGCAATGCCAACGCGATGGAATTCGTCGAGAAGTTGCCGCAGGGCGTGGATAGCGCGGTCGGCGAGCGCGGTGGCCGGCTGTCGGGCGGCCAGCGCCAGCGCCTGGCCATCGCCCGCGCCATGCTCAAGGACGCGCCGATCCTGATCCTCGACGAGGCCACCGCCGCGCTCGACAACGAATCCGAACGGCTGGTGCAGGATGCGCTCGAACACCTGATGCCCGATCGCACCACGCTGGTGATCGCGCACAGGCTCTCCACCATCGAGCACGCCGACCAGGTGCTGGTGCTCGATGAAGGCCGGTTGGTCGAGCAGGGCACGCATGCCGAGCTTATCGCCCGCGACGGCCTGTATGCCCACCTGCACCGCATGCAGTTCCGCGAGGCGACATGAACCGGCAGGCGCCGGATTGGTGGCATGGCGATGCGTCCGCGGTGCCGTTGCACGCCGATCTGCTATCGCGCTTGTACGGTGTCGTCGTCCGTACGCGCAGCGCGCTGTATCGCCGCGGCTGGTTGAAGTCCCGCAAGGTGGGCGCGCCGGTGGTCGTGGTCGGCAACTTCACCGCCGGTGGCAGCGGGAAGACGCCGCTGGTGATCGCCTTGGTCAATCGCTTGCGTGCTGCCGGCTGGACGCCGGGGGTTGCCAGTCGTGGCTATGGCCGCGAGGACGCCAAGACCCCGCGTTGGGTCGAGGTGACGAGCGATCCGCGCACGCATGGCGACGAGGCGGTGTTGATCGCGCGTCGCACAGGTGCCAGGGTGCGGGTCGATGCCGATCGCGTGGCCGCCGCGCAGGCGTTGGTGGATGCGGGCTGCGACATCGTGGTCTGCGATGACGGACTGCAGCATCTGCGGCTTGCGCGCGACATCGCCATCGAGGTGATCGACGGTGCGCGACGTTACGGAAATGGCCGCCTGCTGCCGGCCGGCCCGTTGCGCGAGTTGCCCGCAACCGCGGCGCCACCCGATTTCAAGGTGGTCAACCATGGCGTCATCGCAAAGGCCCCCGATCCGCAATTGGGCGAGTGGCCGATGCGCCAGGTGTTCGGGCATCCATTCCCGTTGAAGGGTGCGCGCGCCAAGTCGTTCGCGGAATTCAGCGGCCGCCGTGTGCATGCGATCGCCGGGATCGGCCACCCCGAGCGCTTCTTTGATCTTCTGCGAGCACAAGGGCTGGGCGTGATCCCGCACCCGTTCCCCGATCATCACCAGTACCAACCTTCCGACCTCGATTTCGGCAATGACCTGCCGATCTTCATGACCGAGAAAGATGCGGTGAAGTGCGCCGCCTTCGCGCCGGAGAACAGCTGGTGCGTGGCGATCGAGGCACGCCTGCCGGAGACATTCTGGCTGGCGCTCGAGGAAAAGCTCGCGCCGTTGCGGAGGACATCGGATGACTGATTTCGTCGTCGCCATCCCGGCGCGATACGACGCCTCGCGTCTGCCGGGCAAGCCGTTGCGCTTGCTCGGTGGCAAACCTCTGATCTGGCACGTCGCGCAACGTGCGCTGGACGCGGGCGCAGGCGAAGTGTGGGTGGCCGCCGATGACGCGCGGATCCGCGATGCGGTCGAGGACACCGGCGTGCGGGTGGCGATGACATCGCCCGATCATGCTTCCGGCACCGACCGCCTGGCCGAATGCGCCGAGATCGCCGGCTGGTCGGACGACACCATCGTGGTCAACTTGCAGGGCGATGAACCGTTCGCGCCTGCATCCGGTATCCGCGCGGTTGCGACGTTACTCGCGCGCAGCGATTGCGAGATGGCGACTCTGGCCGCGCCGATCACCGACCGCGCCGCGTTGTTCGACCCGAACGCGGTGAAGGTGGTGGCCGATGCCAACGAGCGTGCGCTGTATTTCAGCCGTGCGCCGATCCCGTGGGATCGCGACACGTTCGCTGACGCCGGTGATGCGGTGCCGAAAGGCGGATGGCTGCGCCACATCGGCATCTATGCCTATCGCGCGGGTTTCCTGCGCCGGTTCGCGGCGCTGCCGCCGGGGCGGCTTGAACAGATCGAGAAACTCGAGCAGTTGCGCGTGCTGGAAGCCGGCTTCCGGATCGCGGTGATGCCGGCGCCGGACGCTTTCCCGCCGGGTGTTGACACGCCGGACGACCTCGCCCGCGCCGAGGCCCACCTCGCATCGATGATCACATGAGGATCCTGATGGTCTGCCTCGGCAACATCTGCCGCTCGCCGATGATGGAAGGCTGGCTGCGTGATGCGATCGAACGTGAGCCGCGCCTGGCGGGGAAGGTGGAGGTCGACTCCGCAGGCATCGGGCGTTGGCATATCGGCCAGCCGCCGGATTCGCGCACGATCCGCGAGGCCGCAAGGCATGGCGTCGACATCGGCAGTCAACGGGCGCGTCAACTCAAGGCATCCGATTTCGATGACTTTGACCTGATCCTGTTCGCCGATGCCCAGACCCTGGCCGATGGGCGCCTGCGCGGAAGTGCGCAGGCTCGTGCCCGGACCGCTCGCTACCTGGACTGGGCCGGCGTTGCTGGCGATCCGGATCTCGCCGATCCGTACCAGGGCGATGCCGATGATTTCAGCGCGGTGTGGGCTCGCGTGGCCGAAGGCGGCGAGGCCATCGTGAAGCGGCTGTTGCGCGAGGCCGCGGCATAATCGATCCGTGGCAGGCAACGACAACCCTCCGTTCGACGGCAAGGAATATGCGCGCGAGTTGACCATCGCGCCCGGTGTCTATCGCATGTACGCCGCAGACGACACCTTGCTCTACGTCGGCAAGGCGGCCTCGCTCAAGAAGCGCGTCGCCAGCTATTTCAACAAGGCGCTGACCCACCGCATCGCGACCATGGTGGCGCAGGTGGCGCGGATGGAAATCACCGTCACCCGCACGCCGGGCGAGGCCCTGCTGCTGGAAAACCAGCTGATCAAGACGCTCAAGCCGCGCTACAACGTGATGTTGCGCGACGACAAGAGCTATCCCTACGTGCTCATCACCCGCGAACAATGGCCACGCATCGCGGCCCAGCGTGGGGCGCGATCGACGCCCGGCCGCTACTTCGGTCCGTACCCGAGCATGGGCGCCGTCCGCGAGACCTTGAACGTGATGCACAAGCTGTTCCAGCTGCGCAATTGCGAGGACAGCGTGTTCCGCAACCGCTCGCGGCCGTGCCTGCAATACCAGATCGGTCGCTGCAGCGGGCCCTGCGTCGGTTTGGTGGCCGAGCCCGAATACGCCGATGCTGTGCGCCGCGCCGGCATGTTCCTGGAAGGTCGCAGCGAGGAACTGACCCGCGAGCTGGGCAGCGACATGGAGGCGGCGAGCGCGGCGCTGGAGTTCGAGCGCGCGGCGCGCATCCGCGACCTGCTGGCATCGATCCGCTCGGTGCAGGCCCGGCAGTTCGTCGATGGCAATGCCGCCGAGCTCGACGTGCTCGCCTGTGCGCTGGAAGGCGGTCGCGCCTGCGTGATGCTGCTGGCGTTCCGCGACGGCCGCAATCTCGGCACCCGCAGCTATTTCCCGAAGTTGAACGGCGCGGACAGCTCGGAAGAAGTGCTTGGGGCGTTCGTCTCGCAGTACTACGCCGAGCAACCGGCACCGCGCGAGATCGTGCTGGATCGCGCCATCCCCGACATCGACCTGCTGGAGGAAGCCTTCAGTACCTCGTCCGGGCGGCGCGTGCAGATCAAGCACAACGTGCGCGGTGAACGTGCCGGTTATGTCGATCTGGTGACGCGCAATGCGCAGATCGCGCTGGCCACCGAACTCTCCAGCCGCGCGGCGCAAGCCGCGCGATTGACCGACCTGCAGGCGATGCTGGGCCTGCAGGCACCGCCCGCGCGGATCGAGTGCTTCGACATCAGCCACACCATGGGCGAGGCGACGGTCGCATCGTGCGTTGTGTTCGATGGTGAAGGCGCGGTGCGCAGCCAATACCGGCGCTACAACATCGCCGGTATCGAACCGGGCGACGACTACGCGGCCATGCAGCAGGCGCTCGAACGCCGCTTCCGCCGCGCGGCGGAAGAGGGCGGGGTGTTGCCGGACCTGTTGCTGATCGACGGTGGTGCCGGACAGCTCGGTCGCGCGCGCCAGGTGCTCGCAGACCTCGGCATCGATGGCGTGCAGCTGGTCGGAGTCGCCAAGGGTGAGGAACGCAAGGCCGGCCGCGAAACCCTGGTGATGCCCGATGGCCGCGAGTTGCAACCCGGCGTGCAATCGCCTGGCCTGCAACTGGTCCAGCAGGTGCGCGACGAGGCGCATCGCTTCGCCATTACCGGCCATCGCGGACGCCGGCAGAAGGCACGCAATACCAGCCGGCTGGAGGACATCCCGGGCATCGGCCCCCGCCGCCGCGCCGGCTTGCTCAAACATTTCGGTGGATTGGCGGGACTGAAGGCCGCAGGGGTGGATGAAATCGCCCGGGTCGATGGCATCAATCAACCGCTGGCCGAGCGCATCTACACGGCGCTGCATGGATTGGGGGACAATGCCGCACCGTGAGAATGACCCTGACCATCCCGACGATGCTGACCCTGGCCCGGATCCTGATGATCCCGGTGTTGGTCGCAGTGTTCTACCTGCCCTGGAAGTGGACCAGTGTCGCCTCGATGCTGGTGTTCGCGCTGGCCTCGGTTACCGATTGGCTGGATGGCTGGATCGCCCGTCGTTACCACCAGTACTCCGCATTCGGCGCCTTCCTCGACCCGGTCGCCGACAAGCTGATGGTCTCGACCGCGCTGTTCCTCATCGTGCAGGCGCACCCGACGCCGTGGATGGCGTTCTGGGCCGCGGTGATCGTCGGCCGCGAGATCGCGGTCTCGGCCTTGCGCGAATGGATGGCCGAACTCGGCCAGCGCGCCAGGGTCAAGGTGCAGTCGCTCGGCAAGATCAAGACCATCGTGCAGATGGTGGCGATCGGCTGCCTGCTGTATTCGCCGTCCAACCAGAACCTGCCGGATTGGCTATGGATGGGCCGCGAGGTCTTCATCATCGGCGACTGGATGCTGGCTGCGGCGGCTTTGCTGACGTTGTGGTCGGGTTTCGAGTACCTGCGTGCCGCATGGCCGGTGCTGCGGGCCGGCGAGGGCAAGGCCGGCGCGGCGCCGGCGGGAGTTGACAGCCTCAATGCCGCCGGTACAATGCACGGCTCCACGCGGGAATAGCTCAGTTGGTAGAGCGCAACCTTGCCAAGGTTGAGGTCGAGGGTTCGAGCCCCTTTTCCCGCTCCAGATCTTGATAAGCCCCGGTTCGCCGGGGTTTTTCGTTTGCAGTTCCACGCCTTTGTGGAACAATGATCGCGATGGCCGAGTAGCAGAGTGGTTATGCAGCGGATTGCAAATCCGCGTACGCCGGTTCGATTCCGACCTCGGCCTCCATCTTCAAGGCGCCTTCGGGCGCCTTCTTTTTTTGCACCGCCGTTGCCTGCAGCATGCGATCATCGCGCCACGCCCGGATGGCGAAACTGGTAGACGCAAGGGACTTAAAATCCCTCGGCCGCGAGGCCATGTCGGTTCGATCCCGACTCCGGGCACCAGACTGGGAGTGACATGCGCGACCCTGCCAACGCACGCATCGGCATCATCGGATTGGGCTACGTAGGGCTGCCGCTGGCGGTCGAGTTCGGTCGCCAATTCGATACGCTGGGGTTCGATATCGATGCCGCGCGCGTCGACGAACTCTCGGCGGGGCACGACCGCACTCTGGAAGTGCCGGACGCCGACATCGCCCAGCCGCACCTGCGCTTCAGCAGCGACCCCGCGTCACTCTATGATCGTGATGTCTACATCGTCACCGTGCCGACGCCGATCGACGGCGAGCAGCGGCCGGACTTGCGCCCGCTCATCGCCGCCAGCGAAACGGTCGCCTCACGGCTGAAGCGCAGCGACATCGTCATCTACGAATCGACCGTGTATCCGGGCACGACCGAGGAAGTCTGCGTGCCGATCCTCGAACGCGGCTCGGGTCTGCGCTTCAATATCGATTTCCACTGCGGCTACAGCCCGGAGCGGATCAATCCCGGCGACCATTCGCGGCGATTGCCCGACATCCTCAAGGTGACTTCGGGTTCGGATGCGGCGACCGCCGATTTCGTCGATGCGCTGTACGCGCGCATCATCCGCGCCGGCACCCATCGTGCGCCGTCGATCCGCGTAGCCGAAGCCGCGAAGGTCATCGAGAACATCCAGCGCGACGTCAACATCGCCTTGGTCAACGAGTTGGCCCTGGTGTTCGACAGGCTCGGCATCGACACCGGCGATGTACTGCAGGCCGCGGGAACGAAGTGGAACTTCCTGCCGTTCCGCCCGGGCCTGGTCGGCGGGCATTGCATCGGCGTCGATCCGTATTACCTGATCGATCGTGCGGACGCGGCGGGTATCCATCCCCAGCTGATCGATACAGCGCGACGCATCAACAACACGGTCGGCGGCCACGTGGCGGGAAGGGTGCTCGAGATGCTGCGAGAACGCGGAGTCGATGACGCGGCGGCGCGCGTGCTGGTGTTGGGCCTGACCTTCAAGGAGGACTGCCCTGACCTGCGCAACAGCAAGGTGCTGGATGTGGTCGCGTCGTTGGAGGCAGCAGGCGCGTGCGTCGATGTGCACGATCCATGGGCCGATTCCGCACTGGCGCGAGAAGAGTTCGGGATCGATCTGGTCGATGTGCCCGAAGCCGGCACCTACGATGCCATCGTGTTGGCCGTGGCCCATGCGCAGTTCAAGTCGATGGATGCGGCCGCTATCCGTGCGTTCGGCAAGCCCGGCGCGGTGGTCTACGACGTCAAATCGGTCTGGCCGCGCGACGCGGTCGACGATAGGCTGTAGGCATGTTGCTGCGCCATCTGCCTTACTTCGGATCGATCGTCCTGACTTTGCTCTCGTTCGTCCTTGTGGCGATGGGGCATCGCGACTGGATCTGGGTATTGGTCATCGCCGGCGCGTTGGCCGCGCTCGGTACCTGGGACCTGCTGCAGAAGAAGGCGACCCTCAGGCGCAACTACCCGATCCTCGCGCATTTCCGCTATGGGCTGGAATCGGTTGGCCCGGAAATCCGCCAGTACTTCGTCGAGAGCGACATCGCCGAAGTGCCGTTCTCGCGCGACCAGCGTTCGCTTGTCTATCAGCGGGCGAAATCGGTCAGCGACGTGGTGCCGTTCGGCAGCGAGCTGGATGTCTACGGCAACAACTACGAGTGGATCAACCATTCGGTGGCGCCCACGGCAAATCACGATGCGGACTATCGCGTCGTCATCGGGCCCGCATGCGCGCAGCCGTACGCGTCGAGCGTGTTCAACATCTCGGCGATGAGCTTCGGCTCGCTGTCCGCCAACGCGATCCGCGCGCTCAACTGGGGGGCGAAGCGCGGAGGCTTCTCGCACGATACCGGCGAGGGTTCGATCTCGCGCTACCATCGCGAATTCGGCGGTGACCTGGTCTGGGAAATCGGTTCGGGTTACTTCGGCTGCCGCAACGAATACGGCAGCTTCAATGCCGAGCTGTTCACCCGGAACGCGACCGATCCGCAGGTGAAGATGGTCGAGCTGAAGCTTTCGCAGGGTGCCAAGCCGGGTCACGGCGGCATGCTGCCGGCGGCCAAGGTGACCGCCGAGATCAGCGAGGCGCGCGGCGTGCCGATGGGCGTGGATTGCGTGTCGCCGGCACGGCACTCGGTGTTCTCCACGCCGGTCGAGTTGCTGCAATTCGTCGCGACGATGCGGGAACTGTCCGGTGGCAAACCGGCCGGCTTCAAGCTGGCGATCGGCCATCCCTGGGAATGGTTCGGAATCGCCAAGGCGATGGCTGAAACCGGGCTGTTGCCGGACTTCATCGTCATCGATGGGGCTGAGGGCGGAACCGGCGCCGCGCCATCGGAGTTCATCAATCATGTCGGCGTGCCGATGCACGAAGGCCTGCAATTGGTACACAACACGCTGGTCGGGTTGGGCCTGCGGGAGCAGATCAAGCTGGGCGCGGCCGGGCGCATCGTCAGCGCGTTCGACATCGCGCGGACCATGGCACTCGGCGCGGACTGGTGCAATGCCGGGCGCGGCTTCATGTTCTCGCTTGGCTGCATCCAGGCCCAGAGCTGCCACAACGACCACTGCCCGACCGGCATCGCGACGCAGGATCCCCGGCGCTGGAGCAAGCTGGATGTCGAGGACAAGGCCGCGCGCGTCCACGCCTTCCACGACAACACCTTGCGTGCCTTGCACGACCTGCTGTGCGCGGCCGGGTTGCAGCATCCCGGCGAACTCGGGCCCGAGCACATCCTGAGGCGAGTGTCGCCGACCGAGATCCGCGCCTATCGCAACCTGTTCGCGCGGCTGGTCCCGGGCGAATTGCTCGATCCCGAAGGCGGGCGCAGCCACGCGGTGTTTCGTGATTTCTGGGCCGATGCGCGCAGCGACAGCTTCGCGCCCTCCGCCGCGATCGCCTCGCTGCGTCTCAGCAAGTCGGTCTAGCGGCTCAGACGGCCTGGAGCAGTTCGAGCACGCGCTCGGGCGGCCGGCCGATCACCGCACGATCCCCGTTCTCGAAGATCGGCCGCTCGATCAGGATCGGGTGTTCGACCATCGCCTTGATGAGTGCTTCGTCGTCGCGCGAAGCATCGTCCAGCCCCAGTTCTCGGTATACGGCTTCGCCGGGACGCAGCAGTTCGCGCGGCGTCATGCCGAGTTTGGCGATGAGCGCGCGCAACGCCTTCGCATCGAGCGGTTGGCCGAGGTAATCGAGCAATTCCGGTTCGATGCCACGCGCTTGCAGCAGGGCCAGGGCTTCGCGGGATTTGGAACAGCGCGGGTTGTGGAGGTAGCGCATCGATCGCTCCGGCGGGATTCGGGGCACGAAAAAACCGGCACTGGGCCGGCTCATCGTGGGACTGGTGGGCGATGCAAGGATCGAACTTGCGACCTACGCCGTGTGAAGGCGGCGCTCTACCGCTGAGCTAATCGCCCCGAAGGGCTGCAAAGTATAGGCAGGCCCCCGGCTTTTGCCAAGCGCTCAATCGGCTGGCCCCAGCTTTTCGGCCAGCATCCGGCGGATCTCGGCCTCGATCGGCCCGTTCATCGCGGCCAGCAGGAATCCCAGCTTCGCGGTGACGTGGATGGTGTGCTCGTCCAGCGCGATGCGGCCATCGACGCCGCTGCGTCTGAACGCCAGCACATCGTCCATCCATTCGGATTCGACATCGAATTTCTCCGACAGTTTGCGCGCGACCTGATCGACGGCTTTGCGCGCCCGGGCGAGGCCCAGCGTGTTGGGATGGCGGATGTCGATGTGTGACATGCAAGGTCCGGTGATGTGGTGCGGTCGCATTGTGCCAGCCGATCCGTGAACCGCGTCGTGGTATGCCAGAATCGCATCGCGTGAATACCTTGCCTTCAAGTCAGCCGATCCTGCGTTTCCCCGGGCACGAGCATCCCGACCTGCCGTTGCATGCGGGCGTCAATGGCCTGTGCCGCGATCCCGACCACGACCGCGCGCTGATGATCACGCCGGGCGGCGGCAGTTCGCTGATCGAGTTCTGCGTCGATGCACGCGGCCTGTGGTTGCACGTGGCCGAAGGCGTGCGCGGGGTGCATGTCAATGGCCGCCCGATCCAGCGCCTGGCCTGCCTGCACGTGGGCGACGCGATCCATTGCGAGGGCGTCGAGATGCAGCTGGCCGACCCACAACCGCGCGCGCCGGTGGGCAGTGCGCGCATCGGCGATGGGCCGGCGGGTCGCCTGTTGTTGCGTGGGCACGGCGGTCGCGTCCATGGCCAGTCGATCGCGCTCGATCGGTCGATCTCCGTGGGTGGCGATGATGGTTTGCGCGTCGAGGATGCAGGCGGACGCATCGGCCAACTGTCGCCGTGGGACGAGGGCCGGGTGCGTTTCACCGCCGAGGCCGGGCAGGGAAGTTGCCGGTTGAACGGATGGCCCGTGCAGGATGCGTTGCTGGGCGCGGGCGACCAGCTCGTGCTCTCCCCGGATTGCCGTTATCTGGTCGAATCCCCCGGCGAGGAGCCGATCGCCATGACGGTGGCCAAGCCGCGCATCGAAACCGATGGCGACGTACCGATGCGCAGGCGTTGGCGCATGCCCTGGCTGCTGCTCGCCGCCGGCCTCATTGCATTGCTGTTGGCCGCGTTGTTCTGGTTCGGGGTCAAATAGCGCGGCGCTTGCCTCCGGACACGTGCTGTGTTGCGATGCGACATCCCCCGACATCGCAGTTGCATGAACCCTCGCGTCTTCAATTTCAGCGCCGGACCGGCGGTCCTGCCGGAGCCCGTGCTGCGCCAAGCCCAGGCCGAAATGCTGGATTGGCATGGACTGGGGGCATCGGTGGCCGAGATCAGCCATCGCAGTGCGCCGTTCATCGAGATGGCGGCACAGGCCGAGGCCGATCTGCGTGCCTTGCTGGCGGTGCCGGATGACTATGCCGTGTTGTTCCTGCAAGGCGGCGCGACCTTGCAGCAGGCGCTGATCGCGCTCAACTTCGCCGCGCCCGGCCAGGCCGCCGACTACCTGGTCACCGGCCACTGGGGCCAGACCGCGTTGCGGCAGGCCAAGCCGTATGTCGATGCGCGCATCGTGGCCAGCAGCGCCGAACAGGTTTTCCGCGATGTGCCGCCGCGCGATGCCTGGCGACTGTCCGACGATGCGGCCTATCTGCATGTCACCGCCAACGAGACCATCCACGGCGTCGAACTGCGCGAGAAGATCATCGCCGATGCGCCGGTGTTCGCCGACTTCAGCTCCAGCATCGCCTCCGGGCCGATCGAGGTGGGCGATTACGGATTGATCTACGCCGGCGCGCAGAAAAACCTGGGGCCGGCCGGGATCACCGTGGTGATCGTGCGGCGTGAATTGATGGAACGCACGGGCCAGCCACGCGCCGACATCCTCAACTACGCCTCGCATGCGGCGCGCGATTCCATGCTCAACACGCCGCCGACCTTCAACTGGTACCTGCTCGGGCTATGCCTGCGCTGGATGCGGGATGCAGGGGGCGTCTCCGCGTTCGGACAACGCAACGCCGCTCGCGCCTTGCGCCTGTACGCGGCCATCGACGGTTCCGGCGGTTTTTACCGCAACGATGTCGCCGCGCCGGTACGCTCGCGGATGAACGTGCCCTTCATGCTGCACGATGCGGCGCTGGATGCGGAGTTCCTGCGCCAGGCCAGCGAATGCGGGCTGATGGGCCTCAAGGGCCACAAGCTGGTCGGCGGCATGCGCGCGTCGCTTTACAACGCGTTGCCGGATGCGGCCGTCGACGCATTGATCGATTTCATGCAGGAGTTCCGGCAAGGCCATGGCTGACAAGAAGACATCGAAGAAGGTGGCAAAGCCTGCGGTCAGGCGCAGAAAGAAAGACGATGCGGGCGACGAGGTCATCGGCACGAAGACACCGCCGGCCCTTGCCGACGTGCGCGCCCAGATCGACGGCATCGATCACCGCATCGAAGCGCTGATCTCCGAGCGTGCGCGCTGGGCGCAGCAGGTCGGCAAGGCCAAAGGCAAGCTGGCTGCGGCCGTTGACTACTACCGGCCCGAGCGCGAGGCGCAGGTGCTGCGGCAGGTGGTCGATCGCAACGATGGCCCGCTCGCCAACGAGGTGCTGGTGCGGCTGTTCCGCGAAATCATGTCGGCCTGCCTCGCCCAGCAGGAGCCATTGCGGATCGGCTACCTCGGCCCGGAAGGTACGTTCTCGCAGCAGGCCGCGTACAAGCACTTCGGTCATTCGGCGCGGGCGTTGCCGCTGGCCAGCGTGGAAGAGGTGTTCGATGAAGTCGCCGCCGGGCACGCGGACTTCGGCGTGGTGCCGGTGGAGAACTCGGGGCAGGGCACCATCCAGTCCACCCTCGACATGTTCCTGTCCTCGCCGTTGAAGATCTGCGGCGAGGTCGAACTGCGCGTGCACCAGTACCTGCTCTCGCGCACCGGCCGCATCGAGGACATCGAGCGGGTCTATTCGCATGCGTTGTCGCTGGCGCAGTGCCGCAGCTGGTTGCGCCGCAACCTGCCCGAAAGCGAGAAGCAGGCGGTGGTCAGCAATGCCGAGGCCGCGCGTCGCGCACGCAATGCCGATGATGCCGCGGCGATCGCCGGGGAGAACGCCGCGCACGTGTATGGCCTGAAGATCGTCGCGGGCCCGATCGAGGATCGCCCGGACAACACCACGCGCTTCCTTGTCATCGGCCGCGAGTTGTTTCCGCCTTCCGGGCACGACCGCACTTCGCTGCTGGTCTCGATCCAGGACCAGCCGGGCGCCTTGTACAAGGTGCTGGAGCCGCTGGCCAGGCATGGCGTCAGCATGAACCGGATCGAGTCTCGCCCCGCGCATGGCCGGCTCTGGCAATACGCGTTCTTCATCGATGTCGAAGGACATGCCGATGAGTCACCGCTCAAGGATGCACTGGCGGAAATGCAGGCGAGCGGCCAGCGCGTGCAACTGCTGGGCGCCTATCCGGTGGCCATTCCATGAGGGATGCGGGCAGGCCCGATGCGCCGGATTTCCAGGCACTCTCGCATGCCGGCATCCGCGGGCTGCGTGCCTACGATCCCGGCCATGACCTGGTTGCCTTGCGTCGTGCGGCAGCCGATGCCCTGGTCGAACTGGGATCGAACGAGAACAGCCACGGGCCGTCGCCCCGGGCGATCGACGCGGCCCGCGCCGCGCTGGTTGAGGCGTTCCGTTATCCGGATCCGCTCGGCGGCGACCTCAAGCGCGCACTCGCGGACCGCCATGGGGTCGATGCCGCCCGCATCCTGCTCGGCAACGGCTCGCACGAACTGTTGATGCAGCTGTCGCAGGTGTTCGCGGGCAAGGATGACGAAGTCGTCGCCTCACGCTATGGGTTCGCGGTCTATGCCTTGGCCGCGCAAGCGGCCGGTGCCACGCTGGTGCTGGCCGACCCCTTGCCGGGTGATGCCGCGATGCCGCTCGGCCATGACCTCGATGCGATCGCTTCGGCGATCACGCCGAAGACGCGCCTGGTTTACCTCGCCAACCCGAACAATCCGACCGGCACCTGGTTTTCCGGCGATGCGCTCGCCGCCTTCATGGCGCGGGTCCGGGTCGATGTCATCGTGGTGGTGGATGAGGCCTATGCCGAGTACGTTGACGCGCCCGAGTGGCGCAGCGCCATCGAGCTGCTCGCTACGCATCCGAATCTGGTCGTGACGCGCACCTTCAGCAAGGCGCATGCGCTGGCCGGGTTGCGCATCGGCTATGCGCTGGCCGACGCCGGCCTCATCGCGATGCTCGAGCGCCTGCGCGAGAGCTTCAACGTCAACGGTCCGGGACTGGCCGCCGCGACCGCATCGCTGGACGATAGCGACCACCTCGACCAAGTGGTGGCCGCCACGCGAAGCGAACGCGAGGCATTGGCGCGGGCGTTGCGCGAACGCGGCTTGGCGGTTTGGCCTTCGCAGACCAATTTCCTGTTGGTCGGGTTCGGGCCCGATGCCGCCGCCATCGAGCGCGCACTGCTGGCCCAAGGCGTCGTGTTGCGCCCGATGGCCGGCTACGGACTGCCCGAATGCCTGCGCATCACCGTCGGCAATGCATCGGAGAACGCGCGCCTGATCGGCGCGATCGATGCCTGCGCGGGTGGTGCGCATGGCTGACTGGATTGCTTCGGTGGGCGGCCCGATACGCGGCGACATCCGCGTGCCGGGCGACAAATCGGTCTCGCATCGCGCGATTATGCTGGCGGCGATCGCCGATGGCAGCTCACGCGTCACCGGGTTCCTGGAAGGCGAGGACACCCGTGCCACCGCACGGATCTTCGCGCAGTTGGGTGTGCACATCGACGCGCCGGCGGACGGCGAACGCATCGTCCAAGGCGTCGGCATCGAGGGCTTGTCCGCGCCATCGGCGCCGCTGGATTGCGGCAATGCCGGCACGGCGATGCGCCTGCTGGCCGGCCTGCTGGCGCCGCAACCGTTCGCCTGCGAGCTGGTCGGCGATGCCTCGCTCTCGCAGCGGCCCATGCGGCGAATCACCGAGCCGCTGGGAATGATGGGCGCACGCATCGCCACCGGTCCCGATGGCCGGCCGCCACTCCGCCTGCAACCGGCTCAGGGGTTACGCGGCATCGAATACGACAGTCCGGTGGCGAGCGCGCAGGTGAAATCCGCGCTGCTGTTGGCCGGCCTGCGCGCGTCCGGAACGACCGTGGTGCGCGAGCCGCATCCGACCCGCGATTACACCGAGCGGATGCTGTGCGCGTTCGGCGCCGACATCGACTACGGGCCGGGCTTCGCACGCATCGGCGGTGGACAGCGCCTGCGCGCGCGCGAGGTGCAGGTGCCCGGGGATTTTTCCTCTGCCGCGTTCCCGATCGTTGCAGCCTGCTTGCTGCCCGGTTCGGACCTCGTGCTGCGCGATATCGGCATCGATCCGCGTCGTACAGGCCTGCTCGAAGCGCTGCGATTGATGGGTGCCGATATCGGTATCGGCAACGTGCGTGGCGCGGACACCGGCGATATCGCCGATCTCCACGTGCGACATGCGCCGCTCAGGGCCATCGACGTGCCGGCCGCGCTGGTACCGGACATGATCGACGAGTTCCCGGTGCTGTTTGCCGCCGCAGCCTGTGCCGAAGGGGTGACGCGGGTGCGCGGCGCCGCCGAACTGCGGGTCAAGGAATCCGACCGCATCGCCACGATGGCAGGCGGCTTGGGGGCGCTGGGTATCCAGGTGCGTGAAGTCGAGGACGGTGCCGACATCGTCGGCGGCGTGGTGCGGGGTGGTGAAGTGGACAGCCACGGCGACCATCGGATCGCGATGGCTTTCGCGGTGCTGGCGCAGCATGCAGCCGCGCCGGTGCGGATCACCGATATCGACAACGTCGCGACCTCCTATCCCGGCTTTGCCACCGGCATGCGCGGGATCGGGCTCCGGATCGAGTCGGCCTGAGCTATTGCAGCAGGTTCCAGGCGATCGCCAGTACGGCCGCCGCCGCGATGATCAGCGCGACCCAGAACAGCGGCGCCGCGCTTTTCTGCGGCAGGCTCTCCGGGCCCGGGCGCGGCTTGCGTTCGCGCAGGGTCATCAGTTCGCCACCTTGAATTCGATCGGCACCACGACCCGACCCACGGTCGGGCTTCCGCCCGCCGTCGCAGGCCGGAAGCGCCAGCGCCGCACGGCCTCGAGCGCGGCGCGATCCAGCTCGCGGTTGCCGCTGCCCTGGTCCAGGCTGACCGAGGTCGGCACGCCATCGGGGCCGACATCGACCACCACCCGCGTGGTGCCGCCGATGCCGGCACGCAGGGCGGCGCGCGGATAACGCGGCTGCGGCTGGCTGATCGGCACCGGGCCGCTGCTGGCGGTGCTGCGCGACGGCGATGCTGCCGGTGCAGGCGCCGGCGCAGGACGCGTTGTCGCAGCAGGCGCGGTCGGACGGGTTTCGATGATCGGCGGCTCCTGGTGGGCGCCGGGCGTGGTTTCGATGCCGGGGAACTGGGTCCCCGTCGTCGTGTCGCCGGCGGGCAATGGCGCCGGCAGCGGCTCGAACACCTGTACTTGGCCCTCGGCACCGGGCGCACCGGACTCGGGACCGGCACTGAAGAACGCGCGATTGCGATCCTTGCTCCAGATCAACAGGAACAGCAACAGGCCCAGCGCGATGGCTCCGAGCACGATCCACAGCATGCGCCGCGTAGAGGCGGGGCGGTGTGGCGGTGACGGGGGAGGTGAAACCGTGCTGTTCATGGGCGGGTTCGCGGGGGGACGATGCCCGATTCTGGCATCGGGTCCGTGAGCATTGCGCTAAACGCGCCATAATGCGTGCTTCGCCGAAGAATCCGTCGCCGTCTCCATGCTCGATCCCCAGCAGCTTCGCAATGATCCCGACACCGTCCGCGCCCAGCTGGCTCGGCGCGGGTATGCGCTGGATGTCGACACGCTCGCGCGGCTCGAAGCCGAGCGCAAGACCCTGCAGGTGCGCACGCAGGAATTGCAGAACCTGCGCAACACCCGCAGCAAGGCGATCGGCATGGCCAAGAGCAAGGGCGAAGATGTCGCCCCGTTGCTGGCCGAAGTCGCCGGCCTCGGCGATGAACTGAAGGCCAGCGAAGCGCGGCTGGAGGCGATCAAGTCCGAGCTGGACGCCATCGCGCTCGAGCTGCCGAATATCCCCGATGCGTCGGTGCCGGATGGCCGCGACGAAACCGACAACATCGAGCAGCATCGCTGGGGTACGCCGCGCAGCTTCGATTTCGAGGTCCGCGATCACGTGACGCTTGGTGAACGCAACGGCGGGCTGGATGGCGAGACCGCGGCCAGGCTTTCGGGCGCCCGCTTCACCGTGCTGCGCGGGTCACTGGCCCGCCTGCATCGCGCACTCGCGCAGTTCATGCTCGACCTGCACGTCGGCGAGCACGGCTATCGGGAAACCAATGTGCCGTTGCTGGTCAATGCCGATTCGATGCGCGGCACCGGCCAGCTGCCGAAGTTCGAGGATGACCTGTTCTCTACCGTGGTGGGCGAGGGCGAAGCGGCATCCAAGCGCTATCTCGTGCCGACCGCGGAAGTGCCGCTGACCAACCTGGTGCGTGACGAGATCATCGATGCCGATGCCCTGCCGCTGCGCATGGCCGCGCATTCGATGTGCTTCCGCGCCGAGGCCGGCAGCCACGGCCGCGACACCCGAGGCATGATCCGCCAGCACCAGTTCGAGAAGGTGGAACTGGTCTCGGTGACATCCGCGGAACAATCCGACGCCGAGCACGAGCGCATGACCCGCGCTGCCGAAACCGTGCTTGAGAAGTTGGGCCTGCCGTATCGTCGCGTCCTGCTGTGCAGCGGCGACATGGGGTTTTCCGCGCGCAAGACCTACGACCTCGAGGTCTGGTTGCCCTCGCAGGGCACCTATCGCGAGATTTCATCCTGCTCCAACTGCGGCGATTTCCAGGCGCGGCGAATGCAGGCGCGCTGGCGCAATCCTGCAACCGGCAAGCCGGAGCTGGTGCACACGCTCAATGGATCGGGCGTCGCGGTTGGGCGCGCACTAGTCGCCGTGATGGAAAACGGCCAGCAAGCCGATGGCAGCATCGTGGTCCCGGAAGCGCTGCGCCCGTACATGGGCGGCATCGATCGGATCGAGTGAGCGGGGAGCGCCATGACCGACCTCAATGATCTTTACTACTTCGCGGCGGTCGTCGACCACGGCGGATATGCGGCGGCCGAGCGTGCGCTGGGCATTCCCAAGTCGCGGCTCTCGAGGCGCATCACGCAACTGGAGAACGATCTGGGCGTGCGCCTCCTGCAGCGCTCGACGCGTCGTTTCGCGGTGACCGATGTCGGCCTCGGCGTGCATCGCCATGCCCAAGCCATGCTGGCCTCGGCGCAGGCCGCGCGTGACGTGGTCGATCGGCTGAGTGCGGTGCCGCGCGGACTGGTGCGGGTGAGCGTGCCGGTGACCCTGGCGCAGGAAGTGCTGCCGCGCGTGTTGCCCGACTTCCTCGACAAATACCCCGAGGTGAGGCTGCAGGTGAAGGTCACCAACCGCCGCATCGACCTCATCAACGATGGGTTCGATGTCGCCCTGCGCGTGCGTTCGCGCCTTGACGAAGATGGCAGCCTGGTGCTGCGCGGTTTCGGCGAATCGCGCGAATTGCTGGTCGCGAGCCCCGAGTACCTGGATCGCCACGGTCGTCCGAAACGGCCCGAAGACCTGAAATCGCATACCGTGCTGATGGTCAACGAGGACGAATCCAGCCAGCGCTGGCAGCTGCACGGCCCCGACGAGCAGGTCGAAGTGGTGGATTTGAAGCCGCGCCTGGTCGGCTTCGATTTCCCGATGCTCAAGCGCCTGGCCAAGCGCCACATGGGTATCACCATGCTCCCGGAGATCGTATGCGCCGAGGAAGTGCGCAGCGGCCGCCTGGAAGTGGTGATGCCGGAATGGCACCTGCCGCAGGGCATGGCGCATGCGGTGTTCGCATCGCGGCGCGGAATGTTGCCGGCGGTGCGCGTCTTCATCGACCATCTTGCCGATACCGTGCCGGCGGTGATGCAGTCGCTCCACCTGTCTGAAACGCGCGAAGCGGACGTGCAAGAATAGCGGGCCGAGGCATCCGGAGAGATGGCCGAGCGGTTTAAGGCACCGGTCTTGAAAACCGGCGAAGGGTCAAACCTTCCGTGGGTTCGAATCCCACTCTCTCCGCCATTCTTCATGCATAGGAAAAACCCGACCCGTCGACGCGATGCCGCCCGACTTGCCCGTCGTCGCGCGCCATCCTAGTCTCTGTCGCAAGGGGCAACTTCGGGGGACGGCGATGACGATTCGGATCTATCTGGTCGATGACCACGCGCTGGTGCGCACCGGGATGAAGCTGATCCTGGAGCAGGAAGTCGATATCCAGGTGGTCGGCGAGGCCGAAACCGGGGAGGTCGCCCTTGACGAAATCCGCCGCATCAAGCCGGATGTCGTGTTGTGCGACCTGCACCTGCCCGGCATCAGCGGTCTGGAAGTCACCGAACGGATCAGCCGCACGGGTGGCAGCAAGGTAGTCGTGGTCTCGGTGCTGGAGGACGGGCCGCTGCCCAAACGGGTGATCGACGCCGGTGCCTGCGGCTATCTGGGCAAGGCGGGCGACGCCGGGGAACTGGTGCGTGCGGTGCGCGAGGTGGCGCGCGGCAAGCGTTATCTGGGCAGCGCGATCGCGCAGGCGATGGCCTTGTCCACGGTCGATGGCGATGCCTCGCCCTTCGACGCGCTGTCACCGCGGGAACTGGAGGTGGCGATGCTGCTGGTGCAGGGCCTGCGGCAGGAAGACATCGCGCGACGTCTCAGCCTCAGCGCCAAGACGATCAACACGCACAAGTCGCGATTGTTCGAGAAGTTAGAGGTCCGCGACAACATCGCGCTGGCCCGATTGGCGGGCCAGTACGGATTGGCGGACGCGGCGCGGGCCGTCTGAGGCCGTGCCTATCGGCGTTCAGGCCTGTTCGCGGGCCGACGCCCGATCATCCAGTTCACCAGCATCGTCGCCGGTCGGCAGCGCGGTGCCGGCCGCTGCCGCCGCGTCAGCCTGGGCCAGTGCGTCGGCTGGCTGCGCCGCGCTGAGGGCTGCGGCATCGCCATCCGGGCCGTGCGCGTCGGCGACCTGCATGCCCGGCGAGGCGACTTCCGCTGCCTCGCTGGAAACGCCAGGCGCCATTCCATCTGCAGCGGGCGGCATGCCCGGCGCGGTGGCTTCGGCGATCGGGTCAACCTCGGTGGTTGCAGTGGAAGCGGCAGAGACCTCGGCCTGACCAGGCGCAGGTGATTCCGATGGCGCAACCGGGGTGGCGACCGCGCGTTGCACGCTTTCGGTCAGCGACACCGCAATCGCGGCGGACAGCGGCAGCCCCTGACGGAACCCGCCGCTCGGCGAAGCCAGGCGCGGATCACGCTGTGAGGACATCAGTCCGCTGCTGGTGGGCGCGATCGAGGGCGCAGGCGCGTCCTGCGCGGGCTCCGGTGCAGAGGGTCCGGTGGCGATGTCCGCGATGCCATCGGCTGCCACTTCGGCCGGGGAGGGCGAGGTTCCGACTTCGTCCGTAGTGACTGGCGGGGCGTGGGCAGCGGCAGCGCCGTTTGCAGCCGCCGCTTGGGGCTGCACCGTACCGGTATCTGCCGCATCGAAATCGAATTCGGGCTGGTTGCCATGCACCACCGGGGCATCCTCGTCGTTGGCATCGAGCAGGTCGGCATCGGCCTGCCCCTCGGCGGCGACATCACCGGCAGCACCACGACGACGGCGGCGGCCGCCGCGGCGGCCACGGCGGCGCCGGCCCGCTTCGCCATTGGCTTCCCCGGCATCGGTACTCGACTCCGCGTCGCCCTGCGCCTCGGCCCTCACGTCGCCCTCGTTCTTTGCCGGCGCATCTTCGCCCGGCACCCGCGCGGTTGCGGTGTCCTCGATCGCATCGGCTGCGACGCCGGCGGACACAGCCGCCGCCACTGCAGGTACGGCGACATCGACCTCGAGCTGCTCGCCCTGCGGCGTGGCGGTGGCCTCCGAGTTGCCACCCCGGCCACGACTGCGGCGACCGCGGCCACGGCCTTCCTTGTCCTGTGCGGGCTTGTCGTTCTCGCGGGCCGCCGTAGCGGCGGCATTCGTGTTCTGGATGTCCTTGTCCGCGTCCTGGCCCGCGGCGTTGCGCTCGCGACGCGGCTTGCCGTCGTTCTGCTGGGGCTTCTGCGGCTGCTCGGCGCGGGCGTCTTTTTGCTGGCGAGCGCCGCCGTCCTGCTTCGGCTTGCCGCCGCGGCCGTTGCGTTGCTCGTTGCGGTTGCCGGATTGCTGCGGGCGGTTGCGGTTGCCGTTCTGGCCATCGCGGCGCGGACCGCGATCGTCACGCGCGACCTTTGCGCTTTCCCGTGGTGCGGGCGTGGCGTCCGCCGGGGCGCCGGCGAAGAACTGCATGACCTTGGACAGGAAACCGGCCTTGGGACGCACGGCCTGTTGGCTGACCTGCGGTGGCGCGACCGGGGCCGGAGCGGCGGCCGGTGCAGACGCTTCCTCGCGCGGCGCGCGAATGGGCGCGGGCTGGGTCGGCTTGACGTTTCGCACGGCCGGAACGTCCGCCACGTTGAGGTGCGCCTTGGTCAGCGCATGCGTCGGCAGCTTGCGCGGCGTGCCGCGCTGGTAGCTGGGGCGTGAGGTCTCTTCGCCCAGCTCGTTCCCGCGGATGCGGGTGACTTCGTAATGCGGCGTGTGCAGTTGCTCGTCGGCGACGATCACCACCGGTGCGTCGTGGCGACGCTCGATTTCGGCGAGTGCCACGCGCTTCTCGTTGAGCAGGAAGTTGGCGATTTCCACCGGCGCCTGCACCAGTACCTGGCCAGTGTTGTCCTTCATCGCATGCTCTTCGGCGACGCGGATGATCGACAGCGACAGCGATTCGACGCTGCGCATGCGGCCGTGGCCTTCGCAACGCGGGCAGACGATCTGGCTGTTCTCGCCCAGCGACGGACGCAGGCGCTGGCGCGACATCTCCATCAGGCCGAATTTGGAGATGCGGCCGATCTGCACGCGGGCGCGGTCGTACTTCAGCGAGTTCTGCAGTCGATTCTCGACCTCGCGCTGGTGCTTGTTCGAGGACATGTCGATGAAGTCGATCACCACCAGGCCGCCCAGGTCGCGCAGGCGCAGCTGGCGAGCGACTTCCTCGGCCGCCTCCACATTGGTGTTGAAGGCGGTTTCCTCGATGTCGCCGCCGCGGGTGGCGCGCGCGGAGTTGACATCGATCGCGGTCAGCGCCTCGGTCTGGTCGATCACCAGCGCGCCGCCGGAGGGCAGGCGCACCTCGCGCTCATAGGCCGATTCGATTTGCGATTCGATCTGGAAGCGGTTGAACAACGGGGTGTCGTCGGTGTAGTGCTTGAGCTTGCGCAGGTTGTGCGGCATCACCATGGAGACGAAGTCCTTCGCCTCCTCGTACATCTCCGGCGTATCGACCAGGATCTCGCCGATGTCGGCACGCATGTAGTCGCGCAGGGCGCGCACGATCAGCCGCGATTCCTGATAGATCAGGAACGGCGCCGGCTTGGACAGCGCGGCCTCGGCGATCGCCTTCCAGATCGACAGCAGATAGTCCAGGTCCCACTGCAGTTCCTCGGCATCGCGGCCGACGCCGGCGGTGCGGATGATCACGCCCATGCCGTCGGGGATCTCGAGCGCGTCCATCGCCCGCTTGAGTTCGGCGCGGTCATCGCCCTCGATCCGGCGCGAGACGCCGCCGGCGGTCGGCGAGTTCGGCATCAGCACCATGTAGCGGCCGGCCAGTGAGATGAACGTGGTCAGCGCCGCGCCCTTGTTGCCGCGCTCCTCCTTGTCGACCTGCACGACCACTTCCTGGCCTTCGCGCAGGAGTTCCTTGATGTTGGCCTTGTTGTGGTCGACACCCGCCTGGAAATAGTCGCGGGAGATTTCCTTCAGCGGCAGGAAGCCGTGGCGCTCGGCGCCGTAGTCGACGAAGGCGGCTTCGAGGGAGGGTTCAAGACGGGTGATCTTGCCCTTGTAGATGTTGGATTTCTTGTTCTCTTTCGAGGGTTGCTCGATGTCGATGTCGTACAGGTTCTGGCCATCGACGATCGCGACGCGGAGTTCCTCCGCCTGCGTCGCATTGATCAGCATGCGCTTCATTGCTCGTTCCTTGCGCGCTCTCACGCGCGGAACGCCGGGCGTTTCGCCTCTGGTCACCGCTGGGCGCCGGCCGCGCAGGGCGCAGGCGTCGCCTGGAGTTGTCCAGCGCTGCAACACCACGGCGGGCCGCGGGAGCGCTTGTTATTGCTCGGGTTTTCCTGGCCGCCGCCGGCAGATGGATCGCGGGCGGCGGGACTTGTTTTTCTTCACGTCGCCCGGAGGCACCGTGCGATCTGATCCACCGCCGTTCGATCGCTGGCTGGACCTGTCCCGGGGACAGTCGCTGCGCTTCGTCCGAAACCGCGGATCGGGGCTTTCGGCCCGCAAATACTGCGGAAATTCAGTGGCTTGCTTCGCCCTGCGAGTGTAGCAGATAAACACGGGGCGCCTGCAGAGGGAGACGATGCCGGGCAAAACCGTCATGCTGGCGGCCTTGGCTTGCCGTGCTATTCATTTGTTCATGAGCGACGTGATTCCCGACCGTCCCAGTGCCCGCAGCGTTCGCGTACCCGAGGATCGCGAAGGCCAGCGGCTCGACAACTTCCTGCTGGGCCAGTTGAAGGGCGCACCGCGCTCGCTCATCTACAAGATCGTCCGCAGCGGGCAGGTCCGGGTGAACGGCGGCCGGGCCAAACCCGAGCGCAAGCTGGAGGCCGGCGATGAAGTCCGCATCCCGCCGATCCGTCTCACCGAAGCGGGGGAAGCCTCGCCGCCACCGAAGGGCCTGCTGGCCGCGCTGGAGGCGGCGATCGTGTTCGAGGACGCGCGACTGCTGGCGCTGAACAAGCCCAGCGGCCTGGCCAGCCATGGCGGCAGCGGCATCGCTCATGGGGCAATCGAATCGCTGCGTGCCTTGCGGCCGGGCCAATCGCTGGAGCTGGTGCATCGGCTCGACCGGGATACCTCGGGCCTCCTGGTGATCGCCAAGAAGCGCTCGGCGTTGCGCGAGTTGCAGGCCCTGCTTCGCGAGGACCACGGCGCCGGCATCGACAAGCGCTATCTGGCCCTGCTGAACGGGCGCATGCCTGACGGAGTGATGGCCGTCGATGCGCCACTGCATGTGGGCCTGCGGCAGGGCGGCGAGCGCCACGTCACCGTGAACCCGAACGGCAAGCCATCGACCAGCCATTTCCGCGTGCTCGAGCGCCGAGCTGGCATGAGCTATTGCGAAGTGAAGATCGATACCGGACGCACCCACCAGATCCGCGTGCACGCGCAGCACCTCGGGTATCCGGTGGCCGGCGATGAGAAATACGGCGAAGAGGCCGCCAACCGCAAACTGCGCGAGCAGGCTGGATTGAAGCGACTGTTCCTGCATGCGGCCAGCTTGCGTTTCGCGCTGGACGATGGCCGCGCGGAATACATGCTGGATGCGCCCTTGGCCGACGATCTGCGCGCGGTGCTGGATCGGCTGGGTTAGGACTCAGTCCGCCAGCTTCTCCGCCTTGGCCGCGCAGATGAAGTCGTTTTCGGAGAGCCCGCCCACATCGTGGGTGGAATAACGCACCACGCAGCGGTCGTAGTGGACCGAGAGGTCCGGGTGGTGGTCTTCCCGGTTGGCCATGTGGGCGAGGGCGTTCACGAACGACATCGTCCGGTAGTAGTCGTCGAACTTGAACGTCCTGCTGATGGCAGCCCCATCCTCGATCACATCCCAGTCCGGCAACTGGGGCGTGAGTTCGCGGATGCTCGCCTCGGTCAGCCGGTGTTCCTGACCCTTTTTCGGGCTGCAATGGGCATCGGCAAGGGGAACCAAATCGTTCATGGGCACTCCAATCGTCTGGCCGCACGGGCGGCCTTCAGGGATGAACCCTAGAATACCCGCATGATCGACATCACCGAATCCGCGCAGGCCCATTTCCGCAAGCTGATCGAGCGCGAGTCTATGCCGGGCTTGGGCGTGCGTCTGTCCGCCGTGCACGCCGGCACCCCGCGCGGCGACGTGCGGCTGGAGTTCGCAGGGCCCGACGACCTCAAGGGCGACGAGTGGGCGGTCGATTGCGAGGGCTTCACCCTGTGGGTGGATGCCGGCAGCGCCACCGCGCTCGATGGCGCACGCATCGATTACGAGCAGAAGGCGACCGGCGGCCAGTTGCAGATCCGCGCGCCGCGAATCAAGGGCGTCGCGCCAGAGGCCGGGGCATCCCTGATCGAGCGGGTGATGTGGGTGGTGGAACACGAGGTCAACCCCCAGCTGGCGATGCATCGCGGCAACGTGCGGGTGGAGGAAGTGACGGCTGACGGCGTCGTGGTGCTGCGCTTCGGTGGCGGTTGCCACGGCTGCGGGATGGCCGATGTCACCCTCAAGCAGGGCATCGAGAAGACCCTGCTGGAGAAGGTGCCGGGCGTGGTGGCGGTGCGCGATGCCACCGACCACGAGACCGGCGACGCGCCCTACGTGCCGCGCGGCACCGCCTGAGGCCGCGAGCGGATGGCGACGCGCGAGGAATTGCTGGCGCTGCTGGTATCGCGACGTCGAGGTTTGTCTATCCGCCCGGTGGCCCCGGGCCACGATGCGAGCTGGGCGCAATGGTTGGGGCATGATGTCGCTGCGGCTGCGGTAGGCCACGCCGATCGCGATGCGTTGATCACGGCCGCAGCAAACAGCGCGCGGCGGGCGGATGAGGGCGCCGAACCGCCACGAGGCCGCGTCGCGCAACTGCATGCACTGACCCGCCAGGGCTGGGCACGCGAGCGCGACGAACCCAAGCCGCTGCGCCGTTTCGCGTTCTCGTCCAGCCTGCTGCTCAACCTTCTGTTCGTCATCGCCCTGGTGTGGCTGACCTGGCTGAAGTTCTTCGCCCTGCAGGCGTCGGAAGAAGAGACCGTGCGCGTGCAGATCGTCGGCCTCGGTACGCCGGAGGAAGCCGGTGGCGGGGATGAAGCTGCTGCGGGAGACGTGCAACCGGCTTCAGCTGCCGCGACATCGCCCACATCCGCCAGCTCCGCGAGTGCGAGTGCGAGTCGCGCCACCGCCAGTGCAACTGCGGCCAATCCATCGGCGCCGCCCGCGGCCGAGGCTGAGGCCGGTCAAGCCGCGCCGGCGCCCGCCGAGCAGCCTCTCGTAGTCAGTGAGATCGCGCGTGAGCCCAGCGATTTCGAGCTGCCGCCAACGCGGGTGCTCGACATCCGACAGCCGTCGATAGCCACGGCCGAACCACGCCCGGTGCCGAGTGAACGCGACATCCCCACGCCATTGCCGAGCGTGCGCAGCCTGCCGACGCCGCAGCCCAACCGGACGCAGATCGTGCAGATACCAACCGTCCAACCGAGCGAACGCGAGTTGCCGACCGCCGTCGAGCCGAGCCCAACGATGCCGGTGCGCCAGATCGCCGTGCGGCCTGCCGGTCTGCCTGCATTACGCGTGCCCGAGAACAGCACGCGACCCTTGCCCAGTGCATCGGTGGGCGATGCCGCTTCCGCAGCCAGCCCCAACCCGGCCAGCACCGGGACGGCCAGCACCAGCGCAGCACAAGCAGGCAGTTCGACACGACCGGCACAGGCGCCCACGCCCGGTTTGCCTGGCGCAACGGGACAGGCCGCACGACCGGGACAGCAGGCAGCGAACCTCGGCGTCGGGCCGGCGGCCCGCACTGCCGACAGTGGTTGGCCCTCGCCGAACCGCAACGATGATTGGGGCGACGCCAGGCGCAATCGGGTAGGCGCCGCCGGTGGTGGTGATCGCGGCAATCCGCGCGGGCAGGGCGCCGGCTCCGGCCTGTTTGACAGCGAGGGGCGGCCGCGCCTGGCCGATGACAGCTTCAAGCCGCGTTTTCCCGATCCCTACAAGGAAGGGACGTGGCTGAAACGGCCGTCGCTGGGCTATCGCGGGACGATATTCGATGGCATCTGGCGGCCGCCGGAAACGCTGCTGCAGGAATGGGTGCGCAAGGGTCTGAAGACCGTTGATATTCCTTTGCCGGGCGGCCGGGTCAAGATCCGCTGCGTGGTCTCGGTATTGCAGGCTGCCGGTGGCTGCATGCCGGTGGGCGGCATCAACGGCGTCCACGACCAACCGGCGATCGCCCGCCCGCCGCCGGACATCCCGTTCAAGCGCGAACTGTTCGAGGAGCCGGGCGCGTTGTCGGCGCCGAAGCCGGCACCGCAACCGCCGGAGCCCGGACCGGACGGCAGCGGCACGCCGCTTTGATGGGCGCAGGCAAACACAATGCGTACGGAAACGAAAAAGCCCGCTTTCGCGGGCTTTTTGCTGACGCCAAACCAGGATCACATGTGGGAGAGATCGGTCAGCTTGCTCGGGCGCGAGGCGTAGTACGCAGCGAGATCGGCGACCTGCTGGTCGGTCAGCTTTTGCGCCTGCGCACTCATGATCGCGTGGCTGCGCACGCCATCGCGGTAACGCTGCATCGCATGGGCCAGGTAGTCCTCGTACTGGCCGCCCAGCATCGGCGGGTGGTTCTCGGCGGGCACGCCTTCGATCACCGGCACATTGCCGTCGACGCCGTGACAGGTGATGCAGCCGCCCTTCGGCTCGGTGGCCAGGGCTTCGCCGCGGCGCACATCGCCCCGCGGCAGTCCGGCCGAAGACGAGGTGCGGTCGCCGCTGTCGGAAGTGGTGGCGTGCGGGTTCTTGGCATCGCCGCCACTACAGGCCGCGAGTGCGAAGGTCAGGGCCAGGACGGCCGGGATGCGCAGGGTCGTCATGGCGGGGCTCACTTCTTGCTGTTGTCGGTGCTGCCGGCGGGCTTGAGGCTGGACAGGTAATCGGCGATGGCGCCGATGTCCGCGTCCGAGAAGCTCATGGCCTGGGCCTGCATCGTGCCGTGGCGACGCGCGCCGTTCTTGTATTCGGTCAGCGCGTTGACCAGGTACTGGCGCGACTGGCCGCCGATGCGCGGCACGTGGTAGTTGGGATAGGCGTTCTTGTAACCCACCACGCCGTGGCAACCCTGGCAGGTATAGGTCAGCTGCTTGCCGCGCGCGGCATCGCCGGCGGCTGGGGCGGGTTGCTGCGCGTGCGCGGCGAGGGGCAGGGCAAGCGCGAGGCACGCGGCGATCGTGGTCGGTCGCATCAATCTCATCTCGAAGTCGGGTGGGGCGCAGCTATACCGCGCAGCGTCGGGAGTATATCGTGCGCGGCCGGATCGGGAAGTCCGCCGCCAACCCGGGACATCGGGCTTCATGACCTCTGGCACCTCACAACGCATCGCGGAGGTGGTTTACTTACCTACAACACCAAAGAGACTCCTTCCGATGCGTGCATCGAACACCCAATCCACCGCGACGGTGATCCGCGCGACCTTGATCACCTTGCTGGCGATGTCGCTCGCAGTCGGGCTGGCCGGCTGCAAGCGCAGCGCGGATGCCTCTGGCAAGGATCCGGCCAAGACCGAGCAGAACGAAGCGGTCCCGGTGGAGGTGGCGGCGGTCGGCAACCGCACCATGGTCGCCAGCTATACCGGTACCGCCGCGCTCACGCCGCGCGCGGAAGCCGAGGTCGCGGCGAAGGCGTCCGGCATCGCGCTGCGGGTGCTGGCGCAGGAAGGACAGTCGGTCCGCGCCGGCCAGCCGCTGGTGCAACTCGATCGTGATCGCGCTCGCCTGCAGGTCGCGCAGGCGCAGTCGCAGGTGAGCAAATTGGAGGCGAACTACCGTCGCGCCAGCCAACTCGCGGCGCAGAAGATGGTCAGCGCCAATGATGTCGACCAACTGCGCTATGACCTCGCCAACGCGCGCTCGACCCTCAACATGGCCCGGCTGGAACTGGCCTACGGCACCATCGCCGCGCCGATCTCGGGGCAGGTGGCGATGGTGGCGGTCAAGCCGGGCAATTTCGTCCAGATCAACTCGACGGTGATGAAGCTGGTCGACAACTCGCGCCTGGAGGCCGTGCTCAACGTGCCCGAGCGCGACATCGCCCTGATGCGCAAGGGCCAGAAGGTGGTGATGGGCGTGGATGCGATTCCGGGCGAGCGCTTCGAGGGCGTCATCGACCGCATCGCACCGATGGTCGATGCCGGCAGCGGCACCTTCAAGGTGTTCTGCGCGTTCAGCGGCAATGGCGTGTTGCAGCCGGGCATGTTCGGGCGCATGGCGATCGAGTACGACCAGCGCGCCGACGTGCCCAGCATCCCGCGCGTGGCGTTGCTCGATGACGGCAGCGAGCCGGCCGTGTACGTCGTGCGTGCCGGCAAGACGGCGCGCGTGCCGGTCAAGCTGGGTTATGCCGATGGCGAGTTCATCGAGGTGCGCGAAGGCCTCAAGTTGGGCGAGCAGGTGGTCACCGCCGGCAAGACCGCGCTGCGCGAGGGCAGCAGCGTGCAGGTGATCAACCCCGCCGGCGCGGCCAGGCCGGTCCCCAATGCCGCGGCCCAGGCCGCCGCCAAGCCCTGACGGAGCCGGTCATGACCCCTTCCCGCGGCTTCGACCTGGTCGAGTTCGCCACCCGGCGCCGGGTCACCATCCTGATGATGATGGTGACGCTGGTGTTGTTCGGGCTGATCGCGCTTTCCAGCCTCAAGGTCAACCTGCTGCCCGACCTCAGCTACCCGACGCTCACCGTGCGCACCGAATACACCGGCGCCGCGCCGGCGGAGATCGAGACCCTGGTCAGCAAGCCGGTCGAGGAAGCGGTCGGTGTGGTCAAGGGCCTGCGCAAGCTCAAATCGGTCTCGCGCACCGGGCAGAGCGATGTCGTGCTCGAGTTCGCCTGGGGCACCGACATGGACAAGGCGAGTCTGGAAGTGCGCGACAAGATGGAAGCGCTGCAGCTGCCGCTGGAAGTGAAGCCGCCGGTTCTGCTGCGCTTCAATCCCTCTACCGCCCCGATCATGCGACTGGTGCTGGCGACCCAAGCGAGCGACGACGATGCCGCCGCGTTGACCCGCCTGCGCCGCTACGCCGACGACGACCTCAAGCGGAAACTCGAACCGGTCGAAGGCGTGGCGGCGGTGAAGGTGGCCGGTGGCCTGGAGGACGAGATCCAGGTCGACATCGACCAGCAGAAGCTGGCCGCGATCAACATGCCGATCGATACCGTCATCAATCGTCTGCAGCAGGAAAACGTCAACCTGTCCGGTGGCAGGCTTGAAGAGGGCAGCCAGCGTTACCTGGTGCGCACGGTCAACCAGTTCGCAACGGTCGATGACATCGCCAACTTGCTGCTGACCACGCAATCGGGAGGCTCTTCGATGGCCGGTTCGGGCTCCAGCGTGCAGCAGGCCAACGCGTTGGCGGCAGCAGGGCTGCTCCCGCAAAGCGCGGCTGGTGGCAGCAGCCCCGGCGGCGGCCTGCCGATCCGCCTCAAGGATGTCGCCAGCGTGCGCCAGGGCCACAAGGAACGCGAAGCGATCATTCGCCTCGGCGGGCATGAAGCCATCGAGCTGGCGATCTACAAGGAGGGCGATGCCAACACGGTTTCAACCGCCGACAACATCGACAACACGCTGGCCGCGATCCGCAAGCAGATGCCGCCTGACGTCACCCTCACCGCGATCGACGACCAGTCGCAGTTCATCCGCCACGCGATCAGCGACGTGAAACTCGATGCCGTGATCGGCGGCATGCTCGCGATCCTGGTCATCTTCCTGTTCCTACGCGATGGCTGGAGCACCTTCGTGGTCTCGCTCTCGCTGCCGGTCTCGATCATCACCACGTTCTTCTTCATGGGCCAGTTGGGTCTCAGCCTCAACGTGATGTCGCTTGGCGGCCTGGCGCTCGCCACCGGCCTGGTGGTCGATGACTCGATCGTGGTGCTGGAATCGATCGCCAAGGCGCGCGAACGCGGCATGGGCATCCTTGAAGCGGCGATCCAGGGCACGCGCGAGGTGTCGATGGCGGTGGTCGCGTCGACCCTCACCACGATCGCCGTGTTCCTGCCGCTGGTTTTCGTCGAAGGCATCGCGGGCCAGCTGTTCCGCGACCAGGCGCTGACCGTGGCCATCGCCATCGCCGTGTCGTTGGTGGTGTCGCTCACACTGATCCCGATGCTGTCTTCGCTCAAGGGCCGCGCACCGCTGGCCTTCCCGGACGAGGCCCCGCGCGCGCGCCGTGAGCCGACGCGCGGTTGGCAGAAGCCTTTGGTTGCGGTGGGTCGCGGCATGGGTTGGGCCCTCTCGCGCGCGGCCTATGGCGTGGCCTGGGCATTCATCCGCGTCTGGCGCGGCTTGAACCGCGTGGTCGGGCCCGTGATGCGCAAGGCCAGCGACATCGCGATGGCGCCCTACGGTCGTGCCGAACGCGGCTATCTCAAGGTGCTGCCCGCGGCCTTGAACCGGCCCGCGTTCGTGTTGATTGCCGCCGCCGGCGCATTCGCCGTGTCGATGCTGGTGCTGCCCTTCCTCGGCGCCGACCTGATCCCGCAGCTGGCGCAGGACCGCTTCGAGATGACGGTGAAGCTGCCGCCGGGCACGCCGCTGCGCGATACCGATGCGGTGGTACGCCAGTTGCAGGCGCGGCACGACAAGGAAGCCGGATTGAAGGCGCTGTACGGGGTCAGCGGCAGCGGCACCCGACTGGATGCCAGCCCGACCGAGAGTGGCGAGAACATCGCCAAGCTGGCCGTGGTGATGGAAGGGGGCGGCAACGCGAAGGTCGAATCGCGCCTGTCCGATGCGCTGCGCCAGTCGATGGCCGGGCAGGCCGACGCGCAGGTCGATTTCAGCCGGCCGGAACTGTTCGCGCTGTCGACGCCGCTGGAGATCGAAGTTTCCGGCAGCGACACCGCGCAGGTGGACGCGGCGGGACGCAAGCTGGCCGCGATGTTGCGGGCGAACCCGCATTACACCGATGTCAAATCGACGGTCGAACAGGGCTATCCCGAGATCCAGATCCGTTTCGACCAGCAGCGAGCCGCCGCACTCGGCCTCACCACCCGGCAGATCGCCGACGTGGTGGTGAACAAGGTGCGCGGCAATGTCGCCACCCGCTACAGCTTCCGCGACCGCAAGATCGACGTGCTGGTGCGCGCCGCGCCTGACCAGCGCGCGTCGCTGGATGACATCCGCAATCTCGTGGTGAATCCGGGTGCGAGCAACCCGGTGCGGCTCTCGACCGTGGCCGAGGTCGAAGCCGGTACCGGTCCCAGCGAAATCCATCGCTCCGACCAGATCCGCGTCGCGGTGGTGTCCTCCAACCTCAGCGGCATCGATCTGGGCGGCGCGGTGGACGAGGTGCAGAAGATGGTCGCGGCCGATCCGCTCGGCGCCGACATCGGCCTGCGCATCGGCGGGCAGGGCGAGGAGCTGGACAGCTCGATCCGCTCGCTGCTGTTCGCTTTCGCGCTGGCGGTGTTCCTGGTCTATCTGGTGATGGCCTCGCAGTTCGAATCGCTGCTGCATCCCTTCGTCATCCTGTTCACCATCCCGCTGGCCTTGGTCGGCGCGGTGCTGGCGCTGTTCCTTACGCGTTCGCCGGTCTCGGTGGTGGTATTCATCGGACTGATCCTGCTGGTAGGCCTGGTCACCAAGAACGCGATCATCCTGATCGACAAGGTCAACCAGCTGCGGCTGGAAGGCGTGCCCAAGCGCGAGGCCTTGGTCGAAGGCGCGCGTTCGCGCCTGCGTCCGATCATCATGACCACGGCATGCACGCTGTTCGGCTTCCTGCCGCTGGCGCTCGCGGTGGGCGAGGGCGCGGAAGTGCGCAGCCCGATGGCGATCACCGTGATCGGCGGCCTGCTGGTGTCGACGCTGCTGACCTTGCTGGTGATCCCGGTGGTCTACGACCTGTTGGATCGATCATCCGACGAGGCCTACGCCGAGAAGGGTCGTCGCGAGCGTGCCGACCGCGAGGCGCTGGAAACCGCGCTGGCCGATGATGCAGCCGAGCAGGGAGTACTGCACTCATGAGCACGACCTTGTGAGCATCGCCGAGCTCAGCATCAAGCGGCCGATCACCACGATCATGCTGTTCGTGTCGATGGTGGTGGTCGGCCTGATCGCGGCGGTGCGTTTGCCGCTGGAGTCGATGCCGGATGTCTCTGCGCCATTCATCTACGTGATGCTGCCGTACGCCGGCTCCACGCCGGAGGAAACCGAACGCAGCATCCTGCGCCCGGTCGAGGAAACGCTCTCGACGATGACCGGCGTCAAGAGCATGCAGGGCAATGCGACCTCGGAAAGCGCGGGCGTGTTCCTGCAATTTTCCGACTGGAGCCGAGACATCGCGATCGCCACCGCCGAGGCGCGCGAGCGCATCGATGCGATCCGCAACGAGCTGCCCGACGATCTGCGCCGCTACATGGTGTTCAAGTGGTCGAGTTCGGACCAAGAGGCGGTGTCACTGCGCCTGTCCAGCAAGACGCTGGACATGACCCGCGAATACGACCGGCTCGATCGCAGTTTCAAGCGTCGCATCGAGCGCATCCCCGGCGTCGCCAAGGTGGAGATCCAGGGCGCGCCACAGAACGAGGTCGAGATCGCGGTAATGCCTGATCGGTTGACCGCGAACGGCATCGGCCTGGACCAGTTGGCCGGCAAGCTGCGCACGTTGAACTTCTCGGTCTCCGCCGGCGAGATCGACGATGGCCTGCGCAAGTTGCGCGTGCAGCCGAAGGGCGAATTGACCGAACTGGACGAGCTGCGCGCCTTGGTGCTGGACAACCGCGGTACGCGCCTGTCCGACATCGCCGAGGTGCGCCTGAAGCCGGTCGACGTGCGCTACGGCCGCCGGTTGGACGGACGCCCGGCGGTCGGCATCGACATCTTCAAGGAGCGCGATGCCAACCTGGTGCAGATGTCGCGCGATGTCGCCGCCGAGCTTGAACGCATCAAGGCCGATCCGGCCACACGCGACATCGATATCCAGGTCACCGAGGACCAGGGCGATGCCGTGGTCGGATCGTTGCTCAGCCTGGCCGAAGCCGGTGCGATCGGCCTGCTGTTGTCGGTGATCGTGCTGTATTTCTTCCTGCGTGACTGGCGTGCCACGCTGATGGTGACGCTGGCGATCCCGATCTGCTTCATCATGACGCTCGGCTTCATGTATTTCGCCGGCGTCACCCTCAACGTCTTGTCGATGATGGGCCTGCTGCTGGCAATCGGCATGCTGGTCGACAACGCGGTGGTGGTGGTCGAATCGATCTACCAGGAGCGCGAGAAGATGCCGGACCAGCCGCGGCTGGCCTCGATCATTGGTACCCGCCACGTGGCCATCGCGCTCTCGGCGGGCACGCTGTGCCACTGCATCGTGTTCGTGCCCAACCTGTTCGGTGAGCGCAACATGATCTCGATCTACATGGCGCAGATCGCCATCACCATCAGCGTCTCGTTGCTCGCGTCCTGGCTGGTCGCGGTGAGCCTGATCCCGATGCTCTCGGCGCGGCTGAAGACGCCGCCGACCCTGCACGACCGCCGCGGTTTCATCCATCGCCTGCAGGACCGATACGCGCGCCTGCTGCGCTGGACGCTGGAGCATCGCGGCAAGTCGGTGCTTGGCATCCTGCTGATCGTCGGCATCAGCCTGGTACCGGCGATGATGATGAAGACCAACATGTTCGGCGGCGACGAGGCTGGCGAGATCGACATCTTCTATCAGTGGCAGGGTGCGTACACGGTGCAACAGATGTCGGAGGAAGTGGGTCGCGTCGAGGCCTATCTGGACGCCAATCGCGAGCGGTTCCACATCCAGCGCGTTGCCTCGCGCTTCTCCGAAGGCGGCTGGGCCGGGACCAGCGTCGAGTTGACCGGCAAGGACGGCAGGCTCACCCAGTCGATCACCGAGATGATGCGCAAGGACATGCCCAAGTCGGCCCGCGCCAAGATCGGCATCGGCCAGCAGGGCGGGCCCGGCGGCGGCGTGCAGAACGACAAGATCGAGGTGCGCCTGGTCGGTGATTCCACCCAGACCCTCAACGATCTGTCCCGGGACATCGTGCCGATCCTCTCGCGCCTGCCGCAATTGCGCGACGTGCGCGTGGACAGCGGCGACCGCAACACCGAGCTGGTGGTGCGGGTCGATCGAGAGCGCGCGGCAGCGTTCGGTTTCAGCGCACAGGAGGTCTCGCAGCTGGTCGGGATGGCGCTGCGCGGCTCGCCGCTGCGCGAATTCCGTCGCGGCGATGTGGAGGTGCCGGTCACCGTGCGTTTCGCCGGTGCCAGCCAGTACGACACCCGCGACCTGGAGGCCTTCAACGTCCGCGCCCGCGATGGCCGGCAGGTGCCGCTGATGTCGATGGTCGAAGTGGATGCGAGGCCGGCCGCCAGCGTCATCCAGCGTACGAACCGCCAGACCACGCTCACCATCACCGCCAACCTCGCGCCCAAGGTGGTGATGCCGGACGCGCGCAAGGCGATGGAAGGCACGTTGTCCAAGGTGGCATGGCCGGCCGGCTACAACTACACCTTTGACCGTGTCAGTTTCATGGATGAAGGGGAGGCGATGCGGCAGATGATGTTCAACCTGCTGATCGCACTGGTGATGATCTACGTGGTGATGGCGGCGGTGTTCGAATCACTGCTGTTCCCGGCGGCGATCATGAGCGGCGTGGTGTTCTCGATCTTCGGCGTGTTCTGGCTGTTCTTCCTCACCGGCACCGAGTTCAACATCATGGCCTTCATCGGGATACTGGTGCTGATGGGTGTGGTGGTGAACAACGGCATCGTGATGGTCGAGCACATCAACAACCATCGCCGCGGCGGCATGAACCGCACCGATGCGCTGGTCGAGGGCAGCCGCGAGCGCCTGCGACCGATCCTGATGACGATGGGCACCGCGATCCTGGCGATGATCCCGATCGCCATCGGCAGCACGCAGATGGCTGGCGATGGCCCGAGCTACTACCCGATGGCGCGCGCGATCGCCGGTGGCTTGGCGTTCTCGACCGTGGTCAGCCTGCTGTTTTTGCCGACGATCTACGCGATCCTCGACGACTGGCGGGCGAATACCGCGCGGACCTGGCGGCGGGCGCGTGGCGTCGAACCGAAAGCGATCGCGGCGGCCGGTTGACCGGCGCGGCTTCAGCCCAGCAGCTTGCCGAGCATCCTGGCGCCACCCAGCCACACCCCGATGGCGGTGCCGAAGCTGGTCAGGAAGAAGTTGAGCAGGATCCGCGCGACTCGGTTCTTCCACCAGCCGCGCACGTGCTGCACGTCGTCGCGCAGGGCCATGAAGTCGGCATAAGTGGGTTTGCGGAGGGCCGCCTCGATCAACGCGCTCACCGTGCCGGAGGCCAGCGCCGGATGCAGCGGGGTGATCGGTGAAGAGACGAAGGCGCCGAGGATCGACAGCGGGTGGCCACCGGCGATCGCGCAGCCCAGCGCACCCAGCCCGCCGGTGATCATCACCCAGTAGGCGATGAGGCCGGCCCCGACATCCACGCCGCCCTTCCAGAATCCATACGCGAACCCGCCAAGCACGAAAGTGGCGAGCACGATCGTGAACCACGGGATATTCGACTTGGGTTGCAGCGACTCCAGGCGCGCGAGCGTCTCGCTGGGCGCTTCGCTGTCATCGCGCAGGTGGCGTTCGGTACCCGCCAGATGCCCGGCGCCGATCACCGCCAGCACGCGCCTGGCATCACCGGCTGTCGCACGCAGCTTGGCCGCCATGTACGCATCGCGCTCGGCGATGACCGTTTCGTACAGCGCGGGATTGTCGGCGGCGAACTCGCTGAAGCTCGCTTCGAGCATGTCGCCTTCTTTCAGCTTCTCGATCGCGTCGTCCTCGACCTTTTCGTCGAAGAACAGTGAGGCGAGGATGCCGCCGCCCAGCATCGTGCGCCGCCACCAGCCGAGCTTCTCGCCGGCGCGCTTGAAGGTCAGGCCGACGTCGCGGTCGATCAGGTGCATCGGTAGGCCGCGCTCGCGCGCCTCGCGCGTGGCCGCCTTGAGCTCGGCGCCCGGCTCGATGCCGAGTTGCTCGGCCAAGCGGCGCTGGTAGGCAGCCAGGCCAAGGTTGGCGGCGAACATCGGCACCTTGCCCTCGCGGATCACCTTGACCAGGTCCAGCTTGGCCATCTGGTCCGGATCATCCATCGCCGCATGGCGTTGTGCATCCAGCTCGACCGCAACGGCATCGAACTCGCCGCTGTCGATCGCCGTACGCACTGCGTCCACGCTCGCCTGCGAGACGTGCGCAGTGCCGAGCAGGGTGTAGGTGATGCCGTCGCGCTCGACGGTGGCGTGGGGCTGGCTGCGCCAGTCGAAAGTTTGATTCATTTCAATAGCAGAACTGGCTGGAGTATGTCTTGGCGTCTGCCTGGCACCGGCATGCGAGCGGCTCATGGATGGGCCGTGACGGCGAACCGGCACAGGATGTGTCGACTGAGCCGACGCATGATCTGCCAGGCTGGCGCCGTGCGTGAATGGAGTCTTGAAGCATCAATCGCGATAGCGCTTGGTCAGGTCCCCATAGGCATCGATGCGGCGATCGCGCAGGAACGGCCAGATGCGGCGCACGTGTTCGCTGCGTGCCATGTCCACTTCCGCCATCAGGATCGTCGGTTCGGCACCGGCCTCGGCGATGAACTCGCCCTGCGGGCCGAGCACGTGCGAATTGCCCCAGAAATCGATACCCGATGCACCCATCGGCGAAGCCTCGTGGCCGACCCGGTTGCACGAGAGCACCGGCAAGCCGTTGGCCACCGCATGCCCGCGATGCGACAGCACCCAGGCATCGCGCTGGCGCCTCTTCTCGGCATCATCGTCATCCGGATCCCAGCCGATCGCGGTCGGATAGAGCAGCATTTCGGCGCCGGCCAGCGCCATCAACCGCGCGGCTTCCGGATACCACTGGTCCCAACACACCAGCACGCCAAGCCGTCCGACCGACGTGTCGATCGGCTCGAAGCCGATGTCGCCCGGGGTGAAGTAGAACTTCTCGTAGAAGCCCGGATCGTCCGGGATGTGCATCTTGCGGTACTTGCCGGCGGTCGAGCCATCGGCATCGAACACCACGGCGGTGTTGTGGTACAGGCCGGTGGCGCGCTTTTCGAACAGCGAGCTGACCAGCACCACGCCGTGCTGCTTCGCCAGTTGGCCGAGGCGTTCGGTCGAGGGGCCGGGGATGGTTTCGGCGAGGTCGAATGCGCAGACGTCCTCGTGCTGGCAGAAATACGACCCATTGTGCAGTTCCTGCAGCAACACCAGCTTCGCGCCCTGTTTCGCGGCCTCGGCGACGCGCTTCTCGATGAGCGAGAGGTTGGCCTCGGCATCGCCCTGGTTGCGTTCCTGGACGAGGGCGACGGGCAGGGTGGTGTGCTTCATGGTCACGTGATGTTCGCGCAAGGGTGTCCATGGTAGCGGCAAGCGATGAATGCGGAGGAAAGCCGATGCGTGCAATCACCCTTTTGCCGGTGCTGCTGCTGGCGGCCTGCAGCGAGCCTTCGCGTAATGCCGAACCGGTGATCGCCGCGCCCGCGACCGTAAGCGAGCGGCCGCGATCGGAGCCCGTCGCGCCGCCTGCTGCCGTTCCGGTCGCGCCGGCAAAGGCCGATCCCGTAGCGGCATCCGTCGAGCACGGTCGTTACACCTCTTTGGCCGGGGCTGCCTGCAAGACCGAAGAACTGGGCGACGAACTCGGCGGCACCCGCACCACTTGCGCCGGCATCGCGCCGTACCGGCTCATCGTCACCGACAGCGACGCGCGGCAGATGCTCGATGTCGTCGAAGGCCAAGGCAAGCCGCAGCCATTACAGCTGGCGCAGAAAGTCAGTGCGGCGTTCAGCGATCTCGGTGACACGGTCGAATGGTGGCCGCAAGGCGATGCGGCGCCGAGTGCGCTCATCACCCGTTTCAACGCCTACGAGCATCCCGAACAGCCCGATCGCACCACGTCCTATCTGGTCATCGCCAAACTCAAGGCAGGGCAACGTAGTTGCGTGACCGAGGTGATTCCGCCCGGGCCGTCGCAGAACATGCTGGCGCGCGAGGCGGCGGCACGTGCGCCAGCCGCACCCTGCAAGGCCGATCGCTACTGATCAGGCGTCCACCTTCACCAGTCCCGCCGGCAACTGCATGGTCAGGCAATGCAGGCTGCCGTTCTGCCAGATGATCGGCCGGCAATCGATCTGCACGATCTCCCGGTCGGGGAACGCAGCCTGCATGACTTCGACCGCCTTCGCATCGGCCGCGTCCCCGTAGCCCGGCATCAGCACTGCGCCGTTTACGATCAGAAAATTAGCGTAGCTGGCGGCCAGGCGCCGGCCATCGTCGATGATCGGCTGCGCCCATGGCAGCGGGAACAGCCGATAGGGCTGGCCATCGCGGGTACGCAACGCGGCGATCTCGGCGGCCATTGCCTTCAGCTCTGCGTAGTGCGAATCCGAAGGGTCGTCGCAGGCCTGGAACACGATCGCATCCTCGGCCGCAAAACGCGCCAAAGTGTCGATGTGCGCGTCGGTGTCATCGCCTTCCAGATAGCCGTGGTCCAGCCACAGCACGCGCTCCTGGCGCAGCCAGTCCTTGAGTTTTTCGGTCAGTTCCTCGCGCGAGGCATCCGGATGCCGCTCGTGCAGGCATTGCCAAGTGGTGAGCAACGTGCCCGCGCCATCGGTCTCGATGCCGCCGCCCTCCAGCGCGAAGTCGATCGGCCTGCGCGTCGCCTCATTGAAAAGCGATTGCGCATCCAGCCGCTCGATGATGCGATCGTCCTCGCTGGCACCGAACTTGCCGCCCCAGCCGGTGAAGCGGAAATCGAGCAGGTCGAAGCCGCCGTCACGCCGGAGCGTGATCGGGCCGCTGTCGCGCAACCAAGTGTCGTCGTGCGGCGCGGTGACGAAGCGCAGCTTCGCCATGTCGATGCGGTTGCTCTGCAGCCGCGCCTGCGCGTAGGCCTCGATGTCGTCGTCGGCCACGATGATGATCGCCGGCTGGAAACGGGTGATCGCCGCGACCAGCGCGATGTAGACCTCCTCGACCTCGCCAAGGCGATCGGCCCAGTCGGTGTCCGCATTCGGCCAGGCGATGAGGATGGCGGACTGGGGCTCCCACTCGGCCGGGAAGCGCAGCGATGTGTCGGTCATGGGTTGAATGCGATGCGCCGCGTTTCACGGCAGGGGTTCAAAAGGCTTGACGCCTCAGCGGATCGGCGGCTTAGGAGCGACTTCGGTCGGACCGGCCTGTTGCAGGACCACGTCAATCACCTTGTTGCGCTCGAAATACACCACGTAGGCCGGATAGACCCAGCGATTGATGGTCGGCCACTGGCGCTTCTGACCGCCGCGCGGGTCCAGCCGCGATTGCGGCACGCCGAAGCGGCGCTCCACGTCGGCCATCGACATGCCGCGATTGGGCTTGGGGATGCCGCTCTCCTGCTGCACGCGATCGACCAGCAGGGTGTCGGCGCGCGCAACGCCCGGGGCGCACAGGGCGAGGCCGCCGGTGACGGCAAGCACGAGCAGGATGGTCGGGCGCATGGCGGGTTTCCGTTGAGGGTTCGAGGCGATTCTACGGATTTGCATCCCGCCGGTGCATGACACGCTGCTCACCTTGTGGCTATGGACGGAGGAGTTGTCGGGCCGGGAGCGTGCCCACGAAAAAGCCGCCTTGCGGCGGCTTGAACGTCAGCCATGGGCCCGGCTGCGCCTCGTTTCAGCGCTGGCGCGCCTTGAAACGCGGGTTGGATTTGCAGATCACGAAGACCTTGCCACGGCGGCGGACGACCTTGCAGTCGCGGTGACGGGCCTTCGCCGACTTCAGGGAGGACAGGACCTTCATGACAAACCTCGGCAGATGGATTCTCGATTAAAGAATCAGGGGTGGATGGAACGAAGCCCGGCATTATGGAGGAAAAATTCCGCGCGTTCAAGCAGTTGGATGCGGTGGGGCATGCGCGGCGTAGTCCATCGCGGTCATCGTTCATACTGTGGCGATGCAGCCCCATGCCCCTGTTCCCGTCCTCACCATCGATGGCCCCTCCGGTTCCGGCAAGGGCACGATCAGCCGCCGCGTTGCCGATGCGCTCGGCTGGCACTATCTTGACTCCGGTGCCCTGTACCGGGCGGTCGGGGTCGCTGCGGCTTGGGAAGGCGTGGACCTGGATGATGCCGTGGCAGTCGAAGCCTGCGCCCGGCGCACCCTGATCCGCTTCGTGTCGGGAGTCGATGGCGAGCCTCGGGTGCTGGTCAACGAGCAGGACGCCACCGATCAACTGCGCCTGGAAACCACCGGCGCGGCGGCCTCCAGCATCGCCGCCCAGCCGGGTGTGCGCGCCGCTTTGGTGGACATGCAGCATGGGTTCCGGCAGGCGCCGGGCCTGGTCGCCGACGGGCGCGACATGGGGACGGTCATTTTCCCGGAGGCGGGCTGCAAGGTGTTCCTGACCGCCAGCGCCCGAGAACGGGCCGAAAGACGTCATAAACAGTTGATGCAAAAAGGGGTTTCGGTTAATCTGGACAGTCTGCTGGGCGAGATCATCGCCCGTGACGAGCGTGACGCCAACCGGGCGGTCGCGCCGCTCAGGCCCGCGCCGGAGGCTGTCCTCATCGACACCACCGGCATCGGCATCGAAGCGGTGGTGGCCCGCGTGCTGGCCCGCGTGCACGAAAACGGCTGCCAAGCCCCATCGCGCTGACGGCGTGATCAAGCCCTGCAGAGACGCTCCGCTGGCCCGCGAGGTCCGGCGGTTTTCCAACATCCAACACTCCCGGCCACAAGGCAATCCCGCCCGCGCCGACAACGGGTGGATGCAGCTTCGCGCCATTGTCCGTCGCGATGCCGCATCCGGATATCAACAGAGTAATTTCCAATGACTGAATCTTTCGCAGAACTGTTTGAACAGAGCCAGACCCAGCTGGCCAAGCTGAAGAGCGGCGCCATCATCACCGGCACCGTGATCGACGTCCGCAACGACGTGGTCGTCATCAACACGGGTCTGAAGTCCGAAGGCATCGTGCCGATCGAACAGTTCCGCAACGACGCGGGCGAGATCGACGTGGGCGTCGGCGACCAGGTCAAGGTCGCCCTGGAGTCCGTCGAGAACGGCTTCGGCGAGACCGTGGTCTCCCGCGACAAGGCCAAGCGTTCCATGGTGTGGGACGAGCTGGAAGAGGCGCTCGAGAAGGGCGACATCATCACCGGCCGCATCAGTGGCAAGGTCAAGGGCGGCTTCACCGTCGACATCAAGGACGTCCGCGCCTTCCTGCCGGGCTCGCTGGTGGACGTGCGCCCGGTCCGCGACCCGGTGTACCTGGAAGGCAAGGAACTCGAATTCAAGCTGATCAAGCTGGACCGCAAGCGCAACAACGTGGTCGTCTCCCGCCGCGCGGTGGTCGAGTCCGAGCATTCGGAAGAGCGCGAGCAGCTGCTGGAGAAGCTGGTCGAGGGCGCCAAGCTCAAGGGCGTGGTCAAGAACCTCACCGACTACGGCGCGTTCGTCGACCTCGGCGGCATCGACGGCCTGCTGCACATCACCGACATGGCCTGGAAGCGCGTGCGCCATCCGTCCGAGGTGGTGGAAGTCGGCCAGGAGCTGGACGTGCGCGTGCTCAAGTACGACCGCGAGCGCAACCGCGTCAGCCTCGGCCTCAAGCAGATGGGCGAGGATCCGTGGGACAACATCGCCCGCCGCTACCCGGCCAACACCCGCGCCTTCGGCAAGGTTTCCAACGTCACCGATTACGGCGCGTTCGTCGAGATCGAGCCGGGCGTCGAAGGCCTGGTCCACGTGTCCGAGATGGACTGGACGAACAAGAACGTCAACCCGTCCAAGGTCGTGCAGGTCGGCGACGATGTCCAGGTGATGGTGCTGGACGTGGATGAAGAGCGCCGCCGCATTTCGCTGGGCATGAAGCAGGTCTCGTCCAACCCGTGGGAAACCTTCTCCGTGCTGCACAAGAAGGGCGACAAGGTGTCGGGCCAGATCAAGTCGATCACCGACTTCGGCATCTTCATCGGCCTGGACGGCGGCATCGATGGCCTGGTCCATCTGTCCGACCTTTCGTGGAACACCAACGGCGAAGACCTGGCGCGCAACTTCAAGAAGGGCGACACGGTGGAAGCCGTGGTGCTGGCGGTCGATCCGGAGCGTGAGCGCATCTCGCTGGGTGTCAAGCAGCTTGAGCAAGACCCGATGGGTGGCTACGTCGCGTCCAACAGCCGTGGCTCGATCGTCAAGGGCACGGTCAAGGAAGTCGACGCCAAGGGCGCCACGATCGCGCTGGCCGATGGCGTGGAAGGCTACCTGGCCGCCCGCGACATCTCCCAGGACCGCGTCGAGGATGCCTCGCACGTACTCAAGGTGGGCGACGAAGTCGAAGCCAAGATCATCGGCAACGATCGCAAGAGCCGCGTCATGCAGCTCTCGATCCGCGCCAAGGATCAGGACGAGATGAACGAAAGTCTGGCCGAGTACAACCGCAGCACCTCGGATGCCGCCAGCGGCACCACCCAGCTCGGCGCGCTGCTGCGAGAGCAGCTCGGCAAGTCGGAGTAAGGCTCCACGCTGCACACGGCGGCGGGGGGGGCCCCCCCGGCCGGGGCGGTAAAAAATAAGA
>JAEWNY010000120.1 GCA_023461075.1 Pseudomonadota bacterium | reverse complement strand
CCCCACTCCGGATGGTCGCGGAAGATCAGCTGCACGGTGCTGCGCCCATCGGCGATGTCGATGCGTTCCTGCGAATGGATCGATGCGGTGAGCTGGCGGCCCTTGCCCTCGGCGTTGTCCTGGTAATCCCACAGGTTCTTCAGCCGCCGCTCCCTGCGGATCTGCTTCGCCTGGCTCTCCACCTCCGCGTATTGCGACGCGATGTCCTTGGCGGCCTGGGTGTCCGGATAGCGGCTGCGCAACTGGTCGGCCTGCGACATCGCCAATTCCCAGTTCTCTTTCGCGACCGCATCCTCGAAACTTTTCCTCAGCGGCGCGGCCGAAGCCTCGGCCGCCGCGGCCTGTGCGGCCGCAGCGGCTTGCGGATCCTGCTGCGGCTTGCACGCGGCCAGCACCAGCACGCCGCACACTGCCGCCGCGCAGGCACGCATCACTTTGGCGTACCCGCCTTGGCGATCGCTTCCTCCACCGAGCCGGTGGTGATCGGGTGGTAGCCCGGTTTGGCCTTGGCGAAGGTCTGCTTGGCGAAGGCCAGGCCTTCAGGCGTCTTCACCAGTTCGGCGTAGATCGGCATGATCAGCTTGCGTCGTCCGACGCGCTCGAGGAATTTCCCGATCTCCGGCTGTGCTTTTGTGTAGCCGCTGCGGACCGCAAGCGGGTACCAGCGCATCGCGATCTCGCCGTTGGCGGTGCCGGTGAACTTGTAGGCCTCATCCAGCTTCTCCAACTGCTCAGGCGTCAACGTCTCGCCCAGGCCTTCGATGAAGTGCGACCACTCCTGCGACGACCAATCGGTGGTCAGCTGCGAGGCAGGCAAGGTGCCATCCTGCAGGAAGGCAGTGCGTGCGGTGTTGACGACCGCGAACGGGCGCGCATCGACCTTGGGCGCGAAGTCCGGCACGCCGGGCTGGTAGACCCATTGCTCGATCTGCGCCATCGTCGCCTTGCCCGGATGCTTGTCGACCAGGTTGGCCTTGATGTAGTCGAGGAACTGCTGGGTGGTGATCGACTGGAAGGCGAAGTGATCGAAATAGCCCTTCAGGAACGGATCAAAGACATCGCGGCCATAGGCCTGCTCCAACCACTGCAGCATCCATGCGCCTTTCGTGTAAACAGTGGCCGATGACGAACCATCCGGGTCGGCCAACTCACCGGGCTTGAGCGCCATCACCTGCAGCTTGGGATCGAGGGTCGCGTATTCCTTCTTCAACTCGTCGCGGTCGATCACGTGCTCCATGTCGGCCATGTCCTGGCCGTACATCGCCTCGGTGATGCGGCCCTGCACGTAGGTGGTGAAGCCCTCGTTCAACCAGGCATCGCGATCGGTGGCGAAGGTGACCAGGTTGCCCGACCAGCTGTGCGCCAGCTCATGCGCGATCAGCGAAACCAGCGACTTGTCGCCGACGATGACCGTCGGGGTGGCGAAGGTGAGGCGCGGGTTCTCCATGCCGCCGTAAGGGAAGGACGGCGGCAGCACCAGCATGTCGTAGCGGTCCCAACGATACGGGCCGTACAGCTGCTCGGTGGTGGTGATCATCTTCTCGGTGTCTTCGAACTCCTTGACCGCCTTGTCGACCATCGCGGGCTCGGCCCAGACGCCGCTGCGGCCGCTGACCGGCTTGAACACCAGGTCGCCGGCGGCGATCGCCATCAGGTAGGAGGGGATCGGCTGCGGCATCTTGAACTCGTACTCGCCGTCGCGCGTCGCGTTGGGGTCGTTGTCGGCGCTCATCAGCACCATCACGTCCTTGGGCGCGGTCACCTTTGCGCTGTAGGTGAAGCGGATCTGCGGCGTGTCCTGCAGAGGCACCCAGCTGCGCGCGTGGATCTGCTGCGACTGGCTGAACATGAAGGGCGTCTTCTTGCCCTCGGTCATCGACGGCTCCAGCCATTGCAGGCCCGAGGCGTTCGGCGAGGTGCGATAGGTCACGCGCACCTTGCCGGGGCGCTCCGGCGTTTCGATGGTCAGCTTGCTGCCCAGCAGCTTGTCGGCGGTCGGCGCCAACACGAACTTCAGCGGTTGCCACTGGCCGTTGACTTCGCCCTCGGCCTTCTCGATGGTCAGGTCGCGGGTGTCGAGCACCAACTGGGTGGCCGCCTTGTCGATCCAGTCCAGCGTGTAGGTCGCGGTGCCGGTGAGTTCCTTCCTGGCGAAATCGACATTCAGAGCAAGCGCCAGATCCTTGGTGCGGACCTTGCCCGGCTCCGCGTAGCTGTGCTGGTCAATGACTGCAGCAGGCTGCGCTGCGGTGTTCGTCGCAGTGGCCGCAGCCGCTGCAGGTTGCGGCGCTGTCGCCGCCTCCTGTTTCTGGCAGCCCGCGAGCAACGCGGCGGCGACGGAGAGCATCAGCACGGAATGGCGCATGGGGAAGCCTCGAAACGGAAAGACCGGAGTTTATCGCGCTCGCCCGTGCATGCCTGAATCCCGCAAGCACGACCAATGGCACGTGACAGCGCCGGGCATGCGCACGATCCTCGGCGACCACATACGGAGCCGGCGATTGACGGATTTCGTTTACACGTGTAATTATTCGCCCACCGAACGACTTCCATCCTCGATGACCCGCTGGTCCGCATCCTCCCTTTCCATACAGGCATGTCCGCGCCCGCGGATCGGGCTGCTGTGGTGCATCGTGCTTTTGGTGGGTTCGCCGCTCGCGCTGGCGCAGCCGGCGGCCACCGTCCACGACATCCCGCGCCTCGACGGCGGCATCGTGATCGATGGCGAACTGGACGATGCCGCCTGGTCCGGTGCGAAGCAGGTGGACATCCCCTACGAGATCAGCCCCGGCGACAACATCCCCGCGCCGGTCCGCACCACGGTGCACATCGGCCACACCGATGATGCTTTGTACGTCGCCTTCCATGCCGAGGACCCCGACCCCGCGCGCATCCGCGCCTACCTGCGCGACCGCGATGCCGCTTTCAACGACGACTGGGTCGGCATGTTCATGGACACCTTCGACGACCAGCGACGTGCCTACGAGTTCTTCGTCAATCCGCTCGGCGTGCAGATGGACCTGATCAAGGACGAGACCAACGGGGGCAACGAGGACTCCAGCTGGGACGGCCTGTGGACCAGCGCCGGGCGCATCACCGCCACCGGCTACGAAGTGGAGCTCCGCATCCCCTTCTCCACCTTGCGCTTCCGCAAGACCGACGGCCTGCAGCGCTGGGGGATCGGCTTTTTCCGCAACTACCCGCGCGACAAGCGCCACCAGTTGATGTCCAACCAGGTGAAGCGTGGTGGCAACTGCCTGACCTGCACCCTGGAGAAATACCAGGGCATGGCCGGGGTAAAACAGGGCCGCAACCTGGAGATCGTGCCCAGCCTCACCATCGGGCGGCCGGAAACGCGGCTGTCGCGCGATGCGCAATGGCAGAGCGAAGGCTTCGACATCGAACCCGGCCTCGACGTGTCGTGGGCGCCGACCCCCAACATGACGGTCAACGCGACACTCAACCCGGATTTCTCCCAGGTCGAATCCGACCAGGCGCAGCTCGACCTCAACCAGAGCTTCGCCCTGTACTTCGACGAGAAGCGGCCGTTCTTCATGGAAGGTGCCGACTACTTCACCACGCCACTGCAGGTGCTCTACACCCGGCAGATCGCCGATCCCGACGGCGGCCTGCGGGTCACCGGGCGCAGCGGTGCCGGCGCCTATGGCGCGCTGGTCGCGCGAGATGCGGTGACGCAACTCTTGCTGCCGGGCCCGCTGGGCTCGGGTTTTACCGTGCTGGAACAACCGGTCGATGTCGCGGTCGGCCGTTATCGCCACAACGTGAGTGAACACGCCACCGTCGGTGCCATCGGCACCTTCCGCCGCGGCGACGGCTATTCCAACGATCTCGCCGGCGTCGATGGACGCTGGCAGAACAAGCACCACACCTTCTCCACCCAACTGCTGGCCAGCCAATCGAAATATCCGGCAGCACTGGGGCTCGTTGATGAAAGCCCGTCGGGCAACGCGATGCGTGCCGCCTACGGCTACAACAGCCGCAACTGGTCGTTCAACAGCTGGCACGAACGCATCGATCCGGGCTTCCGCGCCGATCTCGGCTTCATCGGCATGGTCGGCTACCGCAAGTCGCTCATCGGCGGTGGTCACACATGGTTCCGTGACGACAAGCGATTCAACCGGTTCGGTCTGTACGCGGACTGGGACATCACCCATCGTGCCGATGGCCAGTTGCTGGAGAACGAGTTCGAAACCAGCTTCAACATACGCGGCCCGCGCCAGAGCGACTTCAGCTTCATGGCCATGAGCCGCGAACGGTTCTGGAACGGCGTCCTGTTCGATGAAGCCTACCTCGCCTTCAACGGCAGTTTCCGCCCGCGCGGCGGCATGCTGTTTGGCCTGTATGCGCGCAGCGGCACCCAGATCGACCTGGCCGCCACCCGGCGCGGACGCGGCAACCACATCGAGACCTGGGGCAACATCGACATCGGCCGCGGCCTCAACCTCGACTGGTCACTGGTCCGCCAGCAGCTCGCGCGCGATGGAGGCACCGCTTTCCGCGCCGCCCTGGCCGACGTGCGGCTGGCCTGGCAGATCGATCCGCGCCAACGCATCCGGCTGGCATTGCAGGGCAGCGACGTGATCCGCGATCCGGCGCTGTACCTGCAGCCGGTCAAGCGCCACAGCCGCGACGCCGCCGCGCAACTGATCTATTCCTACAAGGTCAATCCGCGCACCGCGCTCTACGCCGGCACCTCGTTCGGCAGCTTCATGGACGATGTCAACCCGGAGATGTTCAACAACAGCCGCAGCCTGTTCCTGAAATTCAGCTACGCCTGGCAGCCGCAGTTCTGAGCAAGCCGGCGGCGCGCGATGCGCCGTCGCCACGCTGCCAGGTCAGGCCTTGTAGCCGGTGTGGATGGCGACGATGCCCGCGGAGAGATTGCGGTACGAGGTCCGCGCGAAACCGGCGGCCTCCATCATCGCCTTCAAGGCTTCCTGCGGCGGATGCTTGCGGATCGATTCGGCCAGGTACTGGTAGCTGTCGGCATCCCCGGCGAACAGCTTGCCCAGCCGCGGCAACACCTTGAAGGAGTGGAAGTCGTACACCGGCTTGAACCACTCCGCGGTCACTTCCGAGAACTCCAGCACGCGCGCCTGCCCGCCGACCTTCAACACCCGCTGCATCTCCCGGAGCGCAGCGTCCTTGTCGGTCACGTTGCGCAGGCCGAACGCGATGGTGACCAGGTCGAAGCTGGCATCCGGGAACGGCAGCTTCTCCGCATTGCATTGCACGTATTCGAAACCGGCGACGTTGCCGCGATCGGTCATGCGGTCGCGGCCGACCTTCAGCATCGAGCCGTTGATGTCGCCCAGGACCAGTTCGCCTCGCTCGCCGACACGATCCTTCAGCAGCGCAGCGATGTCGCCGGTGCCACCGGCCAGGTCCAGCACGCGGTCGCCCGGCTTCACCTGCGCGGTGGCGACGAAATAGCGTTTCCACACCCGATGGATGCCGAGCGACATCAGGTCGTTCATCAGGTCGTAGTTGCCCGCGACCGAGGTGAACACCTCGCCGACCAGCTTCTGCTTCTGCCCGGTCGGCACGTCGCGGAAGCCGAAGTGGGTGGTGGATTCGTTGTCCTGGCTCATGGCGGGATTATGGCATTGGCCCGTGTGTGGCCGCCGTGGTGACGACTCGCCTCAGCGCGACGGCTTGACGGCAGCCAGTTCCGCCAACAGCGCGCCCACCAACTTGCGCTGCGAGGCCGGCAACCCGAGGAACGCATCTATCGCAGCACGATCCGCAGCGGGAATCTTCCATTCCCGGCGCGCTTCGCTGACCCGCCGCCCTTTCGCTTCTCCGAAAGCCAGTGTGGACGGATCCACGCCGACGATATCCGCCAGCACCCGGATCTTGTCCGGGGTGGGCATGTACTGGCCACGCAACCAGCCATTGGCGCCTTGGCTCGTCACGGAGTGTGCAGGAGAGCGCGCCGCGAAAAGTTCCTCGATGCGGGTGCCGCTGGCCTCGATCCCGGCGTCCTGCAAGGCCGCCTTCAATCGCCGGGCAAATGCCATTTTCTCCTTGTCCATGCCATTACGGTCGCGCAGCTGGCATGTCGGACGAGAAAGCGTTACTTTCCTCTCTTTGAAAGTCCAACTTTCACTGCAGACAAGCGCTTCCGCGTCAGCCTCATGCCCCATTCCGTGCCCCAGCCACTGTCGGAATCCCCAGCCGACATCCCAAGCGCCAGCCCGGACTTCCGTACGGAGCTGGCCGCGCAGCTGGCCGAACTGGTGCCTGAAGCCATTGCCGACGGCAAGATCGATGCTAGGAAGCTCGCCGAGTTGCTGGGCGAAGATGCCGCCGATGAAAGCGAACGCTTCGGCCTGTTCTGGCCCGGCAAGAAACGGGCGCTACGCGCTGCCCAGGCGCCGACGTCCGCGACGCTGAAGCCCGACCTCGCTCATTCGAAGGACTGGGACACGACCCAGAACGTGTTCATCGAGGGCGACAACCTGGAAGTGCTGAAGATCCTGCAGCGGCACTACCACAACAAGGTCAAGCTGATCTACATCGACCCGCCCTACAACACGGGCAAGGACTTCGTGTACCCGGACAATTTCACCGAAGGGCTGGACACTTATCTTGAGTGGACGCGGCAGGTGAACGAGGAAGGCCAGAAGGTTTCCACCAACAGCGAAAGCGAAGGCCGCTTCCATTCCAATTGGTTGAACATGATGTACCCGCGGTTGAAGCTGGCGCGGAACTTGCTCACCGATGACGGCGTCATTTTCGTTTCGATTGATGACAACGAGGTCGCGAATCTACGAAGAGTCTGCGATGAGGTATTCGGGGAAGCGAATTTCATAGGCCAATGGAACTGGTTCAAGTCCGCCACTCCACCCAACCTATCGAAGAAGATCAAGAAGAACGTGGAGTACGTGCTGGCATACGAACGGGCACGATCAAACAAACAGTACAAGGGCGTCAGAAAATTTAGCGCCAGCGACGACCCCATCACGAAGCCGCAAAACTCTGCCAAGGAGCTCAGATTTCCGGCTGGAAAACTTGAAATTGGACTCCCGAACCAAGTATTCCAGCCCGGAATTTACGGCACGGACAAGTATCCGTATGAGCTTCTGGACACGCTGGATGTACTTGATGGGAAAAACAGGAATGACGTGCGCTTCAAGTCCAAATTCACATGGACTCAGCCTAAGCTCGACATGGAACTTTCGCTGGAAACCAAGATGCGAATTTCTTCTGATCGACTTGTGATCTCATACAAGAAAAAAGACTACGGAGAAGAAGTCCCTCCCAATCTGATCGATTGGACCGTTGGGGTCGGCACTACTGAAAGCGCAGGAACCAAGCTCACTGCGCTCATGGGTGGCGCTGATGTTTTTGATTATCCAAAGCCAGTTGAATTGATTTCATACCTGACGAACTTCTGCATTTCTAACGGCGACATCGTCCTTGACTTCTTCGCCGGTAGTTCCACAACCGCCCACGCCGTGATGCAACTCAACGCCGAAGACGAAGGCAATCGCCGCTTCATCATGGTGCAGTTGCCCGAGCCCACGTCCGAAGACTCCCAAGCCCGCAAGTCCGGATTCGCCACCATCGCCGACATCTCGCGCAAGCGCATTGAGCTGGCCGGCGAAAGAATCGGCAAGGGCGACACCGGTTTTCGCGCCTACAAACTCACTGACACGAACTTCGCCAAGTGGCGGGTCACCAGCGACGTCACGCCGACCCAATTGGAGCAGCATCTGCTCGACCTGCGCGACAGCGCCGACGACGCAGCCTCGCAGGACGACCTTCTGACGGAACTGCTACTCAAGCTGGGCCATTCGCTGACCGAAACCATCACCACGAAGACCATCAAGGGACTTGAGGTGCGCGAAGTCGGCGACAACCGCGTGCTGGCCTATGTCGATGAAACCACCAAGCCCACGCTGGAGCAACTGCGCGCCCTGGTCGATGCCGCGCCCGGCAAGCTCATCTTGCTGGAAGACGCTTTCCACGGCGACGACGAGCTGAAAACCAACCTTGCCCAATACGCAAAGACCCAGGGCATCGAATTGCGGACCGCCTGAGATGGGCAGCACCGGATTCCGGTTCGATGCTCGCCAGCAATACCAGCTCGACGCGATCGCCGCCGTCGTGGACCTGTTCGATGGGCAACCGCAGGACGCGGACAAGCTCGCCGTGGCCGTGCGCGGCATGGTCCGGGAAACGGTAGAGGGGCAACTGGCGGTCGAGACCGCGCAGGAAATCGGTGCGATCGGCAACAACCTCGTGCTGCACGACACCGCCATCCTCGCCAACATGCAGGCCGTGCAGGATCGAAACGGGCTGGAGCAGAGCGATTCGCTAGCGGGCGGCAAACTCGACTTCGACATCGAGATGGAAACCGGCACCGGCAAGACCTATGTATACCTGCGGACCATCTTCGAACTCGCGCAGCACTACGGCTTCGGCAAATTCATCATCCTCGTGCCGTCCGTCGCCATCCGCGAAGGCGTGAATACCAGCATCCGTCTGATGCGCGAGCACTTCCGCGACCTGTACCCGGCCCTGCCCTTCGATGCCGGCGTGTACCGCGGCGATCGCGCCGAGGAAGTGCAAGCCTTCGCCACGGCAACCGGCGTCCAGATACTGGTGATGACGATCGATTCGGTTCGCGGCAACGCCAACACGCGCATCATCCACCAGACCCGCGACCGTTTGAACGGTCTGCGACCCATCGACTACCTCAAGGCCACTCGCCCGATCGTCATCATGGACGAGCCGCAGAACATGGAGTCGCTGCTGTCGCAATCGGCGGTCGGCGAACTCGATCCCGCGTTCACCTTGCGCTATTCGGCCACGCACAAGCAATTGCGCAACCTGGTCTACCGGCTCGATCCGGTCGACGCGCACGACCTGGGGCTGGTCAAGCAGATCGTGGTGGACTCCGTCGCCCAGCAGGGCGCTGATGCCGCTCCGTACTTGAACCTGGTCGATGTCGTCAACAAGCGCGGCACGTTCAAGGCCAGGCTGGAGCTTTCGTGTCGTGCCGCCAACGGTTCGGTTGCGCGCAAGACGAAAACCGTCAAGCGCGGTGACGATCTGGCGACGACGACGGGCAACCCGGCGTACGAAGGGTGGCGCATCAACGGCATGAGCATCGAGCCGGTGTCGATCGAGTTGAGCAACCACGGTACGTTGCTGCAAGGCGATTCCATCGGTGGCGCGAGTGGAGCGATCTACAAGGAGATGATCCGGCAGACCATCCTCGAACATTTCCGGAAGGAAGCGGCGCTGCGCGGCAAGGGGATCAAGGTGCTGTCGCTGTTCTTCGTGGACAAGGTGGCCAGCTTCCTCGGCGATGGCACGAACAACGATGACGCGAATGGTGATTTCGTGAAATGGTTCGACGAGGTGCTCGTCGAGGAACGCAACCGATCCCCGCACTACAGGCAGTTGCTGCCGCAGGAGCCGCGCGATTTGCGTCGGGCTTATTTCTCGCAGTTGAAGAAGAAAGGCGGCAAGGTCGAGTTCCGGGACTCGTCCGGCACGACGAAAGCCGACGACGATGCCTACGAACTCATCATGCAGGACAAGCAACGCCTGCTGGACATGGATGAACCGGTGCGCTTCATCTTCAGCCATTCCGCCCTGCGCGAAGGCTGGGACAACCCCAATGTCTTCCAGATTTGCACGTTGCGCGAGATGGGCGCGGAAACCGAACGCCGGCAGACGCTCGGGCGCGGTCTGCGCCTGCCGGTGGCGAAGACCGAACGCGGCTATGAGCGGATGGCCGATCGCAGCATTGCCACGCTTACGGTCATCGCCAACGAAAGCTATGCCGCTTTTGCCGACAACTTGCAGAACGAATACAAGGCGGCAGGCGTTGCGATTGGCCAGGTGCGGCCAGGCGAATTCGCCAGACTGCCCAGGCTCGATGCAGACGGCAAGGCGACCGACGAATGGCTGGGCTACAAGGCGTCGCAGGAAATTTTCCGGCACCTGAATGCCCACAACTACCTGCGCGATGGCAAGACCACGTCGATATTCACGCCGGACACCAGGGATTTCTCGCTCAATCTTCCGCAGGCGCTCGAACCCTACCAGGCGGCCATCATCCAGCGCATTCGCGACGCAGGCATCGGAAAATACGTGAAGAACGGGAAGGATCGCAAAGCGCGCAAGTTCAACAAGGAACTGTACGCATCGCCTGAGTTCGAGGAATTCTGGAACGCCATCAGCCGCAGAACCGCGTATCGGGTTCAGGTCGAACGCGAAGCGATCATCGGCAACGCGATCTATGCCATCAAGCGGGAGGGCCGCATAAGCCCCTTGCAGATCGAAGTGACGCGCGCAGGTGTCCGGGTATCACGCGGCGGCACGCAGAGTCACGTCCTCGGCGAAAGCGTCGCCAGCCTCGATTCACGCTACGACCTGCCGGACATCATCGGCGAACTGCAGCAAGCCACCTCGCTTACCCGCCGGACGCTGGTGGACATAGTGAAGGGCAGCGGCCGGCTGTCCGAATTCATCGGAAACCCCAATGACTTCATCGCCATGGTCCTGCGCTGCATCAAGGGCGAACTGGCGAAACTGCTCATCGACGGCATCCAGTACGAAAAGCTCGACGGGTCGATTTACGAATTGCGCGAGCTGCAGACCGATGGACTTGCGGAGAAGGAGCATTTTTTCGACCGGATGGTGGAAATCCACAATACGCAGAAAACGGATTTCGATCATGTCGTCTACGAGTCGGAGGTGGAGCGCGAGTTCGCGGAAATGCTCGATAGCCGCGCCGACATCAAGCTGTTCATGAAGCTGCCGGCGAAGTTCAAGGTCCCTACGCCGGTCGGCGACTACAACCCTGACTGGGCCATCATCAAGCACGTCAATGGCGAAAACCGCATCTACATGATCCGGGAAACCAAGAGCACGCACGATCGCGACAAGCGTCGCCCCAGCGAGAACGCCAAGATCGACGCGGCGATCGAGCATTTCAAGGTGATCGGCATCGGATATGAAGTCGCGACCCCGCCGCCACCTACCTGGAATTTGTAAGGCTGGAACGATGCAGGGCGACCGCGACATCGGCGCACCGTGGGCGGAACCGAGCGACGGACGCTGCCGCTTTGTCATGGTGCGTGATCGGCAATGGCAATCGATCATCGATGCAATCGTTTGAATGCGGCCGACTTACGCACCATTACGCTGCCAGGCGTCTACGCATTGTTCCTGACAGGTAGAGTGCGCTACCTCACCGTGCAGGTCGCGACAAAGGTCACCGCGCCGCCGGCCGGGAGCGTGGCTATCGACACCCCACCGCCGAAGAAGCCGGCGACATCGACCGCCGGGCACGCGGCCCCGCCAGTGGCCGCATCGCAGCGCACGGCCGTGCAGTTGAGATTGCTGTTCGGCGTGTCACGCACCACCGCACCATCGGCGGCATCCGGCCCGTTGTTCGTGACCACGATCGTGTAGTCGGTAGTTGCGCCCAGCGTGACCGTGTCGCCGGGCTGGTCGTTGGCCCCACTGGCCGGCGTGTTGGTCTTGGTGATACTGAGGTTCGCGGTCTTGCGCGTGTTGGTGAAGGTGCAGGTGATGTCGTCGCCATTGACCGGCGTCACGCTGATGCTGGGTCCGGTGCCTGCGGGAATGTCGGTGGTGCCGCCTTCCACGTTCACGCAGCTGTAGCTGATGTTGTAGCTGGCCAGATCGGCGGCCGGGCTGCCAGCGCCCGTTTCGGTCAGCGTATAGGTCGTTCCGGGGCTGGCGACGAACGGCGTGGTGGCGATGCTGGTCGCGGTCCCGTTGCTGGTGGCTGTCGGGCCACCCGGCCCGATCGCGAGGGTGAACTGGTCGCTGGCGCGTGCGCGACCGTTGATGATCTTGCGCAGGGTGAGCCTGGGCGGCGCTTGCACGCGCAGGACCGTCTCGTTGGACGTTTCGGTGAATGTTTCACCACTGCTGACACCGACGAACTGGAGCTGCGCCGTGTTGCGGATGACCGCGCCGGGCGCGGCATCGTCCTTTACCTTGACCACGAAGGTCACCGTGATGTCGGTGGGCTCGCTGCCTTGGCAGGTGGTGCAGCGAACCACGCCGCCTTGGGTCGCGTTCGCGCCCGTGCCCACCCGGAATACCGCCTGGCCGCCGGCCAGCTCGCCCTGGTCGTCGCCGGCGATGTCCGTCTTGGCACCCGGGTTGGCGCCGACGAGGATTTCCAGCGAACCCGGCTCGTAGTAGGTGCCTGTGGGTATCGCATCGCGAAGCACCACGTCCTGCGCATTGTCCTCGCCGATGTTGCTCAAGGTCACGGTGTAGCGGATGCGGTCACCGGGCAGTGCCTGACCGGCCGGCAGGCCGGGATGGGTCAGGTTGGCCTGCACCTTGGAGGTGGTGGCATCGAACGAAGGCTGGTACACATCGACCGCGAGCGCCAGCATCGCGATGCCATAGCCCTCGCTGCTGGTCCGTGCGGTCAGCCGCGCGGAGGTGGCGCCGTTGCGCAGGTTGACGTTCCCGGGGTTCGGCAGCTGCAGCAGGTCGGCATCGAAGCCCAGCGTATTGGTGCCATTGCCGTTGACGATGCTGCGCGCAAGGACAGGTGTCCCGAAGTTGCAGATGGTGGAGTTGAAGACATCACCCACCGGGTTGCACGCATCACCCAGGTTGACGGTGGCGGAACCTTGCCCGGTGAAGGTGAAACCGTCTGCCGCGGCCAGATCGCCATCAAGCGCCATCCAGCCCAGCTGCGCGGTTACCGGCCCGGCCAGCGGCGTGCGGAACCCGCCGATGTCCACCGAGACTTCGCGGACCGGATTGGTGCCGGTGGTGGCGATCGCGGCCAGGCCATCGTTGATGGTGAAGCGTCGCATCGGGCTGGCCGGGTTGCGGATGACCAGCACCAGGGTCCAGCCGCCGAAGCGGTTGAGCGCGTTGACCTGCAGCGGCAGGTTGGCCACGCGATAGGTGCCCGCCGCCTGCACCAGCGGGGTGACATCGGCGCGGCAGGCATACAAATGATGCGCGGCTTGTCCCCAGATGCTGCTGACGGGCGAAACATCGCAGCCCTGCGGCGTGATCGACTGGTAACTGGCGCCGGGCCGCGCCAGCCGCACCGGACTGCCGGCTGGACCGGGATTGGGTGCGCCCGCTGTACCACCCACCAACCCGCCCCAGTACAGTTCGGCCTTGACGACCTGGGCACCGGCAGGCAGCTGTGCGGAAGTCAGGTCGGCGCTGCTGGAATTGAAGATGCTGGCGTCCGCGGCATCCACCGCGAGCTTGCTGTTGACCATGTTCAACTGGTCATTCTTGTTCTGCACCGCCGGGCAACTGCCGTTGGCGGGCGCGGCGCAAGTCACACTGGTGTTGGACACCATCACCAGGTCGCCATTCAGCACACCACTGTAGCGCGGCTGGAAGGGCTGGAATATCTGCGCCTGGGCGAGCATGGGCAGGATAGCGATCCCTACCGCACACGCCGTGGCGATCCACTTGGAACACTTTCTCATTCGCTGGCTCATCCCCTGTAACGGGCCATCGATCTGGAACACCCGGACACAATAACGGTCGCAAGCGATCCGCACATGAAGGAACGTTGACGCCATAGGCTGCCGTTCATCCGCATGAACCGCTGGCGGTAGCGCTTGCGAGGACGATCGCGTTGGCGTGCCCGTCACTCGGCTTACAAGAGCATGGCCAACCCGACGCGGGACGCACGATGGACCTTGATAGCGGCTATCCATTCTGGGCGGTGAAGAACGGACTGATGGATCCGTTCCCGCCGCTGGCCGGCGATCTGCGCTGCGAGGTGCTGGTGATCGGGGCGGGCATCACCGGCGCGTTGATCGCCGATACCCTGCATGAGCGGGGGCACGAGGTCTGCGTGCTGGACGCGCGTGACGTCGGCTGGGGCAGTACCGCGGCCAGCACCGCACTGCTGCAGTACGAGATCGACACCCACATGATCGACTTGGCGAAGCGCTACGGCGAAGCCGATGCCGTGCTTGCCTATCGCGCTTGCCTGGAGGCGATCGACTGGATCGGGCAACGGGCCCGCTCGGTGCGCGATGTCGATTTCGCCGACATGCACAGCCTGTATTTCGCCAGCGGTCGCAAGGATGCGAAGGCGCTGCGCGAAGAATTCGACTTGCGAGAGCGCCACGGATTTCCGGTCGAGTGGTTGAAAGCGCCGGCCGTATGCGAACGCTTCTGCATCGATGCACCGGGCGCGATCCTCAGCCGGCGCGCGGCGCGCATCGATCCGTACCGGATGGCGCATCGCCTGCTGCAGCGGTTGCGGAAACGCGGTGTGCCTATCCACGACCACACGGTCGTTTCACGCATCCAGGCGCATGCACGCGGGGTCGATGTGGAAACGACGCAGGGTTTCATCGTCCGGGCGAAGCATCTGGTGATGGCCACCGGCTACGCGACGCAGCGATTCATTCCCGAGGACGTGGCGACGAACCGCAGCAGCTATGCCTATGTCACCGAACCGATCGATCCCGCGCTGCTGGGGCCGCTGCGCGAGACGATGGTGTGGGAATCCGCTCGGCCCTATCTGTACCTGCGCGCGACCGGCGACCATCGGCTGGTGGTGGGTGGCGAGGACGATGCCATCGACATCCCCGCCAAGCGCGATGCCAAGGTCGATACCAAGGCACGCAAGCTCGCCAAGCGGATGGCCAAGCTGTTCCCGCATATCGATGCCACGCCCTCGTTCGCGTGGGCGGGCACGTTCGCGGAAACGAAGGATGGCTTGCCATGGATCGGCACGCATCCCGCGCATGGGCCGCGCGTGCACTTCGCCATGGCCTATGGCGGCAACGGCATCACCTATTCGGCGATCGGCGCGGAGATCATCGCTGCTGCGATCAAGAAGCGCCGGCAGCCGCTTGCGGAGCTGTTCGGATTCGGGCGACTGTCGCGATGAGCCTCAAAGGATGTAGCGGCTGAGATCCTGATCCTTCACCAGCCCGCCGAGTTGCGCGTCGACGTAAGCCGCATCCACCAGCACCTCGCCGCCCTTGTCGGGCGCGTCGAAGCTCAAGCTTTCCAGCAAACGCTCCAGCACGGTATGCAGGCGGCGTGCACCGATGTTCTCCTGGCGCTCGTTGACGGTGGCGGAGATTTCGGCAAGGCGGTCGATCGCGTCATCGGTGAAGCGCAGGCGCACGCCTTCGGTGTCCATCAACTCGACGTACTGCTTGCTGAGTGCGGCCTTGGGTTCGGTGAGGATGCGCACGAAGTCATCCTTGGTCAGCGCGCTCAACTCGACCCGGATCGGGAAGCGGCCCTGCATCTCGGGGATCAGGTCGCTCGGCTTGGCCAGGTGAAACGCACCCGACGCGATGAACAGGATGTGGTCGGTCTTCACCGGCCCGTACTTGGTGCTGACGGTCGAGCCTTCCACCAGCGGCAGCAGGTCGCGCTGCACGCCTTCGCGGCTGACATCCGCGCCCATGCCTTCGCTGCGCTTGGCGACCTTGTCGATCTCGTCGATGAAAACGATGCCGTGCTGCTCGCAGGCATCGATCGCCGCCTCGCGCACCTCGTCCTCGTTGACCAGCTTGCCGGCCTCTTCCTCGATCAGCAGCGCACGCGCGGCCTTCACGTTGAGTTTCTTCGATTGCGTCTTGCCGCCGGAGAGCTGCGAGAACATCGAACGCAGTTGCTGGCCCATTTCCTCCATGCCGGGCGGGGCCATGATGTCGACATTGCCCACCGACACCGACGTTTCGATCTCGATCTCGCGATGATCCAACTCGCCGGCACGCAACTGCTGGCGGAATTTGCGCCGCGTTTCATTCTCGACCTTGGATGGCTCGTCCTTCGCCGCTTCGTCGATGTTGAAACCGAAGCTGGTGGCCTGCCGTTGCGGCAGCAGCGCATCGAGGATGCGGTCTTCCGCGCGCTCCTCGGCCTGGGTCCGCACGCGCTGCTTGGCCTGACCGCGGTAGAGCTTGACCGCAGTATCGGCGAGGTCGCGGATGATCTGCTCGACGTCCTTGCCGACGTAGCCGACCTCGGTGAAGCGCGTCGCCTCCACCTTCACGAACGGCGCATTGGCCAGCGTGGCCAGGCGGCGCGCGATCTCGGTCTTGCCGACGCCGGTCGGGCCGATCATCAGGATGTTCTTCGGGCTGACTTCGCGGCGCATGTCCTCGTCGAGTTGCGCTCGGCGCCAGCGATTGCGCAGGGCGATGGCCACCGCGCGCTTGGCGTCGTGCTGGCCGACGATATGGCGGTCCAACTCAGCGACGATCTCTCGCGGGGTCATGGAGGCGGAGGAGTTGTCGATTTTTTGCATGGTGCTGGCAGATCCGTCAGGGCGCGGATGGGGAGTTTGCGGCGCGACCGTTGGCGGCATGGACGCCGCCATCGAGCCTACATGGACGTACTTGCGGCGTGTCGCGCCGGAAACTGCGCATTCGCGACATCGCCCCAACGCTCACAGCTCTTCAACCACGATGTTGCGATTGGTGTAGATGCAGACATCGCCTGCAATTTCGAGTGCCTCCACCGCGATGTCCTTGGCGGAAAGTTCGGTGTGCTTGAGCAGCCCGCGCGCGGCCGACAGCGCGTACATGCCGCCGGAGCCGATGGCGATCAGGCCATCCTCCGGCTCGATCACGTCGCCGGTACCGCTGATGATGAGCGAAGTCTCCTTGTCGGCCACCGCAAGCAGCGCCTCGAGCTTGCCGAAGCGCCGTTCGGTGCGCCAATCCTTGGCCATCTCCACCGCCGCGCGGGTCAGCTGGCCGTGCTTCTGCAGCTTGGCTTCGAACAATTCGAACAGGGTGAAGGCATCGGCGGCGGCACCGGCGAAGCCGGCGAGCACCTGGCCGTTCTCTCCGAGCCGGCGCACCTTGCGCGCATTCGACTTCATCACCGTGTGGCCAAGCGTGACCTGGCCGTCACCGGCGATGACGACCTGCTCCCCACGTCGCACCGAAACAATGGTGGTGGCGTGGAAGACATTGGGGTTCTGGCTGGGATCCATGCGGCCTCCGGGGTGAACTCCGGAGATGGGGCCGTCGTGCCGTGCTTCAAGCACCCGATGGGTCGGATTAGCGCCACGTACAGCCCGGCAGGCGCATACTGGCTTCACCGTTCCACGCCAAGGAGCCCGTCATGCGCATCGCCCTGACCGCCTTCCTCGTCCTCGCGCTGAGTGCCTGCGCCGGCCGTGACACGCGAGATGCCGCGTTGCTGCCCGGTGCGCTGCCCGCCGACGGGCCGGTCAGCGTGCGCTGGACCGATCCGGCGCAATTCGACGAGCTGCGCTACAGCCGCGGTTTGAACGCACGCAGCGATGGCCAGTGGATCGAGAAGCTGGCCCGTCATCTGCAGGACAGAGCTGCGCCTCGACTTGAGGCGGGCCAAACCCTCGATGTCACCCTCACCAACATCGACCGCGCCGGCGACTACGAGCCGTGGCGCGGCCCCTGGTACCAGGACATCCGCTTCATGCGCGATATCTACCCACCGCGGATGACACTCGACTTCACCCTGCGCGATGCCAGCGGGCGCGTAATGGCGCAGGGCGAGCGCAAACTGAGCGATATCGGCTTCACCCTGCGCGGCTCGGCCATCGACAGCGATCCGCTGCGCTACGAAAAGCGGATGATCGATGACTGGTTGCGCCGCGAATTCCGCGACGCCGGCATCGCGGCCCGCTGACCAGCCGCGTCATTCCACGCGCGGCAGGCCGGACGCCGCCGCGATCATCGATTGCGAGCGCACCCGCGCGGCATGGTCGTGGATCATTCCACTGAGGATCACCTCGTCGGCTTGATGACGTTGCGCAAAGGCGTGGATGCCGCGCGCGACCTCCTCCGGCGTGCCGATCGCCGAACAGGCCAGCGCCGTCTCGACGCCACGCAGTTCTTCCGGGCTGAAAGCGTCACGCAGTGCACGCGCTGAAGCCAGCGGCGGCGGGACACGCCCGGTCTGCCCGCGGCGCAGGCGCGCGAACGATTGCTGCTGGGTGGTGAAAAGCCGCTCGGCCTCGGCGGCGGATTCCGCGGCGATCGCGTTCATCGCCAGCATCACGTGCGGGCGCTGCAGGTATTTCGATGGCCGGAAGCGCTCGCGGTACATGGTGAGCGCCTGCTCCAGCATCTGCGGCGCGAAGTGCGAGGCGAACGCATAGCGCAGGCCAAGCGCGGCAGCCAGTTGCGCGCCGAACAGGCTGGAGCCGAGGATCCAAACCTCGACCTCCTCGCCTGCGCCCGGGGTGGCCTGCACCTTCTGACCCGCCTGCGCCGGTTCAAACAGCGCCAGCAATTCCGCGACGTCCTGCGGAAACTCATCGCTGCTCGCGTAGTAGCGACGCAACGCCTGCGCGGCGGCCTGGTCGGTGCCGGGCGCACGACCGAGGCCCAGATCGATGCGACCGGGAAACAACGCGGCCAACGTGCCGAACTGCTCGGCCACCTGCAACGGCGCGTGGTTGGGCAGCATCACGCCGCCGGCACCGATGCGGATGCGCGAAGTCGCCGCACCGACATGCGCGATCAGCACCGCCGTCGCCGCACTGGCGATGCCCGGCATGTTGTGGTGCTCGGCCAGCCAGTAGCGCGAATAACCCGCGGCTTCAGCATGGCGCGCAAGGTCGGCGCTGTTGGCCAGAGTCTCGCGCACGCTGCCGCCTTCGGTCACCGGCGCGAGATCCAGGATCGAGAGCGGCAGATTCATTGAACCGCCTCGCTACGCGCGATGACAGGTTGCGCGCGGCGGGCGATCGCCAAGTCGGCAGGGAGAAGCGGCATCATCATCACGAACTCCTGGTCAGGAAACGCGCGACCCGCAGGCAACGGTCGCGGACATCATTCAAATGGGGACGGATGCCCTGGCACGCAACATCAGCCATGTGCCGCCGTCCGTTCATGCGCGCGCGCTGGTATAACCATCGCTCAGCCACGCTCGGGAGAGCCCGAATGCCTTCATCGACCTGCAAGGCGCGCATCGTATTCGCATTGCTCGGCTTCCTCGTCGCCGGCGCATGCAGTGCCGCCGAACCGGTGGCCCGGGTGCGCGTCGCCTTCGACCGCAACGGGGTCACCGACACCCGCGCCGAAGGCATGGCCGATGTCGCCGCCGGGCGCAGGCTCACCGCCGACGACCCCGCGCGCATCGCGTCGATCAGCAAGCTCATCACCAGCATCGGCGTGATGCGGCTGGTGGAAGCCGGCCAGCTCGACCTTGATGCCGATGTCTCGAGCTTGCTTGGCCAGCCGCTGCGCAACCCCGTCTATCCGGACACGCCGATCACGTTGCGGATGTTGCTCTCGCATACCTCCAGCCTGACCGACGACGCCGGCTACTGGAACGTGCCGCTCGGCGAGGACAGCACCCGCATCACCTCGCAGGCCAAGGCCTGGGACGCGAAGCACGCGCCCGGCACGTTCTTCCGCTACAGCAACCTCAACTTCCCGATCATCGCGCAGACGATGGAAGCGACGACCGGCGAACGTTTCGACCGTTTGATGCAGCGGTTGGTGCTCCGCCCGATGGGCCTGTCCGCCTGCTACAACTGGTCCGGCTGCGACGACGCGGCCTATGCACGCGCAGTGGTGCTGTACGACACCGACGGCAAGCCGGTACGCGACGACCTCCAGGGCCGCATGCCCGGCTGCATGGTGATCGCCGCGAAAGACAAAAGCTGCGACATTGCCGGACGCTGGCGGGCCGGACGCAACGGCACATTGTTCTCGCCACAGGGAGGCCTGCGCATTTCCGCCAACGACCTGGCGCGTGTCGGCCGCATGTTGCTGGGCGAAGGCGTGATCGATGGCCGGCGCATCCTCTCGCCCGCCTCGGTGCGCGCGCTGGTCACGCCGATCTGGACCTACGCGAACGGCAACGGCGCGATCATCGAGGAAGACGAACCCAATCGCGGCGGCTTCTTCTGCAGCTACGGCCTGGCCGTGCAGCACCTGGCCCGCGGCAACGGCACGACCTGCCGCGACGACCTGTTCGGCGATGGCCGCCCGCGCATGGGCCATAGCGGCAATGCCTACGGCTTGTTGTCTGGATTATGGATCGACCGCGCCGCAGGCACCGGCGTCGCCTATTTCGCTACCGGCGTGCCGAATGATTCCACGGGCGCACATTCTGCGTTCAGTGCGGTGGAGGAGGGGTTGGCGGCTGGGACACGCTAGCGGGCTATCCTGGTTGGCAATACACACTGCGCCAACCCAGCATGCCCATCGATCTAGGCACTACCGGTGAACCTTGGACCGAACAGGAAGTGGAGGCCGCTGTCTCCGTCTACTTCCAGATGTTGCGGATGCAGGAGCTTGGACAGAGCATCAACAAGTCCGAGATCAATCGGCGGCTCCAAGCAAGCATTCCAGCGCGCAACATTTCTTCCATCGAGTACAAGCACCGGAACATCAGTGCGGTGATGAACCTTTATGGCGTCCAATCACTGACCGGCTACAAAGCGCTGCCCAACTTCCAACGGTTGTTGATTGAGGTCGTGGGACGCGAGCTCCAGAGGGATTCGCAGTTCGACGCCTTAGCGCTCAGGAGCGTCGAAACACCGGCTGAAACGCCGGTCATCGACAACTTCATCGACTTCATCAAGCCGATTCCCAACGCACGACAAAGAACCGGTGAGCCAAGCGTGCCGTGGGATCGCATGCCGATAAAGCGTGATTACCTTGAGCGCGAGTCACGGAATCGTTCGCTGGGTCTGGCAGGCGAAAACCTGATCATGGAATATGAAAGTCGGAGGCTGCACGAGGCCGGCGCCAAGGCGCTTGCCGAGCGCATTGAGCATGTGTCCGAGCTTCGTGGCGATGGTGTGGGCTACGACATCCTCTCGTATGAAACCAGCGGTCGTGAGCGCTTCATCGAGGTCAAGACGACCGCGTACGCGGCGGAAACGCCGTTCTTCATCTCACCTAATGAGCTCGCGTTCTCGGACGAAGTGCCCGATCAGTTTCACCTCTATCGGGTGTTTACGTTCCGCCAGAACCCACGCATGTTCAATCTGTCGGGGTCAGTCGGCAGCACCTGTCTGCTTGAAGCTTCAGGTTATCGTGCAATGCCACTGGGTGAGTAAGGCTACCCCCCCTCAACCCCGGCCATCTCCATCACACACTTCGGCACCGGCGGCTCGCCGGCAAAGAACGATTTGGGCCGCTTCTCCGCCATCACCCAGCGGTGTATCCAGCTCGGGCCCCATTTGCCGTAGTAGCCATCCGCGCGCTGGTAGGCCGCGTCACGCGGCGTCTTGCCGTAGCAGGCCAGCCATGAGCGGACGCAGCTGGCGTTCGCCGTCGAGTATCGATTGCTGGAACGCCGGAACGCCGATGTCGTGCAGGCTCTGGTGCGCATAGGTGTGGTTGCCGAGGTCGAAGTCCGCGTCCAGCCAATCCTCGAGGAGCGCAAGGCGCGCGGGGTCCACTTCGCCATCGACCTCCTGGCCTTTCTCGTTGACGAAGCCGGTGATCGGGGCATCGGCCTGCTTCATCTGCGCGATCAGCTTGCGATGCCAATCCGTGTAATCGCCGACCTGCGGCTCTCAGAGGGATTGCCACGGGAGGTCGTCGATGGTGATGGCGATGCGGCGATCGACGACTGCGGACCTTCGCGTCGCGGTTTGCGCCGCTGCCGGCAAGGCCAGCAGCGGGCACAGCGCGATCAGCTCACCGCGCACGCGCGTCAGACCGTCAACGGATTCGGCTTGTCGCTGGCAATCCCCCAGGCCTTGATCGCACGCGCGACCTCCTTCGGCGTCAGCTTGCCTTCCTCGGCCAGCGCGGAGACCGCGGCTTGGGCGACGTGGAAGCGATCGACCTCGAAGTGGCGGCGCAGGTTGGCGCGGGTATCACTGCGACCAAAGCCATCGGTGCCGAGCACCACGTACTTCATCGGCACGAACTCGCGGACCTGGTTGGCGAAGGTGCGCACGTAGTCGGTCGCGGCGATCGCCGGACCTTGCCGGTCGCCCAGCAGCTGCGTCACGTACGGCACGCGCTTGTCCTTCGCTTCGGGGTTGAGGCGGTTGTGCCGAACTGCGTCCTCGCCCTCGCGTGCCAGCTCGTTGAAGCTCGGGCAGGCCCAGATATCGGCCTTGATGCCGAATTCCTTGTCGAGCAACTCGGCCGCGGCGATCACCTCGCGCAGGATCGTGCCGCTGCCCATCAGCTGCACGCGCAGCTCGCCCTTCTTCGGCTTGCCGCCGTCCTGCAGCAGGTACATGCCCTTGATGATGCCCTCGGCCGCGCCTTCGGGCATGTCCGGGTGCGCGTAGTTCTCGTTCATCAGGGTGAGGTAGAAGTACTCATCGCGCTGCTCGGCCATCATCCGCTGCATGCCGTGCTGCAGGATGGTGACGACTTCGTAGTGGAAGGTGGGATCGTAGGCGCGGCAATTGGGGATGAAGCTGGCCTGCACGTGGCTGTGTCCGTCCTCGTGCTGCAGGCCTTCGCCGTTGATCGTCGTGCGGCCGGCGGTGGCGCCCAGCAGGAAGCCGCGCGCGCGCATGTCGGCCGCTTGCCAGGCCGAATCGCCGATGCGCTGGAAGCCGAACATCGAGTAGTAGATGTAGAACGGCAGCATCTGCAGGTCGTTGACGCTGTAACTGGTCGCCGCGGCCAGCCACGAGGCGAACGCGCCGGCCTCGGTGATGCCTTCCTCCAGCACCTGCCCGGCCGCGTCCTCGCGGTAGAACATCAGCTGGTCGGCATCCACCGGCTTGTACTTCTGCCCCTGCGGCGCATAGATGCCGAGCTGGCGGAACAGGCCTTCCATGCCGAAGGTGCGCGCTTCGTCGGCGACGATCGGCACGCAGCGCGGCCCGACCTGCTTGTCGCGCAAGACAATGGCGAGCGCCTGCACGAAGGCCATCGTGGTGCTGATCTCGCGCTCGCCGGTCGCCTTGGTCAGGCGCTCGAACGCCTCGAGCTTGGGCACTTCCAGCGAGGTCGAGGCCTTGCGCCGGCGTTGCGGAAGGAAGCCGCCGAGCGCCTTGCGCCGCTCCATCATGTATTCGATCTCGGGCGAATCCTTGCCCGGATGCAGGAACGGGATCGCGCCATCCTTCAGCGCCTCGTCCGGCACGTCGATCTTGAAACGGTCGCGGAAGATCCGTACCGAGTCGTCGTCGAGCTTCTTGGTCTGGTGGGTCGGGTTGAGCGCCTCGCCCGCTGCACCCATGCCGTAGCCCTTGACAGTCTTGGCCAGGATCACCGTGGGCATGCCGGTGGTCTTGGTGGCGAGGTCGTAGGCCGCATGAACCTTGTGCGGATCATGGCCACCGCGGTTTAGGCGCCAGATGTCCTCGTCGCTCAGGTTGGCGACCATGGCCAACGTTTCCGGCGTCTTGCCGAAGAAATGTTCGCGCGTGTAGGCGCCGCCGAAGGCCTTGCAGTTCTGGTATTCGCCATCGACGGTATCCATCATGACGCGCTTGAGCATGCCGTCGCGGTCCTTGGCCAGCAGCGGGTCCCAATAGCTGCCCCAGACCAGTTTGATGACGTTCCAGCCGGCGCCGCGGAAGCCGCCTTCCAGCTCCTGGATGATCTTGCCGTTGCCGCGCACCGGGCCATCGAGCCGCTGCAGGTTGCAGTTGATGACGAAGACCAGGTTGTCGAGCCCTTCGCGCCCGGCGACCGAGATCGCGCCGAGGCTCTCGGGCTCGTCGCACTCGCCATCGCCCATGAAACACCAGACCTTGCGGTCGGTCTTAGGCATCAGGCCGCGCGCTTCCAGGTACTTCCAGTTGCGCGCCTGGTAGATCGCGGCGATCGGGCCAAGCCCCATCGACACCGTCGCTGTCTGCCAGAAATCCGGCATCAGCCACGGGTGCGGGTAGGAGCTGATGCCCTTGCCATCCACTTCCATGCGGAAGTTGTCGAGCTGCGATTCGCTGATGCGCCCTTCCAGGAACGCACGCGCGTAGATGCCCGGCGAGCTGTGGCCCTGGATGTAAAGCAGGTCACCCGGATGATTTTCCGAAGGCGCGCGCCAGAAGTGGTTGAAACCGACGTCGTACAAAGTCGCCGAAGACGCGAAGCTGGCGATGTGGCCGCCCAATTCGCCCGGCTTGCGGTTGGCCCGCACCACCATGGCCATCGCATTCCAGCGGATCATCGAGCGGATCCGCCACTCCATCTGCGCATCGCCGGGAAAGGCCGGTTCAAGGTGGGTCGGGATGGTGTTGATGTATTCGGTGGTCGGCGCGAACGGCATGTGCGCGCCGGCACGGCGGGTCAGCTCGACCATGCCCTCCAGCAGCTGGTGCGCGCGCTCCGGGCCCTGCGCGTCGATGACCGCCTTGATCGATTCCACCCACTCGCGGGTCTCGGTCGGATCGGGGTCGTTCTGCAGCAGTTCGTTGAGCCAGTTCATGGGCGCTCCGCCGTTGTCGTCGATGTGATTCGCCGCAGTCTAGCAAGGGCGAACAGACGCATCCGTACGCTCTGAAATTTTATCCGGCTGTATTTTCGCGATGGTTGTCCTGCTCCTGCAGGCGGGTCAATTGCTCTGCGGCATCCGGATGGGCCAAGCTGCGCCCACGTCCCAGCCACGCCCATTTGGAGGCCCACGACGGCTTGCGCAACAGGTGCAGCCAGCGATCGCTGATGCGCTCGGGTGCGAGAAGGTGCAGGTTGCGGCCGTTGCTGGACAGCTTCAACGACAGGCGCTCCGCCACCACCTCGAGGCTGCGTCGGGTGAAGAAGCCGATGTGCTGGCCTGCCTCCGGCGCAAGGTAGTGCCAACCCATCAACGCTGCCGGGTCTGACGGCTGCAACTCGGTGGAGATCAGCAGGCGCGGCGCACGTTCCCGCAAAGCCAGCAGCTCCGGCATCGGCTCGACGAAGTGCTCGACCACTTCGAAAGCGGTGACCATGTCGAACGTCGCGCCCGATTCGGCTTCGTAGCCGCGCGCGAGGAGATTGTCGCAGTGCGCGTCCCACCACCAGGCATCGTGTCCGGCATCGCGCAACAGGCGTACGAACAGGCCGGTACCGCCACCGTGGTCCAGAATGTGCCGCACATCGCGCAGCTGGGTCCCGAGCAACGCGAGCGCCACATCGCGCAGCCACAGGTTGCGGGTCACGATGCCGGTGTCGAGCGCGGTGATCGCACGCGAATACGCTTCCTCCAGCCAATGCGGCGCATCCACCCATACGAAGCCGCAGGCATCGCAGCGGAGATAGATGCCCTCGTATTTGCCGAGGATGCGCTTTCGCGCATGTTCTCGCGCCGGCGATTCGCAGATCTTGCAGCGGCTCATCGACGCCTGCCCGGCAGATCGTCCAGCAATGGCCCGATCGCGGCCTGCAGGCGGCGCGGGAAATCGGCGTGGTTGGCGAGATACCACGCGCGCGCGTTGCCGCCCATCCGATCAAGTTCCGGCTCCGGCAACGCCAGCAGTCGATCGATCGTCGCCTCCATCGCGGTCTCGTCGAAATGGTAAGTGGTCGCCAGATTCTGAGTGCCGGTGCGGTCGTAAGCCACCGGCATCCCGCGCTCGTCGCTCACCAGTTCGTTCATCGGCGGTGCGTCGGTTGTGAGGGTTATCGCACCCACGCTCATCGCCTCGACGAGGTAATGACCGAACCCCTCGGTCTCCGAAGGACACAGGTGAAAGCGATGCAGGTTCTGCAGGCGGCGCAGTTCGCCATCTTCGAGGTAGTCGACCCGGTGTTCGATGTTGGTCGCTTCGATGCGGACATCGGCGGCTGCGCGACGATTCTGCACGATGGTCAGCCGCGGCCATTCCGGATGCTTGCGCCACAGCGCGACCAGGGCCGCAGTGCCCTTGTTGGAACTGCGCCCGGCCAGGTGGAAGAACGTGCGCTCACGCGGCACGGCTGCATCGAAACGGTCTTCGCTGGTGAAGCCTATCGATGCGATCGGCCGGCCGAACCGCGCCAGCAGCGCCTCGGCGTGGCGCGTCTTGGTCAACACCGCATCGATACCCGGCAAGGCCGCGACATCGGAATCCAGGCACCATTCCGGATTGGGGATGAAGAACTGCCGCCGCGCGCCGCCGAACTCCTCCGGACGCACGTGCTCGAGCATGAGGTTGGCATCGTGCAGCGCGCCGCCGCCCATCCATCGGCGCAACGCGTGCCTGGCACGCATCAACGGCGGGCGAAACCATTTGCGCAGCTTGCCCCGACCGATCGGCGTGACCGTGACATCGAAACCCGCTGCGCGTAATCCCTCGGCCAGGAGCGCCAGATCGCGCGTCAAGCCCACCCCGTTGTTCCAGGCGATCAGGTTGAGCCGGTAACGACGCCTGCCGGCGACGGCATCCATCGACTTCAACGCGCCTGCCGCGCCGCCCGCAACTGCGCATCCACCGCGGCAATGGCGGTCATGTTGACCACGCGGCGCGATGTGGAGGCCGGGGTCAGCACGTGCGCCGGCTTGTCGATACCCATCAGGATCGGCCCGATCGCCACGCCGCCGGTGGCGACGCGGATCAGGTTGTAGCCGATGTTGGCGGCGTCCAGGTTGGGCATCACCAACAGGTTGGCGCGGCCCTTCAGCGTGGTGTTGGGGAAGATGCGCTGCCTGAGTGCTTCGTCCCAGGCGGTGTCGGCCATCATCTCGCCGTCGACCTCCAGCTTCGGCACCTTCTGCACGATCAACTCGCGCGCGCGCCGCATCTTGACCGCCGAGGCATCGCCATGGCTGCCGTAGTTGCTGTGCGAGAGCAGGGCCACCTTCGGCTCGATGCCGAACAGCCTGAGCCGCCAGCTGGCCTGCAGCGTCGCCTGCGCTATCTGCTCGGCGGACGGGTCCATCTGCACGTGGGTATCGACGAAGAACCACGCGCCGTGGTCGTTGATGACGCCGGTCATCGCCGCGGTGCCGGCAACGCCCGGCTCGAAATCGAACACGCTGAGCAGGTAGCCCAGCTTCTTGTGGAAGCGCCCGACCAGGCCGCAGATCAATGCATCGGCTTCGCCGCGCTCGACCATCAATGCCGCCACCAGCGTCGGCCGCGAACGGACCAGGTTCTTGGCCGCATCCTCGGTGATGCCCTTGCGCTGGTTGCGCACGTGGTAGGCCTGCCAGTAGTCGTTGAAGCGCGGATCGTCGTTGATGTTGGTCAGCTCGAAATCGACGCCCGGCTTCATGCGCAGGCCGAGCTTGGTGATGCGCCGCTCGATGACCTCCGGCCGGCCGATCAGGATCGGGTAGGCCAGCCCTTCGTCGATCACCGTCTGCACTGCGCGCAGCACCACGTACTCCTCGCCCTCGGCATAGACCACGCGCTTGAGGTCGGCACGCGCGCGTTCGTACACCGGCTTCATCATGAGGCCGGTCTTGTGAATGAACTGGCCGAGCTTTTCCTCGTAGGTGGCGAGGTCGGCCATCGGACGCGCAGCCACGCCCGACTCCATCGCCGCCCGTGCCACCGCCGGCGCGATCACCTGGATCAGGCGCGGGTCGAACGGACGCGGGATGAGGTAATCGGCGCCGAACTTCGGCACCTCGCCGGCATAGGCGCTGCCGAGGTCACTCGCCTCCATCCGCGCGAGGGCAGCGATCGCGCGCACGCAGGCCAGCTTCATCGCCTCATTGATTTCCTGCGCGCCGACATCCAGCGCGCCGCGGAAGATGTAGGGGAAGCAGAGCGCGTTGTTGACCTGGTTCGGATAGTCGCTGCGGCCGGTGGCGATGATCGCGTCGGCACGCACCGCCTTCGCATCTTCCGGCAGGATCTCCGGATAGGGATTGGCGAGCGCGAGGATGACCGGCCGCTCGGCCATTGTCGCGACCATCTCCGGTTTGAGGATGCCCCCCGCCGAGAGACCAAGGAACATGTCGGCGCCGGCCACGATCTCTTCGAGCGTGCGCTTGTCGGTTTCGCGGGCATAGCGGCGCTTGTCGGGATCGAGGTCTTCGCGCCCCGCATGGATCACGCCGCCGCGATCGAAGGCGACGATGTTCTCCGGCTTCATACCCAGCGCCACCAGCATGTCGAGGCAGGCGATGCCGGCCGCACCGGCGCCTGTGGTCGCCAGCTTCACCTCGTCGATCTTCTTGCCGGCGACTTCAAGCGCGTTCAACACCGCCGCGCCGACGATGATCGCCGTGCCGTGCTGGTCGTCGTGGAACACGGGGATGTTCATCCGTTCGCGCAGCTTGCGCTCGACGATGAAGCACTCCGGCGCCTTGATGTCCTCCAGGTTGATGCCGCCGAAGGTCGGCTCAAGCGAGGCGATGATGTCGACCAGCTTGTCCGGATCGCGCTCGTCGATTTCGATGTCGAACACGTCGATGTCGGCGAACTTCTTGAACAGCACGCCTTTGCCTTCCATCACCGGCTTGCCGGCGAGCGGGCCGATGTCGCCCAAGCCCAGCACCGCGGTGCCGTTGCTGATCACCGCCACCAGGTTGCCGCGCGCGGTCAGGTCGCTGGCCGCGTTCGGGTCTTCGACGATCGCCTCGCAGGCATAGGCCACGCCGGGCGAATAGGCCAGCGAGAGATCGCGCTGGGTGACCATTGGTTTGGTCGCGCTGATCTTGATCTTGCCCGGCGGATACAGCCGGTGGTACTCGAGCGCGGCTTGCTTGAAATCGTCCTGGTCGGCCATCGGCGCATCCATCACATCGGTCTTGACCGATTCTACCTTGTGCGCGTTTCCCACCCGAAGGTTGCGCCCTCGAAGACGCATTGCCTTGCACACCGTCGCATGACAGGGCAACGTGGCGCATCTTCCATCACCCCTTTTGCCCGAGCCCCATGACCGATCCGCGCTGGCCGCCGCCCTTCCTGCTCTACATCGGCAACGCGCCTGATGATCTCGCCGCCAAGACCGCACTGGGCCTGGCGTATTGGCGACCGGAGTGGTGCATCGGCCAGTTCCGCGATGTCGACTGCCGCAGCGATGTCGGCCTGCCGGACCTGGGGTTCTCCGATGCGGTAGCCGCAGGTGCACGCACGATGATCGTCGGCGTCGCCAATGCCGGCGGCGTGATGGGTGCGAACACGGTGGCGCACGTGGTGGCCGCGCTGGATGCCGGCATGAACGTCGCCAGCGGCCTGCACGAGCGGCTCACCGCCCATCCGGCGATCGTAGAAGCCGCCGCGCGCAACGCTCGCCACCTCTTCGATGCACGACAGCCGCCCGAGGTGCCGATCGGCAAGGGCATCAAGCGTTCCGGCAAGCGCCTGCTCGCGGTCGGTACGGATTGCTCGATCGGCAAGATGTACACCACGCTGGCGCTGGAACGCGAGATGCGCGCGCGTGGCTTGGCCGCCGATTTCCGCGCCACCGGGCAGACCGGCATCTTCATCGCCGGCGGCGGCGTGCCGCTGGATGCCGTGGTCGCCGATTTCATCTCCGGCGCCGTGGAGATGATTTCCCCCGATCGCCACGACGGCGGCTGGGACCTGATCGAAGGCCAGGGCTCGCTGTTCCATGCCTCGTTCGCCGGCGTTTCGCTGGGGCTGCTGCATGGCGCGCAACCCGACGCCCTGGTGCTCTGCCACGAGCCGGGCCGCAAGCACATACGCGGCCTGCCGCACTATCCGCTGCCCGATCCCGGCGAATGCCTGCAGCGCAACCTGGAGGCCGCGCGGCTGACCAATCCCGGTGCGCAGGCGGTCGGCATCGCGCTCAATACCTCGAAGCTGGACGATGTCGCGGCGGATGCCGCCTGCGCCGATTTCGAGGACCGCTTCGGCCTGCCCTGCCAGGACCCGGTACGGATGGGCGTGGATCGCATCGTCGATCGCCTGCTGTCATCGCCATGACTTCGCGCAAGGACACGCCATGATCAAACTCGATCCCGTGCAGACGCTGGCTTTCGGCGGCGTGGTGCTGATGCTCGGCTACTTCCTCTGCCGCAAGATACCGGTCCTTCAGCGCTACAGCATTCCCGAGTCGGTGGTCGGCGGCCTGGTCATTGCATTGCTGGCCTGGGCGGCGAACACCCAGGGCGCGACGCTGTTCCAGCTCGATACCTCGTTGCAATCGGCGCTGATGATCGCCTTCTTCACCAGCGTCGGCTTCAACGCCAGCCTGTCGCTGCTGAAAGTGAGCGGGCCGCAGGTCGCGTTGTTCCTGTTGATCTGCAGCGTGTTTGCGGTGGTGCAGAACCTCGCTGGCATTGGTGTGGCATCGATGTTCGGGCTCAACCCGATGTTCGGCGTGCTGGCCGGTTCGGCCACGCTGACCGGCGGGCCGGCGACCGGCCTCGCCTTCGCGCCCCTGTTCGAGCAGGCCGGCGTGCGCGGCGCCGATTCGATCGCGGTCGCCGCTGCGATGGCCGGCATCGTGATGGGCGGACTGATCGGCGGGCCGGTGGTGACGCGCCTGATCGATCGCGCCAAGCTCCCGGTGCCGGGCACGAAACCAATGGCGCGCGAGGCCGATGCCGCGCCGTCCGAGGACATCGCCATCGTGCCGCTCGACGAACACCAGCGCGAGCACGTGGCGTTGAAGAGCATCGTGCTGATGCTGGTCGCGCTGTGGATAGGCGCGATGATCGACGGCTGGCTGAAGGCGCACGGCATCACCCTGCCGGCCTACATCGGCGCGATGATCGTCGGCGCCGTGGTGCGCAACATCGATGACCGCACCGGCTGGTTCGGGCTGTCGATGCAGACCACCGACATGATCGGCAACATCTGTCTGGCGCTGTTCCTCGCCGTGGCGCTGATGAACCTGAAATTGTGGGAGCTGGCCGGGCTCGCGCTGCCGCTGCTGGTGATCCTGGCCGTGCAACTGCTGCTGGTGGTGCTGGTGGCCGGACCGGTCTACCGCCTGATGGGACGCGACTACGACGGCGCGGTGATGAGTGGCGGCTTCATCGGCTTCATGCTCGGCACCACGGCCAACGCGATGGCGGTGATGCGCAAACTGGTGCAACGCTTCGGCGCGGCGCCGCGCGCCTATATGGTCGCGCCGCTGGTCGGCGCGTTCTTCATCGATTTCACCAATGCCTTGATCATCACCGGGTTCCTCAACTTCTGGCCCCACTGAGGCTCGAGTAAACCTCAACGCTTGAGGATTTTCGGGTTGGCCTGGCCCCAGACGGTGTACTGGTCGGCGAGGATCGTGCCGGTGATGTCCTCGACCTCCTTCTGGGTGATCTGCGCGTCGCCCTGCCGGCCGAACAACACGACCTCATCGCCCTCACCCACGCCGGGGATGTCGGTGACGTCCACCATCGTGTTGTTCATCGACACGCGGCCGACCACGGGTGCGCGCTGGCCACGCACCAGCACGTATCCCTTGTTGGAAAACGCTCGCCGATAGCCATCGGCATAGCCGACCGGCAGATTGGCGAGCAACGAATCGCGTTTCAACGTATGGGTGCGGTCGTAGCCGACGGTCTGGCCGGCCGGGTAATCGTTGACCGACGCCACCCGGGTCTTGAACGCGATGGCATGCTTGAACGGCGGCTTGGGCGTACTGCCATAGCCATACAACGCGCCACCGACGCGCACCATGTCCAGATGCGTTTCCGGCACGTTCTGGGTGGCCCACGAGTTGGCCGCGTGCAGCAGCACGTCCTCGCGACGCAACGCGGTGTGGGTGAACAACCACTCGCATTCGCGCCTGAACTCCGCCAGCATCGCCAGGCAATCCGGGGCTTCCTCCATCGGGAAATGCGTCATCAGGCCTACGATGCGCAAGCCCGGCGTCGCCACCAGCGCACGCGCTTCCTCGCGCCCCTGCGCACTGCCCATGTCCAGGCCATTGCGCGACATCCCGCCGGCGTTGAGTGCCAGATGCACGCGTGCCTGCGAACGACCTCCGGCGATCCTCGCGATCGTGCGCGCGGCATCGATGTCGCCGACGAGTTCCTCCACCCGACAAGGCACCGCCGTGGCGATTTCATCGGGCAGCGCGGGGCGCACACGCATCACCGGGCCGTCGTAGCCATGCTCGCGCACATGCATCGCTTCGATGTTGTCGGCGATGGCGACATGGGCGATGCCGGCACGCATGATGTTGCGCAGGGTCAGGTCGATGCCGCAGCCGTAGGCATCCGCCTTCATCACCGCGCACAGGCGCGCGTTGTCGCTCAGCATGTTCTTGACCAGGCCGATGTTGTGGTCGACGACATCCGGATCGACTTCGATCCATGCGTTCGGCGCCAGCCCGAAACTCGCACCATCCGAACGGCTCGTCGCTTGCGCATGCGCCGCGCGTGTCGGCAGCAGGCAACCCGCGACCAACCCCATCGATCCCGCGACGAATCGACGACGATCGCGGGAACACTCGGCGTCATCAGACATCGCGTAGCACCAATTGATCCGAGATCTGGTCGAGGCGAATCTTGTTGGCGAACAGCGAGAACGCCAGCATGCCGGCCAGGCCATTGGCGCGCGCGGCCCAACGCGGCAACCAGCGTGGGGGCGCCAGCACGCCGGCATCGAACAACGGCTCGAAACGCTGCACGTCCTCGATGGTCATCTTGCCGGCGAACAGGAAGCGCGACAGCCGCAGGCGGTCCTGGCGCAGCGACCAGCGGAAGAACGTATGCACGCCGACCAGTCCGCGCAGGTAGACCGTGTCCTTGGTGAAGGCGGCGCCACCGCTGGTCGGCACGCCACGGAACACGCGTTGCGCGGAGGCGAAACTCTCGGGCTCGCGCTGGCCGCCGGTTTCATGGAAGTAGCGGAAGACGTCGATGAAGTCCGCGCCCTCCAGCGCCATCGCCACCGCCTCGATGCGCAGGGACACGCGCTTCATCCGTTCGATGTCGGTGCTGCCGGTGATCTGCTCGGCGAAGGTGGCCAGGCCCTCCTGCGTCGCGGTGGTGCGCGGAGAGGGCAGCTCCATGCTCTTCAGCGCGGGCTGCAACTGGCCGTTCAATGCGGTCAGCGAATGCACGAAGGCTTCGTGCTGCAACAGCTGGTCGCGGTCGTAGTCGGTGAGGATCGCACTCGACCGCAAGCGGATGCGAGTCGCGCCGGCGGCGGCCTTGGCGATCAGTTCCGGGTCGAGCACCACGTTGATGACCCGCCCATCGAAGAAATCATCGAGCGCCTGCTGCAGCTGCAACTGCAGGGCGATCGCCGAGATCGGCACGGTCTCGGCCGGCGATAGCAACTCGTGGTCAAGTTCATCGGCAATGCCGATGAAGTGCTGGGCGGCTTCGCGCGTGGTCGGGCCATCGCCGGGCAGCTTTTCCTCGGGCCGGCCGTACAGCGCGATCGAATGCTCCGTCACCTCCGCCGTGCCGAGCGCTTCGAGCATCCGCGCGGCGGTTTCCCAGCTGAGCGCGGATTCGCGCAGGTAGATGCCGAGTGGATGCGAGGGATCGGCCTCCTCGGCGACCGCCGCCAACTCGCGCCGCGCATCGGAAAAATCGTGCCTGGGATACTCGACGACCGGCAATTGCGGGTTGCCCGCATGCCAGCTTTCCAGGAATGGCTGCTGGAAGCTGGCCGGCCAGCTCATCAGGCTGAGGATGCGCAAGCTTCGCGCCGCCTTGACCATGCGCGCGTCCAGCGTGGCGTGGTGCTCGATGTCGTGGCCGTCGCTCATCAGTGGCGACCGTACTTGTCGTCCAGACGCTTGTGCAAGGCCTTTGTCTGCACCCGTGCATTCGCTTTCGACGCCTGGCGCGTGGCCAGCGTGTCCGCCGCGGCGGCCAGTTCGTCGCGCAACTTGAGGTAATTGGCGAGACGGCCGGGGTCCAGATCGCCGCGCTCGACCGCCGCACACAACGCGCAACCGGGTTCTTTTTCGTGCCGGCAGTCGCGGAAGCGGCAGTGTTCGGTCAAGGCCTGCACGTCGGCGAAGGCGGCTTCGTCCAGTTGCTCCTCGCCGGTGGGCTTCAACTCGCGCATGCCCGGCGTGTCGATCAGGCACGCCCCCTGCGGCAGCGCGATCAACGCTCGATGCGTGGTGGTGTGGCGGCCGCGTGCATCGTGCTCGCGCACCTCTCCGGTCTTCATCCGCTCGATCCCGAGCAGGGTATTGGTCAGCGTCGATTTCCCGGCACCCGAGGAACCGACCAGCACCACGGTCTGTCCGGCGCCCAGCCACGGCTGCAGCGCGGCCACGCTGTCGGCATCACGCGCATTGATGCTGCGCACCGGCACGCCCTGCTCGGCCAGCATCGCCAGTGCCGCGACCGCGTTCGGCGCATCGACGGCGATGTCGAGCTTGGTCAGCACCACCACCGTTTGCACGCCGCCACCCTGCAGCAGCAGGAGATAGCGTTCGATGCGACGCGGGTTGAAATCGGCATCCAGCCCCGTCACCACGAAGGCGGTGTCGACATTGGCGGCGATCAACTGCTGTTTGTAGTGCTCGCCTGCGGCGCCGCGCTTGATAACGCTGCGCCGCGGCAACAGCGCGACGATCTTCAGCTTGCCGGGATCGCCTTCGACCAGTACCCAGTCGCCGACCGCCGCGCGCTCATTGGGATCGCAGCGCGGACGCTGCCACTCGGGCAGCGATTCAGCCGATTGTGCGTCCTCGGCGTGTTCGGCCACTACGTAGCGGGTGCGATGTTGCTCGGTGACGCGCGCGGGCCGCGCTTGCGGGTGCTCCGCCATGAGCGCCTCCCAACGCTCCGGCCAAGCCTCCCGTGCGGGCCAGCCGATCCGCACCAGGGTGGTGGCATCCGGATTCAAGCGAGCGGGGATGTCGGGGTCATGCGGTGATTCTAATGAACCACGCCCGCCAACGGATGGCTGGCCCGGCGGCATGAATGCGTGGTTTGCGCTACGCTGCCGCACGGTTTCTGCCTCACCATCGCCATGACCACGCCTCCGCTGTCGACCCGCCTGCGCCTGTCCGAAGTCCGTTACGAAATCCGCGGCGAACTGGCACGACGGGCCCGCGAACTGGAGGTGCAGGGCCGGACGCTGGTTAAGCTCAACATCGGCAACCCCGGCGCATTCGGTTTCCGTGCGCCGGAGCACCTGCAGCGCGCGATCGCCGACCACATCCACGACACTGATCCGTACACCCACCAGCAGGGCCTGCCGGATGCAAGGGAAGCCATCGCGGAATCCCATCGCGCCCGCGGCACCCCGAACGCCTCGCCCGAGCGGGTATTCGTCGGCAACGGCGTCAGCGAGCTGATCGACATTTCATTGCGCGCACTGCTCAATCCCGGCGATGAAGTGCTGCTGCCCTCTCCCGATTACCCGCTGTGGTCCGCATCCACCATCCTCAACGATGGCCGCCCGGTGTACTACCAGTGCCGCCCGGAGAACGGCTTCCTGCCCGACCCGGAGGAAATCGAGAAGCTGGTGTCTTCGCGCACCCGCGCGCTGGTGCTGATCAATCCCAACAACCCGACCGGCGCCAGCTACCCGCGTGACTTGCTGGAGCGCATCGTCGCGATCGCGCGCAAGTACCGGCTGCTGCTGATGGCCGACGAGATCTACGACCACATCCTGTACGACGATGCGGTATTCCAGCCGCTCGCGCCGCTGGCCGGCGACCTGCCCTGCCTGTCATTCGGCGGGCTGTCCAAGGTGCATCGTGCCTGTGGTTGGCGCGTGGGTTGGGCGATG
>JAEWNY010000119.1 GCA_023461075.1 Pseudomonadota bacterium | reverse complement strand
GCACGCACGGACGCGCAGCTGCAGCGGATTCCGGGGCAGTGGGGTGCGCGGATAGCGCACCAGGATGCGCGCGGCGGCGCGTCGAACAGGAGGCTCGTTCGCGCCGGAAAGCACCCCGCTACACCGGTAGCCGCGCATCGAAACCGCCCCGATTCCGCCGCTTAAAAAAAGCCTACAGCCGGCTACGGCCCGGCATGGAGGTAGCGGGCGCTTGCTCGCGAGCGCAAGCGGACATCCATGTCCGATGCGTTGGCGCGCACCTTCGATGATGCGCTATCCGCCAACGTCCATCCCCTCCACGCCTATTCCTGGGTTTTCGGAAACACCTCGCCTCTTTAAGGAGTGCGAGTGTCGTGAGTCAGAAGAACCGCCCCATCGCCAGACTTAGGTCCTGAGACCGCCCTCGCTATCCTTTCCACATGCCGCAAGCCCGTCCCGCCTCCCCCGATCCCGCGCTCAACACCCTGCAACGGGTGTTCGGCCATGCCGCTTTCCGCGGCCCGCAGGCGGACATTGTCCGCCACGTGACCGGGGGCGGGGATGCACTGGTATTGATGCCGACCGGCGGCGGCAAGTCGTTGTGCTACCAGGTACCAGCACTGTTGCGACCGGGCACGGCGATCGTTGTCTCGCCGCTGATCGCGCTGATGCAGGACCAGGTGGAGGCGCTGCGCCAGCTCGGGGTCGCCGCCGCCTGCCTCAACTCGTCGCTGGACGGCGAAGCCGCATCGCTCATCGAAACGCAATTGATCGATGCCGGGCTCGACCTGCTCTACGTCGCGCCCGAGCGTCTGCTCACTCCGCGCTTCCTGTCGTTGCTCGAACGCAGCGACATCGCCCTGTTCGCCATCGACGAGGCGCATTGCGTCTCGCAATGGGGTCATGATTTCCGCCCCGAATACCGCCAGCTCACCCTGCTGCACGAGCGCTGGCCCGACGTCCCGCGCATCGCGCTGACCGCCACCGCCGATCCGCCGACGCGGCGCGAGATCGCCGAGCGGTTGCAACTGGAGGACGCGCGCCACTTCGCCAGCAGCTTCGACCGCCCCAATATCCGCTACACGGTGGTGCAGAAGGAGAACGCCAAGCGGCAATTGCTCGACTTTCTGCAGGGCCACACCGGCGAGGCCGGAATCGTCTACGCGATGTCGCGGCGCAAGGTGGAGGAGACCGCTGATTTCCTCCGCGAGCACGGCATCCCGGCGCTGCCCTATCACGCCGGCATGGACGCCGCGGCGCGCGCGGAAAACCAGCGCCGCTTCCTGCGCGAGGACGGCATCGTGATGGTGGCGACGATCGCCTTGGGCATGGGCATCGACAAACCCGACGTGCGCTTCGTCGCCCACATCGACCTGCCGAAGTCGATCGAGGGCTACACCCAGGAAACCGGGCGCGCCGGCCGCGACGGCGAGGCAGCCGAGGCGTGGATGAGCTATGGGCTGGGCGATGTGGTGCTGCTGCGGCAGATGATCGAGCAGGGCGAGGCCGGCGATGCGCGCAAGCGGCTGGAGCACGCCAAGCTGGACGCGCTGGTCGGCTGGTGCGAGACCATGCAATGCCGGCGGCAGGTCCTTCTGGCGAATTTCGGCGAGGCCCATCCGGGCGCGTGCGGGGCCTGCGACAACTGCCTGGAACCGCCGCAGAGCTGGGATGCCAGCGTCGCCGCGCAGAAGGCGCTCAGTTGCGTGTACCGCAGTGGCCAGCGCCTCGGGGCCGGGCAGTTGATCGACATATTGAGAGGCGCGGACACCGCGCGCATCCGCCAGTTCGGCCACGCGGCGCTGTCCACCTACGGCATCGGCACCGAGCTCGAGGCCAAGGCTTGGCGTGGCGTGTTCCGGCAACTGGTGGCCGGCGGCTGGCTGGGGGTGGATGCCGAAGGCCACGGCGGCCTGCACCTGACGGCAAGGAGTGCGGAAATACTCAAGGAGCGGCAGACCATCCTGCTGCGCCGGGAATCGCCGGCCAAGCGGGATCGCGGCGCGCGTGTCTCCGGGGGCGCGCACGCGACCGTGCAGACACTCTCGCCGGATGCGCAGACGCGCTTCGATGCCCTGCGCGAACTGCGCACCCGCTTGGCGCGCGAACAAGGCGTACCGCCCTACGTCATCTTCCACGACCGCACGTTGCGCGAGATCGCGGCGAGCGCGCCCGAAACGCTCGCGGCGCTGGGCGGGATCGGCGGCATCGGCAGCCGCAAGCTGGAGCGCTATGGCGATGCGGTCTTGGCCGCGCTGCGCGAGGCCGCCTGAGCCGCGCGACGCAACCCGCTACCCTATGCCGATGTCCGCGTTGATTTGCCTTTCCACCTGCCCCGACCGCGCAGCCGCCGAGCGCATCGCCGATGCACTGGTGGAAGAACGCCTGGCCGCCTGCGTCAACATCGTGCCGGGGCTGACCTCGGTGTACCGCTGGCAGGACCAAATCCGGCGCGACGAGGAACTGTTGCTCGTCATCAAGACCCACTCGGACCGGCTGGACGCCCTTCGACAGCGCATCGACGAACTGCATCCGTACAAACTTCCCGAACTCATCGCGGTCGAAGCCGCGGACGGCCTGCCCGCCTACCTGGACTGGGTGCGCGCCGAAACCCGCCCCGCCTGATCTGCCGCCCCGATTCGATATCCGACGATGACCCTGCTCGCCCGCGCCGCCGCCTTCCTGCTCGCCCTCGCCCCTTTGACTGCATTCGCACAGGCGATGGATCCGGCCGACCTGCCGCCGGTCGATTCGGTGTTCAAGCTCAGCGCCGAGGCACCCACGCGCGATCGCATCGAACTCCAGTGGCAGATCGCGCCCGGCTACTACCTGTATCGGCATCGCACCAAGGTCGAGGTGCTGGGTGGCGGTTTTACCCCCGGCGCCCTGCAGATCCCGCCGGGCAAGAAACATCACGACGAGTTCTTCGGCGATGTCGAGACCTATCGCGGTGAACTCAAGGTCACGCTGCCCGGCCAGGCCGCAGCGGGAACCGATCGGCTCGCCCTGCGGGTGAAATACCAGGGCTGCGCCGATGTCGGCGTCTGCTATCCGCCGCAGACCCGCACGCTCAATGTCACGCTGCCCGCCGCAGCCGGCGGCAGCGGGGGCGATGAAGGCTTTGCGGCGTTCGGCGCGCGACTGGGCGGCGGTGGGAACACCGCTTCGGGCGGTCTCCTTCCCGGCCAGAACGCACTGCCCTTGCCGCCGGCGCAGGCGTTCCGGGTCGAGGCGATCGCCGATGGCGGCAGCCGCTTGCTGCTGCGAGTGACGCCGGCCAAGGGCTATTACCTGTATCGCGACAAGTTGCAGCTGCGGCTGGCCGATGCACCCGGCATCCGCCTCGGCAAGCCGCAGTTCCCGCCGGCGCGCGATTACCAGGACGCGCACTTCGGCAAGGTCAAGGTGTATTTCGGCGAAGCCGAGATCCCGGTGCCGCTGCTGCGCGATGCCGCAGGCGAGGCGGCGCGCACGGTCACCCTGCACGCCAGCTGGCAGGGCTGCCAGGACGGCGGCATCTGCTACGAGCCGATGAAGAACGCGTTCCGGCTCGATCTCCCGGCCGCCGACGCCACCACGCGCACGCAAGCGGTAGCGACCGGCACGGCCGTTCCCGGCGTCGCCATGCCTGCGCTCGGCGACAAGGCCACGACCACGCCGACGGGCTCAACCGCAGACACGGCCGCCTCGGCCGCCTCGGCCGCCGCCGATGAAGCGGCCTCCGTCGCCGCATCGACATCCACATCACCTGCGGCCTCGACACCCGCGATGCCGCGCACCCGCATCGGACTTTTCGCGGCGCTGGCGCTGGCGCTGCTCGGCGGGCTGATCCTCAACCTGATGCCCTGCGTGCTGCCGGTGCTCTCGCTCAAGGCGCTGTCGCTGGCGCAGTCCGGCCGGAGCCGCGAGGCCGCCCGCCGCCATGCGCTCTGGTACACGCTCGGCGTGCTGGCCACCTTCGCCGTGCTCGGCGCAGTAGTGCTGGTCTTGCGCGGCCAGCTGCTGGAGCAGGGCATGGGCTGGGGTTTCCAGTTGCAGATGCCGCGGGTGGTCGCGGTACTCGCGCTGGTGGTGTTCGCGCTCGGTCTCTCGCTCTCGGGCCTGTGGTACGCGAACGTGTCGGTGCCGGCTTCAGGGCTGTCCCCTGCCGACCGCAGCAGCCCGCGCGGTGATTTCCTCACCGGCGTGCTGGCGGTGGTGCTGGCCACGCCGTGCACCGCACCGTTCATGGGCGCCGCACTGGCCTACGCGTTCCTGGCGCCCGCACCCTTGGCGATGGCCGTCTTCCTGATGCTGGGGATGGGACTGGCGTTGCCGTTCCTGCTGATCGGGTTCATCCCCGCGCTTGCCCGCTGGTTGCCCAGGCCCGGCGCCTGGATGGAGACGATGAAGCAATTCCTCGCCTTCCCGATGTACGCCACCGCCGCGTGGCTGGTCTGGGTGCTGGCGCAGCAGCGCGGCGCCGATGCGATGGGCTTGTGGGCGATGGCCGCCATCCTGCTGGCGATGGCATTGTGGGCCTGGAGCCGCGGCCGACGCGACGGCCGGCGCTGGGCGTTGGCGCTGGCATTGATCGCGCTGGCCGGCAGCGCATTGAGCGTGCATGCGATCGGCAGCCTGCAACGCGAGGCGCACGCTTCAGCGGTGTCCACGGCGGCCCCGGTTGCGCAGGGCGAGGCAGGCGAGCGCATCGCGTTCTCGCCGGAAACGCTCGCCAAACTCCGCGCCGAAGGCCGGCCGGTGTTCGTCAACATCACCGCCGACTGGTGCGTGACCTGCAAGGCCAACGAGCGCGCGGTGCTGGCCCGTGAGGGGTTCCGCGACGCGCTGCGCCAGGCTGGCGCGGTCTACATGGTCGGCGACCACACCGACATCGACCCGCGCATCTCCGCCTTCCTGCGCCAGCACGGCGCGGTCGGCCTGCCGCTCTACGTGGTGTATCCACGCGGCGGCGGGGAACCGGAGATCCTGCCCGCCCTGCTGACTCCGGCGATCGCGCGTGATGCCCTGGCGCGCGCCTCGGGCCCGGCGCGTTGACCCGCGAAACCCGCAACCTGCTGCTGATCGCCGTGATCGCCGGCCTGTGCGGTCTGGCCGCCGCGTTCATCGCCAAAGGCCCCGGTCCACTGTGGCGCACCGAACTGGGCCAGCGCGCGCTGCAGGCGGCGATCCAGAAGCCCGCCCCTGAGGGCATGCGGGTCGCCCAGCGCGACCACCCCTTGCCACCCGTCCAAGTCAGCACCCTTGAAGGGCAACGGCTGGCCTTGCCGCTGCCTGTCGGCCGGCCGGTCCTCATCAATGTCTGGGCGACCTGGTGCCCGCCCTGCGTGAAGGAGATGCCGGAGCTGGCCGACTTCGCGCAAGCCGAGGGCGCGCAGGGTGTGCAGGTCATCGGCATCGCGCTGGACGAGACCGAGGCGGTGCGCGCGTGGCTGGCCCGGCGACCCTCGCCCTACCCGCACTACCGGGACGATGCCGGCGATCGTGACGCGGGGGTCGCGCTTGGCAACCCGGCGGGCGTGCTGCCCTATTCGATCCTGATCGACGCACGCGGCATCGTGCGTCGGCAACGGGTAGGCCCGTTTGCGTCAGCCTCGGAAATCGCGGATTGGTCACATACTGACCCGGATGGACGCCAATAGTGAAACTGTTCCAAATTCGGGACGCTGAGTTCGCTGAATGCGCTGTGATAGAGCGTTTTTGGTACACCCATGACGCAATCTAGCCTTCTGGCCCCTAAATCCCCCTGGGTCTTACTGCTTCCGGGACCGCCAGCCGCCCGGCATGCCAAGCCGATCCGGGGTTGGCACGCAGATTGCTCTATCCGCCATACCCCCGATTTCACTGGAACCCGTGAGATGAACGCTTCGGCCCTGCAGTCCCACCCCCCGATCGAACTGGCCATCGGCCTGCTGCCCAGCAGCGAACAGAGCCATGCCCAGGTGTCGATGCGCGTGCTGTCTTCGCATCTGCAGGTGCCGTGCGTGGTGGTGCAGCGCGAGACCGCCGACATCACCCTCAAGCCGAGCGACAGCGACGCGAATGCGATCGCCGTGGTCAGTGCCTTTGGCGAGGCCAAGCTCGAGCGCCCGATGCGCCTGGTGCCCTTGTCCGAAGCCCTGCAGGGGTTGATCGACGGCATCCTGGCCCATGAAGGCCAGTCCGCCGCCCCGGCACCAATCGCCAGCACCAGCAATGTGGCTGCGTTCGCTCCGTCCGTCGCCGCCCCCGTGATGGGCAGCAACGAAGAATCCCTGCTGGGCCTGTTGCTCGGCCGCAAGCGCCAGGGCCCGATCGAAATCACCCTGCGTTCGGGTCGCACCATCCTGCTGGATGGCCGCTACGCCACTGCCCATCTGTCGGACTCACCGGTGTCGATGCTGTCGATGCTGCAGGGCGACACCATCGCCCGCGTCAGCAACGTCGATGCTGCCGATTTCGCTGCACGTACCGCGAAGGGCAGCGTGTTGTTTCCGGTCGGCGTCGAACAGCTGTGTTGGTCTTTGGCCGCCACCGATGACACGGCCCCGGCCCTGTCGCGTTGGCACGAGGACGAGCAGGCCCGCGTCACCCTCGACACCTGGCCGAACCTTTCGGTGCAAGCCGACAACCTGGCATGGCTGTCGGTGCTCGGCCAGCTCTCGCGTCGCACGATGACGATCGCCGAGTTGCGCAACGCAGCCATCGATGCCGGCATCGCCCCGGCACGCGCTCGCCACGGCCTGTCGCTGCTGCTGAGCTACCGCCACGCCCGCGTCGTTGCATCCGGCGTCACCGAGAACAATGTCGTCGTGCAGATGCCGGTCGCGCCCAAGCGCCCGGCAGAAGCCGCGCCGACCGGCCTGCTCGGCCGACTGCGGATGCGCCTGCGCGCACTGGCGGCCTGACCATGAGCCTGAACAACGAAGACCGCGATCTCAAGATCGTGTTCGTCGGCCCGCCCGGCGCCGGCAAATCCACCGCCATCAAGACCATCAGCGACCACCCGCCGGTCAGCACTGACGTGGCCGCCTCGGACGAGAACCGCCTCACCACCGTCGCACTGGATTTCGGTGAAATGACCTTGGATGGCGGCGACGTGGTGCGCCTGTACGGCGTCCCCGGCCAGGGCCGTTTCGAGTTCATCTGGCCGATGATTTCCGATGGCGCGATCGGTGCGCTTTTCTTCCTGGATGCCCGCCACCCGGCGCCGCTGCAGGAACTGGACGGCTACCTCGACAGCTTCGCCGACACCCTGCGCACGACGACCAGCCTGCTGGTGGTCACCCACGTCGACCAGGCCACCTTCGACTACTCCACCCAGCGCTTCGCCAAGCACGTGCGTGAACGCGGCTACGATATGCCGGTGATCGAGATCGATCCCCGCCAGAAGCGTGACGTCCTGTATGCACTCAACCTGCTGATGGAAGTCCTTGACCGCCCCGCCGCCGGAGCCGCCCATGCCGCATGACGCCAACATCGACCAGCGTCGCTGGGCCAAGTTCTTCCCGCTCGCGCGCGAGGCCGAATGCCTGCAGCGGATGAAGGATGCCGTCGAGTCGATCCCCGGCGCCTATTGCATGGTGCTGTCCAGCCTTGACGGCATGCAGCTGGCTCGCGTGCAGGTCGGGCGCGAGGTCAACTCCTCCCGCCTTGCGGCGATCACCGGCTCGCTCTGCGGCCTTGGCGAGACGCTCGCCAAGGAGCTGGGTCAGGAGAACTTCCGCGACGTGCTGATCTCGACCGAGAACGGCATCGCCGTGGTCCAGCGCCTGCCTGCACCTGGCAACCGGATGGTGCTGCTCACCGCCGCCAACCACGAGGCCAACGTCGGCATCGTCTCGGCGCAGGCCCGCTACTGCGCGCAATCCCTGGCCGGCATGGCGTTCGTCGCCGGCTGACCGACCATTTCAAAAAAAACCGGCGCGTAGGCACCGCGCTCCCGGTCTTACTGCAAAAAGATGGTGCTTACTTCTTTATCAACCAACCAACATCCTTAGGGGAAACACCATGGCCAATATCCAAGAATCGCTTGCCCAGATCATGACCATCGATGGCGCCGTCGCCTGCGCCCTCGTCGACTACAACAGCGGCCTCGTGCTCGGCAAGGCCGGCTCGGGCCTCGACCTCGACCTCGCCGGTGCGGGCAACACCGAAGTGGTGCGCGCCAAGATGAAGACGATGAAGTCGCTCGGCCTGAAGGGCGAAGGCATCGAGGACATCCTCATCACGCTGTCGAGCCAGTACCACATCATCCGCCCGATGAAGAACAAGGAAGGCCTGTTCATCTACGTCGTGCTGCTGAAGGACCGCGCCAACCTGGCCTTGGCCCGCATGAAGACCGCCGACGTCGAGAAGGACCTGTCGGTCTGATCCACGCCGAGCGTCAAGCAATGCCGAACGGCCCGCCTTGGCGGGTCGTTCTTTTTGGGACGGATGCAACGACATCAAACATTCGCTTGAATTTCGCCCAACATCGGCGATCTGGACAGCATCTCCGGATTGGCGCACACTGCCGCCCTTGATCGGTTCCGACCTTGGACGATGCCGCGACTGCTGGTCCTCAACGGCCCCAACCTCAACCTGCTCGGCAACCGCGAGCCGTCCGTCTATGGCCGCACGACCTTGGCCGAGATCGAGGCGAACTTGAGCCAACGCGGCGAAAAGGCCGGCATCGTCGTCGAATGCCTGCAATCCAACGCCGAACACGAACTCATCGATCGGGTACAGGCGGCGGCGCATGACGGCACCGCCTACATCCTGATCAACCCGGCCGCGTTCACCCATACCTCGTTGGCACTGCGCGATGCGCTGGCTGCGGTCGCCATCCCATTCATCGAGATCCACCTGTCCAACCCGCACGCCCGCGAGCCGTTCCGCCAGCACAGCTATTTCAGCGACCTGGCCCAGGCGGTGATCGCAGGCTTCGGCGTGGACGGCTACCTGCACGCCTTCGACAAGGCCCGCCAGTCGCTGGCGGCGAACCCATCCAACTAGCACGACACGAGACCTGCCATGGACCTGCGCAAGATCAAGAAGCTGATCGACCTGCTGGAAGAATCCAACCTCAACGAGATCGAGATCAAGGAAGGCGAGGAATCGGTGCGCCTTTCGCGCAACGGCGGCATGGTGGCGATGCCGGCACCGGTCATGCACGCCGCCCCCGCGACGGTCGCCGCGCCCGCCGCGCCGATGCCGATGAATTCCCCGGTCGAGGCTGCCACCGGCGGCGCGCCCAAACCGGGGCCGGAACTGCCGGCCGGCAACGTGGTGCGCGCACCGATGGTCGGCACCTTCTATGCCTCGCCGGCGCCGGACAAGCCAGCCTTCGTCAGCGTGGGCCAGGCGGTCAAGGTCGGCGACACCCTCGGCATCATCGAGGCGATGAAGATGTTCAACCCGATCGAGTCCGAGGTCGCCGGCACGGTGCTCGCGATCCAGTGCGAGAGCGGCCAGCCGGTCGAGTTCGACCAGCCGCTGTTCGTGATCGGCTGAGCCATGCCGATGCTGGATAAAGTCGTCATCGCCAACCGCGGCGAAATCGCGTTGCGCATCGTCCGCGCCTGCCAGGCGCTGGGCATCCGCACGGTCGCCGTTCACTCCACCGTCGACCGCAACCTCAAGCACGTGGCGATGGCCGATGAATCGGTCTGCATCGGCCCGGCCGCCTCCAGCGAGAGCTACCTCAACATGCCGGCGATCATCGCCGCTGCCGAGGTCACCGATGCGCAGGCGATCCACCCCGGCTACGGTTTCCTGTCCGAGAACGCCGACTTCGCCGAGCGCGTCGAGCAATCCGGCTTCGTCTTCATCGGGCCCAAGGCCGACACCATCCGGCTGATGGGCGACAAGGTCGAGGCGATCCGCGCAATGAAGGCCGCCGGCGTGCCCTGCGTACCCGGCAGCGGCGGCCCGCTCGGCGAGGATGCGGAAGAGAACATCAGGATCGCCCGCGAAATCGGCTACCCGGTGATCGTCAAGGCGGCGGGCGGCGGCGGCGGTCGCGGCATGCGCGTGGTGCATTCCGAAGCCGCGCTCGTCAACGCCATCGCCACCACCCAGAGCGAGGCCCGCGCCGCGTTCGGCAACGACATGGTCTACATGGAGAAATTCCTGGAGAACCCGCGCCATGTGGAGATCCAGGTATTGGCCGATGGCCAGGGCAGCGCGATCCACCTCGGCGAGCGCGATTGCTCGATGCAACGCCGCCACCAGAAAGTGGTCGAGGAAGCGCCGGCGCCCGGCATCACGCCCGAGCAGCGAGAGGAGATCGGCAAGGTCTGCGTCGAGGCCTGCATCCGCATTGGTTATCGCGGCGCCGGCACCTTCGAGTTCCTTTACGAGGACGGCCGCTTCTACTTCATCGAAATGAACACCCGCATCCAGGTCGAGCACCCGGTGACCGAGATGGTCACCGGCATCGACCTGGTCCGCGAGCAGTTGCTGATCGCCGCCGGCCGCAAGCTCTCGATCAAGCAGAGCGACGTGGTGCTCACCGGCCATGCGATCGAATGCCGCATCAACGCCGAGGACCCCGACACGTTCATGCCCTCACCCGGTCTGGTGACGCATTTCCATTCCGCCGGTGGCCCCGGCGTGCGCGTGGACTCGCATGTGTACGAAGGTTATCGCGTGCCGCCTAACTACGATTCGATGATCGGCAAGCTGATCGTCCACGGCGCAGACCGCCAGCAGGCGATCTGTCGCATGCGCGTGGCGTTGTCCGAAATGGTGGTCGATGGCATCAAGACCAACATCCCGCTGCAGCAACGCATCCTGGCCGATGCGGGTTTCGCGGCGGGCGAGCAGAACATCCACTACCTCGAGAAGCGCCTTGCCGAAAGCAAGGAGCGTTCGCTGAAATTCGGCTGATGGCCTGGCTGCAACTCACCCTGCCGGTGTCCAAGACCGACCATCCGCGCATCGAGGCGGCGCTGGAGGATGCCGGCGCGTTGTCGGTGACCTTGCAGGACGCCGATGCCGAGACCCCGGACGAGCAGGCGATCTTCGAGCCGGGCGTCGGCGAGACGCCGCTGTGGGGCCAGATGATGCTGGCGGCCCTGTTCGATGGCGAGACCGACCGCGAATGGCTGCTGTCGGAGCTGCAATCGCTCGATGCGACGCTGGACTGGTCGCAAGCCGTGTTCGATATCGTCGAGGACCAGGATTGGGAACGCGCATGGCTGGACCGGTTCCAGCCGATGCGTTTCGGCGAGCGGACCTGGATCGTGCCGTGGAACCACGACCTGCCGGTCGAGGCGCTGGACGCGGATGCGGCGGTGGTGCGGCTCGATCCCGGCCTCGCGTTCGGCTCCGGTACACACCCCACCACCGCGCTGTGCCTGGCCTGGCTCGATGCATTGGCCGCCGATGGGTGGCTGCACGACGCAGAGGTGCTCGATTTCGGCTGCGGCAGCGGCATCCTCGCGCTCGCGGCGACCAAGCTGGGCGCGCGACGCGCGGTCGGCATCGACAACGATCCGCAGGCGATCATCGCCACCCGCGACAATGCCGAGCGCAACGGGCTGTTGGAGCGGGTCGATGTGTACTTGCCCGACGAAGCGCCCAAGCGCCGCTATCCGGTGGTGGTGGCCAACATACTCGCCGCCGCACTGGATGCGCTGGCGGAGGACATCGCCGCAAGCGTCGCGCCGCAGGGTTTGCTTGCGATGTCGGGCATTCTCGCCGGCCAGCAGCACGAACTCATCACGCGCTATGCGGCGTGGTTCGAAGATCTTGCCGTCGCCCAGGACGGCGACTGGATCCGCATCAGCGGACGGCGCCGCGGTTAAGCTGCCTGCATGACGACGGAATCCGATCCGCGCGGCATCGACACGCCCAGTTTCGCCGCCCAGCCGGCTGAAAGGCCGCGCGCGGAGAAATGGATATGGCTGGCCTGCGGCGTCTTGCTGGTGACCTTGATGGTGATGCTGCTGGTCGCCGGGCGCGCCTCTTTGGCGGCGGATGCGCGTACGCGACCGCTGGCCGAACGTGCCTGCGCGGTGCTCGGTTGCAGCGTGCCGGCGTGGCGCGATTCCAGTGCCTTCCGCATGCTCGAACACGATGTCCGCGCGGAGCCTTCGATGCCCGGCGTATTGCGCGTGGTCGGAGGCTTCCGCAACGAAGCACCGTGGCCGCAGGAATGGCCGGTCTTGGTATTGAGCTTGAAGGACGCGGGTGGCGAAGTGCTGGCGCAACGCGCGCTCACGCCCGCTGAGTACCTGCCGGCGCAGCATCCGGCCCAGCTCGGTGCCGGACAGACCGCAAGCGTGCGCTTCCACGTGCGCGAGCCCGAGCGCGCGGCGGTGGCCTTCGATTTCGCGTTCCAGTCGGCGACACCCGTCGCATTCAGTGACCCGGCCGGCCGCCCGCGCTAGACTGCGCGCCCGCCATGTGGTCCTGCGCGTCGGCGGTTTCCGGGGGAAATGGAATCGCCGTGCCCAATCGCCAGAACCCGCCGCACACGCCGCTGCGTGAGCATGTATCGCAATCGGTCCGACGCTATCTCGGCGATCTCGACGGCTGCGGCACCACCAACCTGCACGACGTGGTCCTGCGCGAAGTCGAGATCCCGCTGTTCGTTGAAGTGCTGAACCACTGCGAAGGCAACCAGAGCCGTGCCGCCGACCTGCTCGGCATTCATCGCGCCACTCTGCGCCGCAAGCTGCGCGATTACGGCATCGATTGACACTCGACGGCTCGGGCGCCGCATCGCGCCCACCTATAATGGAAGGCCTTCCTTCGCGCCTCCCATCGCATGTCGCTCAAGCCCGTCCTCGGCGAATCCCGCCCCGTTCGTCGCGCCCTGCTCTCGGTCTCCGACAAGACCGGCCTGATCGACCTGGCGCAAGCGCTGGCTTCGCAGGGCGCCGAACTCGTTTCCACCGGCGGCACCGCGAAAGCGTTGCGCGATGCCGGGCTTGCCGTGCAGGACGTGAGCGATCTCACCGGCTTCCCGGAAATGATGGATGGCCGGGTCAAGACGCTGCACCCGAAGGTGCATGGCGGCCTGCTCGGGCGCGCCGGCACCGATGACGCGGTGATGGCCGAGCACGGCATCGCGCCGATCGACCTGCTGGTGCTCAACCTGTATCCATTCGAGCAGGTGTCGATGAAGGCCGGCGTCGGCTTCGACGAGTTGATCGAGAACATCGACATCGGCGGGCCGGCGATGCTGCGTTCGGCGGCGAAGAATTTCGCCCGCGTCGCGGTGGCGACCGATCCGGCGCAATACGCATCGATCATCGATGAGATGAAAAGCACCCATGGTGCGCTGTCCGGCCGCACGCGCTGGCAACTTGCCGTCGCCGCGTTCAATCGCGTCGCGCAATACGACGCGCGCATCAGCGACCTCTTGTCATCACTCGGCGACGAGGGCGAAGTGACTTCGTTCCCCGCGCAGGCCAACGGCAACTTCATCAAGATGATGGACCTGCGCTATGGCGAGAACCCGCACCAGCAAGCCGCGTTCTACCGCGACCTTGCGCCCGCGCCCGGCTCGCTGGCGACCTTCACCCAGTTGCAGGGCAAGGAACTGTCCTTCAACAACCTCGCCGACGCCGATGCGGCGTGGGAATGCGTGCGCCAGTTCGAGGCGCCGGCCTGCGTCATCGTCAAGCACGCCAATCCCTGCGGCGTGGCGATGGGCGTGGCCTGCGGCGATGCCTACGAACTCGCCTATGCCACCGACCCGACCAGCGCCTTCGGCGGCATCATCGCCTTCAACGCGAAGCTGGATGGCGTGACCGCCAAGGCGATCCTCGACCGCCAGTTCGTCGAGGTGCTGATCGCGCCGGATTACGACGAGGCTGCGCTCGAATACGCAAAGAAAAAAGCCAATGTGCGCGTTTTGCGCATCGCGATGGCCACGCGCAGCCCCGGCTTCATCGACGTCAAGCGCATCGGTTCCGGCCTGCTGATGCAGACCGCAGACGACCGCGAAGTCTCGCGCGAAGAGTTGAAGGTCGTCACCGAACTTGCGCCCACGGACAAGCAGTTCGATGACCTGCTGTTCGCTTGGCGCGTCGCCAAGTTCGTCAAGTCCAACGCCATTGTCTACGCCCGCGACAGCCGCACCATCGGCATCGGTGCCGGGCAGATGTCGCGCGTGGTCAGCGCGAAGATCGCCGCGTTGAAGGCGGAGGAAGCGGGCCTTGCCGTGCCCGGCTCGGTGATGGCCTCGGACGCGTTCTTCCCGTTCCGCGACGGCATCGATGCCGCCGCCGCTGCCGGCATCAAGGCGGTGATCCAGCCCGGCGGATCGATGCGCGACAACGAGGTGGTCGATGCCGCCAATGAACACGGCATCGCGATGGTCTTCACCGGGGTGCGCCACTTCCGCCACTAGAGGTCGATGCTCGCCTGCACGCGGCATTGAAGGCGCATCTGCAAGGATGCGCCTTCCTCATTCATGGCACGCCGAACATGGGCCTGTTGCTGTTGTTCGTCGGTGGTCTGGCCGCGCTTTTGGTCGGTGCCGAACTGCTGGTGCGCGGTGCTTCGCGATTGGCGCTGGCGTTGGGCATCACGCCACTGGTGGTCGGCCTGACCGTGGTGTCGATGGGCACCAGTGCGCCGGAACTGGCGATCAGCCTGGGCGCCGCGCTCCGGGGCACGCCGGACCTTGCAATGGGCAACATCATCGGCAGCAATATCGCCAACGTGCTGCTGATCCTGGGCCTGGTGGCGGTGATCACGCCGCTGGTGGTGGCCCGCCAGCTGGTGCGGCTGGACGTGCCGGTGATGCTCGCTGCCTCGCTCGCGGTGTTCTGGATGGCGCTGGACGGGCGCATCTCGCGCAGCGAGGGCCTGTTGCTGGTGGGGGCGGCCATCGCGTACATACTGCTGTTGCTGCGCGCGGCAAAGCGCGCGCCCGAACAGGCGGCCAGCCCGGCCCTGGACACGCAATCTCACGCCAAGTGGAAGCTTGTGCTGTTCATGGTCGCCGGACTGCTGCTGCTGGTGCTCGGTGCCCGCTGGCTGGTCGATGCGGCGACCCAGGTCGCCACCGCGTTGGGGTTGAGCGATCTAGTCATCGGCTTGACGGTGGTGGCCATCGGCACTTCGTTGCCGGAGATCGCCACCTCGATCATGTCCGCGGTGCGCGGGGAGCGCGACCTGGCGGTGGGGAACGTGGTCGGCAGCAACATCCTCAACCTGCTGCTGGTGCTCGGCCTGACCGCGATCGTCGCCAGCGGTGGCGTGCCGGTGTCGCGGCCGGCGATCAACCTCGACTTGCCGGTGATGGTGGCCGTGGCCGTGGCCTGCCTGCCGATCTTCTTCACCGGCCATTGCATCAAGCGCTGGGAGGGCGTCGTCTTCCTCGGTTACTACGTGGCCTACACGGTCTACCTGCTACTGGGTGCACAGGGCCACGACGCGCTCGAGGACTTCCGCATCGCCATGACCTGGTTCGTCATCCCGCTCACCGTGCTCACCTTGACCGTGTCGCTGGGCCGCGCGCTGCAGTCGCGTCGCCGAGCGGCCCCCAAACCCCTGCGCTAGTCGCGTCTGATTCGAACATCAAGGGACATTCCGATGAAAAAGGCCCTCCCCTTCACCGCGAGCTGCCTCGCCATCGCGTTGGCGTCCGCCTGCAATGCGCCGACATCGGAGCCGACCGACCGGGCAACCGCCTCGCCCACCGAGAGTGCCGCTGCACCGTCGGCCACTACCGGCGCCGCTGTGGATGATGCCGCGATGCAGGGCTTCCTCGCATCGATCTACGGCGCCAGCGCCAGGCTCAAGGGCGAATGGAAAGCCGTGCCGATCGATGCCGCCTACCGCGATGACGATGTCGGCAGCGAGGAGGACGTGACCCGCGAAGTCTGCGAGGACGAGACCGTCACCCTGGCCGGCGTGCCGACGCGCCTTGTCGCCGTGTGTGGCACGGTGGCCGATGCCGGCCACCCGACGCCGGGCATCAACGATTTCTTCATGCTGCAGTCCGAAGGCGGCCAAGTCCTCGCCAAGTCCAGGGCACACATGGAGGCATACGGCAGCATGGGCTTCCCCGGCGAGGTGGACGCCGTCCAGCTCGGCCCCGATACCTGGGGCTTCGAGGTCGAATCCGGCTTCACCAACATGGGCTACAGCACCCAGAGCACCAGCTTCGTCGTCCCGCGCGGCAGCGGCTTCCGCGACACCGGCTTCATGCGTTCGGGCATCAGCAATCTCGGCAGCATTCCCGACTGCGACGACGACAAGCCGTGCACCTCGCCCAAGGCCTTCGACATCGACTTCGACATCACCCCTGATCGCACCGCCGCCGGGGCGGTCTGGCCGCTCATCGTCACCGAAAGCGGGCCGGCCTGCGGCAGCCAGGCCAGCGCCGTGCATCGGGTCGAGTTCGACGATGCCGCCGGGGTCTATCGGGTGCCGCGCATCCTCAAGCGCGAAACCTGCGAAGACGACTGGAGCGAGGATTGACGGCCGCGCGCCGCACGCGCACCGAGCCCGGCCTGCAGGAGGTCGATTCGGCGCAACTGGTCGGCTGAACTTGCTGCATGCAATCCCGCCCCTGCATCGCCATGCATGTGGCCGGTAAAATCTCCCGCTCACCTGCAGCGGATGCCAGCGCATGAAACTCCTCGTCATCGGTTCCGGCGGCCGCGAACATGCGCTGGCCTGGAAACTCGCGCGCTCCACGCGGGTAGACGAGGTGATTGTCGCGCCCGGCAATGCCGGTACCGCGCGCGAGCCGAAGTGCCGAAATGTCGCGGTCAACGCAACCGACATCGACGGCCTGCTGCAATTGGTCAACGAGGAAGACATCACACTCACCGTGGTCGGCCCGGAAGCGCCGCTGGTCGCCGGCGTGGTCGATCGTTTCCGCGCCGAGGGACTGCGCATCTTCGGACCGACTGCCGCAGCCGCGCAGCTGGAGGGCAGCAAGGCCTTCGCCAAGGATTTCCTGGCCCGCCACGGCATCCCCACCGCGCATTACGCGGTGCATGAGGATGTCGATGCGGCGTTGGCCGATGTGCGCGGCAAAGGTGCGCCAATCGTCATCAAGGCCGATGGCCTCGCCGCCGGCAAGGGCGTGATCGTGGCGATGACGCTGTCCGAGGCCGAAGCCGCCGTGCGCGACATGCTGGCCGGCAACGCCTTCGGTGCCGCGGGCGCGCGCGTGGTGATCGAGGAATTCCTGGAAGGCGAGGAAGCCAGCTTCATCTCGATGGTCGATGGCAAGACGGCGCTGCCGATGGCGACATCGCAGGACCACAAGCGCGTCGGCGATGGCGACACTGGCCCCAATACCGGCGGCATGGGTGCGTACTCGCCGGCGCCCGTCGTCACTCCCGAGGTGCATGCAAGGGTGATGCGCGAAGTGGTGGAACCGACCGTCGCCGGCATGATCAAGGATGGCGTGCCGTTCACCGGCTTCCTCTACGCCGGCTTGATGATCGATGCCACCGGCGCACCGAAGGTGATCGAATTCAACGTGCGCTTCGGCGACCCGGAAACCCAGCCGGTGATGCTGCGGCTCGACAGCGACTTGCTGGACCTGGTCGAAGCCGCGATCAGTGGCCGCTTGGACGAGGTATCCGCCAGCTGGAACCCGCAGTGTTCGCTAGGCGTGGTGATGGCCGCGGCGAACTATCCCGACACCCCGCGCACCGGCGACATCATCCACGGGCTGGACGATGCCCTGCCCAGCGACAGCAAGGTCTTCCACGCCGGCACAGGTTTCGATGGCGCCGGCAACGTCGTCACCAGCGGCGGACGCGTGCTCTGCGCCTGCGCGCTCGGCAATACCGTCGCCGATGCCCAGCGCGTGGCCTATGCCGCGGTCGAGCGCATCCACTGGGACGGCGAATTCCACCGCAGCGACATCGGCTGGCGGGCGATCGGTCGCTGACAACGCGGCGCTGCTGTCGCGCCGGGCGATCAGCCCTTGCGCGAACGCCGCAGCAACAACGCCGAGACCAGCGACACCAGCACGCCGACCGGGAAGATCTCGGCGAACACCATCGGCAGGCGGAACAGCGGATTGGCGTAGTAATCGGCGAAGCCGTCCATGTCGGCCTGCATCTTCGCCAGTGCCGCGGCATCGGCACCTTCGGCCTTGGCCTCGGCCAGCGCAGCCGCCGCATAGTCCGCGGTGAAGTTGCTGGCCACGGTCGCGTTCGCCACTTCCCACGAGGCGACGTAGAACAGCGCGGCGACGAACGAAATGCCAAGACCTAAGCCGAATGCCGGCCAGAAGCGGATCGTCCCGCCCAGATGGGCGTCGCGATGGTGACGGATGCCGAACCACACCGCGCTCAAGGCGACCAGCATGCCGACGTAGCCGATCGCCATGCCCATCGCGCCATGCGGCATCGCGCCGCGGAACGCCAGCAGCGTGGCCCACATCGCCACCACGCAGACCGATCCGGCGATGACGCCGTATTTCAGGATGTCGCGCCCCATGATGCCCTCCCTTTGCCGCTCGAACGGCGTGTGGCGTGGATGATGCCAGCAAGCGGACCGCCTCGCGCGACAAGCGAGGGCGATACCATCGGTGCATGAACTACCTCGCCCACTGCTGGCTGGCCCGGCACACGGACGAAGCGCTGCTGGGCGGGCTGCTGGGCGATTTCGTGCGCGGCAACGCGGCGCTGGCGGATTGGCCGGAACCGATCCGCGCGGAGATCATTCGCCACCGTCGCATCGATGTCTATACAGATGCGCATCCTCAGGTGGTCGCGGCGCGCGCCTTGTTCGGCGAGCTGCGCCGCTATGCCGGCATCGTGCTGGATGTCTACTTCGACCACCGGCTGGCGCGCGACTGGCCGCGCTGGAACGACACGCCGCTGGAAGACTTCACCACGCGCGTGTACCGCGTGCTGCATGAGTATCGCGCGGTGCTGCCACCGGGACTGCGCCGCATCGCGCCAGTCATGGCGGCGCATGACTGGCTGGGCGGCTATGCCGATCGCGACGGTGTGGACGGTGTGGTGCGCGGCATCTCCAGCCGGCTCTCGCGCAATGCAGACAAGCTGGTCGATTGCCTGCCGATATTGCGCACGCATGAGCGCGAGATCGATGCGGCGTTCGAGAGGTTTTTTCCGGAACTGATCGTGGCGGCGGAGGGGATGCGGCCTGTAAACGACGGCTAAGGCTTATCGCTGGGTGTCAATCGCCCGCAGCAAGGAACCAGACCGGCTTCAAAGGAAATCGACGCCGTGCCGGGTCATCAAGCTTGTCGTGGTGTTCTGTCCAGAGTTCGACCAGGCGCGTGGCATCTATCAGGGTCACGCGCCGGTTCGCCTGCCGCGCCTCCAGCTCGGCATCCTTGGTGAAGTCGGAGAGCGCCACGAACAGACCCACATCGTCATCTCCCAGCACGGCCATGAAGCTGCGCAAGCCGATAACGTCGATCCTGGATGATTTCGCGTTGCGCTTGACCTGGACCTTGATGCGTGGAGGACGCGTACCCAACGGATCGTTGAAAGCGATCAGGTCGATGCCGCCATCCTTCCCGGGCGGCGCGATCCATGCGACGTGGTAGTCCATGGCATCGAGCAAATTGCCAATGAGCTTCTGGAAATCGTACTCGTTCATCGATGACAGATAGCCCTCGATCTCACCCCATGCCGCCTCTTCGGCAGTTTCCAGCGTGATGCTCGCGGACTTGGTCGCCTCCGATTCGATGTCGGCATCCACATCACCGACATCTTCCGAGGGCTGCGCTTTCCGCCACTTCCAATACAGCTCGACAGCCTTGCGGTAGAACTGTTCCGGGTCGTGGATGGCGAGATAGGCTTGCTTGCCCTCATCGGTGATCGACCAGATGCCCTTCTCTTTCAGGAACCAGCCCGCCTTGACGCAGTCGACTGTGGCGAAACGGACGATCTTGTCGAAACGGCGGCCGCCTGAGTCGTATTCACCGGCTTCGTAGGCGGTCATCTGGACAGAATTGGCAAGCGCGGTCATCGCATCCGAGGCTCGCATGCCCTCCGGCTGGGCCATGAGGATCTCGAACAGTTTTCGGATCAGTACACCTGTCCTGGCCTTGCTTACGTTTGCCATGTTTGTCGCCCCCTGGTACAGCCGGTTTGTTTTCCGGGTCGCACGCCAGAGACATCGGCGCCGGAATGGATGCGCGGAGAGTGTACTCGTCGTGCAGCGACATCTGCCTCCGCTATCCTCCCGCCAACCCCGGAGGCCCGATGCCCGCGCACAACCAGTTCCAGTTGCTGAAGCAACGCCGCTTCCTGCCGTTCTTCATCGTGCAGTGCCTCGGCGCGTTCAACGACAACGTA
>JAEWNY010000118.1 GCA_023461075.1 Pseudomonadota bacterium | reverse complement strand
CCGCGCCTGCCGGCACTGCGACGATCACCGCGCTGGGCCAGTTGCGCGCGCGCAGCGAGCAGCAGCAGCGCGACCTGCTGGATTCCGCGATGCAGGCCCCGCAGGGCAACGTGCAGAAGCTGCTCGGGGATTTCTGGGCCAGCGGGCTGGATGAGGCCGCGGTCGAGGCCGACGCCGCCAACCCGATCGCGCCGCTCATCACCCGCATCAACGGCATCCGTCGCGCGCGGGATGTCTCGCCGGCGATCGCCGCGTTGCACCAGGTCGGCATCCCGGTCGCGTTCAACTTCGGCGCCGACATCGACCTCAACGACCTCAACCGCCACATCGGCTATTTCAGCCAGGGCGGCACCGCCCTGCCCGATCCGGCGTTCTACACCCGCACCGACATCGATACCCAGCGCATCATCGCGCGCTACCGCAATTACATCGGCAAAATCCTGACGCTGTCCGGCACGCCGACCGACAAGCTGGCCGCCGAAACCCAGGCGGTGTACGAACTGGAAAGCCGCATCGCCCAGGCATCGCGGCCGTTGGTTTCGCTGCGCGACCCGCGCGGCAACTACGCGCCGATGCCGGTCGCCGATCTCAAGAAGCAATACCGCAACCTGCAGCTGGCCGAGTTCCTGACCGCGCAGGGCGTGACTGACGATGTGGTCTCGATCGCCAATCCGCAGATGTTCCAGCAACTCGACACCCTGGTCGCCGGCCTCAAGCCGGACCAGTGGAAGGCCTACCTGCGCTATCAGGTCGGCGTGGCGATGGCTCCGTACCTGTCGAAGAGTTTCCGCGATGCCGATTTCGAGTTCCGCGGCCAGGTGCTGCAGGGCCTGCAGGCCCCGCTGCCGCGCTGGAAGCAAACGCTGAATGCGATCAACCTCGCCGCCGGGCCGATGCTCGGCCGCGAATACGCCGGCCGCTACCTGCCCGCCACCACTCGCAGTCGCGCCGAGACCATCGCCGGCCAGGTGCGCGATGCGCTCGCCTCCGGCATCGACGCCAGTCCATGGATGAGTGCCGCCGCCAAGACCGAGGCGCGCGCGAAACTCGCCAGGACCCGGATCGAAATCGGCACGCCCAAGCGCGACCTCGACTACAGCATCCAGCCGATGGGGCGTGGCAGCTTCGGGAGCAACATGCTGATCGCCTCGACCTGGCGCCACCGGGAGGAAATGCGCCGGATCGGCCGCAACAACGCCGACCGTCGCTGGGACGTGCTGCCGCAGGAGCCGGCACTGGCCTATGACCCGGCGCAGAACCGGCTGCTCGTCACCGCTGCCGTGCTGCAGGCGCCGGTGCTGGACATGGGTCAGGACCTGTCCAGTCATTACGGCAGCTTCGGTGCACTGGTCGGTCACGAACTCACCCAGGCGGTCGACGCGCAGGGTCGCCGCATCGATGCCAACGGCAACGTCCGCGACTGGTGGACCCCGGCCGATGTCGCCGCCTGGGAAGGCCTGCTGGCCCGCACCGGCGCGCAATTCGATGCGCTGCCCTACCCGATGCTCAGCGGCCCCCGCGTCAACGGCCGCCTCGTCCGCGAACAGGCCTTGAACGACTTCGCCGGAATGGACCTGGCCGAGCGCGCGCTGCTGCAGGCCCTGCCCGGCGCCAGCGAGGACAACCGCATGGCGTTCTACCGCGGCTGGTCGCAGCTGTGGGCGCAGCAGCTGAGCATCGAGGCGGCGACCCTGCTGGCCGCGGCGTCCAGCGAGCCGCCCGGCCAATGGCGCAGCAATGCCACGCTGGCCAACCAGCCGGGCTTCGCGACCGCATACAAGTGCAAGGTGCCCGGACCGATGGCCTCGCCGGAGAGCAGCCGGATCAAGGTGTGGTGAACCCAGGCATCCGCTGAAGCACGGATCGTCGCATCCACGCGTGCAAACGGCGCATCAATCGATGCGCCGTTTTCTTTGTGGGTCGATGCGCCTTCCGCCCACTGCCCGGCTAGACGCTTCTCAGATGCGGCTTGCGTCGGCCACGACCGCCGCCGCCGAACGGGGGTTGTCCGCGCCAACAGCGGATCAGAATCCAGCCGGTCAGCATCCCGCCCAGATGCGCAAAATGGGCGATGCCCGGCATCGCGCCTGAAAAACCGGCGAACAGGGCGAACGCACCGATCAGCACCACCGCGATCCGTGCCGGGATGAAGAACGGGATCGGGAAGATCATCACCTTCTGCTGCGGGAACAACAGGCCATAACCGAGCACCAGGCCCAGCACGCCGCCGGAGGCGCCGACGGTCGGATAGGCGGGCTGGCCTTCGCCCATCATCCACGCCCCCACCGCCAGCTGGCACAGGCCGGCGCCGATCACGCAGGCCAGGTAGAAGATCAGGAACCGCTTCTGCCCCCAGACATGCTCCAGCGGCGCGCCGAACATGAAGAGCACCAGCATGTTGAACAGCAGGTGTATCAAGCCGCCATGCATGAAGCCGTAGGTCAGCAGCTGCCACGGCTGGAAGGCGAACGCCTTCGGCTGGTCGCCCAGCGGCCACAGCATGAAGCTGGCCATGCGCGCCTCGCCCAGTCCCCACTGCAGCAGGAATACCGCGACATTGGCGATCAACAGGGCGCGGGTGACTGGGGGAAGACGGTTGAACATGGCAGCTCCATCGGAGCTGCCATGATAGGGGTTCAGCCTACTCATGCCCGGTGAACGGCGCTCGCTCAGTCGACCGGCCCCCAAACCAGCGTGTCCAGGTCGGCGGCGGCCCTTTGGCCGCGCACGCGGCCATCGATCACCGCCACGCCCTCGGCCTTCAGCCGCTTCGCCTGCTCGCGGAAGCCGCGTGAGCCGGGTGGAAACGCGATCCGTCCGTCACTGCGCAGCACCCGGTGCCATGGCAGCTTCGGGTCGTCGTGCACGGCCAGCACCTTCGCGGCCAATCGCGCCCGCCCGGGCAGGCCGGCTCGCCTTGCGACTTCCCCATAGCCCAGCACCTGTCCTGCGGGAATCGCCCTGACCACCTGCAGGATGCGCACGCGACGGTCGTCCGCCTCCGCCATCAGCAGTGGCCCGGGCGCGCGGGTGGGCCGATCAGGTCCAGCCCAACGAGTGCGCCAGCTTGAACATCAGGTAGCCGATGCCGCCGGCCGCGGGAATGGTCAGGATCCATGCCCAGATGATGCGCTCGATCACGCCCAGTTTCAGCGCGCGCGGGTTCTTGCCGAAGCCCACGCCCATGATCGCGGTGGAGATGCTGTGGGTGGTCGAAACCGGCATGCCCAGCTGCGCGGCGGTCACCAGGATCGTCGCCGAGGCGGTTTCCGCGGCGAAACCGTCGATCGGCTGCAGCTTGACCATCTTGTGGCCCATGGTCTTGATGATGCGCCAGCCGCCCATCGCCGTGCCGGCGGCCATCACCAGCGCGCAGGTGGCGATGATCCAGTTGTCGATGTCGTTCTCGCCGCCGTCCGGATGCATGAAGGCCAGCCACGACGGCAACTGGTCGAGCGTGCCCGCCTGCTGCGCGCCGAACAGCGCCAGGGCAATGATGCCCATCGTCTTCTGCGCGTCCTGCTTGCCGTGCGCGAAACCCATGTAGGCGGCGGAGGCGATCTGCGCCTTGCCGAAGAACGCATTGACCCAGCGCGGGCGCGCCATCCGCGCCAACGCGCCACCCGCCTTGCCCATGCCCGAGATGACCGCGTAGAGCAGCCCCAGGATCAGGAATCCCAGGGTGAAACCGGCGATCGGCGAGGTCACCATCGGCAACACCACCTTCCACAACAGGCCCGCGTTCCTGGTCCAGCCCTCGTCGCTCAGCCGGCTCCAGATCAGCGAGGCCCAATTGTTGTTGGAGGCCGAAAGCGCGGCGCCGCACAGCCCACCGATCAACGCATGCGAGGACGATGAAGGCAGGCCGAACCACCAGGTGATCAGGTTCCAGGTGATCGCACCCGACAAGGCGCACAGGATCACCTGCGAGGTGACGTTGACCAGCTCGGTGTCGATCAGGCCACTGGCGATCGTCTTGGCGACGGCGGTGCCGGCGAACGCGCCGATCAGGTTCATCGTCGCGGCCAGGATCACCGCATGGCCGGGCGAGAGCACCTTGGTCGCGACGACCGTGGCGATCGAGTTGGCGGTGTCGTGGAAGCCGTTGATGAACTCGAAGACCAGCGCGGCGAAGATCACCAGCAGGAGCAGGGTCAACATGGCGATGCGCCCGTCAGCTGTTCTTGAGGACGATCTGGTAGGCGACCACGCCGGCCTCGCGGCAGCGGTCGATCGCCTTTTCCAGGATCTCGAAGAATTCCTTGAGCAGGAACATGTCGGCCGCGTCCATCCGCCCGGAATAGATCTCCCGGTGCAACTCAAGGATCAGCCGGTCGGCCTCCATCTCGATCGACCGCAGGCGCTCGTTGAGCTTGCTCATCGGCTCAAGGCGCATGTGGCGGAGTTCCGCGACCATCTGCACGACCACCGCCGCCGCCTGCTCCAGCATCGCCGCGCGCGGCGCGAAGTCGATCTCGTCGAGGCGGTGCTTGGCCAGCTCGAAGCGGTCGGCGAAACGCTCCACCTGCTTGGGGATCTTGTACAGCGCGCTGCCCAGCGATTCGATGTCCTCGCGCTCGATCGGGGTGATGAAGCTGTCCACCAGCGCCTGGTTGATCTTGTCCGAGGCGACCCGTTCGCGCTGGCGCGCCAGCTTGAAGGCATCCAGCCCGTGGAAATGCTCCGGCGCCTTCAGCAACTCGTACAAGGCGCGGGTGCTTTCGTGTGCGGCATCCGCCGCCTCGTCCAGCAGGGCGAAGAATTGTTTGCCGGAACCGAAGATGGTTTGCAGGGAGAACATGGCGGGGACTCGTCAGGGCGCCGCGTGGCGCGCGCGTATTATGACGAAATCATGACAACGTGAGCAGCCCGTCATGGGCCTGCCGACGCGCTGGTATGCTACCGGCGACCCGATCACGACCCCCATGGACGACGAGCCTTCCCCATCGCGCCCTCCCACGGGCCGCTTGCATCCGCTGCCTGCAGGCCCGGCCGATGCTTGAGCTGCTGGTCGTCGTCGCCCTGATCGCGCTGAACGGCTTCTTCGCCATGTCCGAGATGGCGCTGGTCACCTCGCGCAAGCTGCGCCTCAAGCAGATGGCCGAGGAATCGCGCGGCGCGGCCAAGGCGCTGGCATTGGCCGAGCATCCGGACAACCTGCTCTCCACCGTGCAGATCGGCATCACCCTGATCGGCATCCTGACCGGCGTGTTCGGCGGCGAGGCGATCGGCCAGCAGATCGCCCAGTGGCTCGGCTCGGCCTGGCCGACGGCATCGGAGTACGCGCGGCCGATCGGCATCGGCACCGCGGTGACGCTGATCACCGCCGGCTCGGTGATCTTCGGCGAGCTCATCCCCAAGCGGCTGGCATTGACCAACCCCGAAGCGATCGCCGCCACCGTGGCGATACCTCTCGATGCGCTGGCGACCCTCGCCAAACCGATCATCCTGGCGCTCGGCGCGATCAACCGGGGCGTGCTGCGTCTGCTCGGGATCAAGGACGACGCCCGCAACGCGATCACCGAGGAGGAGATCCAGCTGCTGGTGAGCGAGAGCCACGAGCAGGGGGTGATCGACGACGACGAGCGCAACATGATGCAGCGGGTGATGCGCCTGGGCGATCGCGATGCCGAGAGCCTGATGACCCCGCGCACCCGCATCACCTGGCTGGATGCCGAAGCCGACTTCGATGAAAACCTGGCGGCGATGCGCGCCACGCCGTTCTCGCGCTATCCGGTGTATCGCGGCAACGACCAGAACGTGCTCGGCGTACTCGAGGTGAAATCGCTGCTGCACGACCTCGACCAGACCCGGCTCGACCTGTTCCGCGAACTGCGCGAGGCGGTCTTCGTCTCGGAGTCCACCCACGCGATGAAGCTTCTGGAGATCTTCCGCGAGGAACAGCAGTCGCTTGCGCTGGTGGTCGACGAATACGGCGACATCACCGGCATGGTCAGCATCAACGACGTGATGGGCGCGGTGATCGGCCGCCTGCAGACCAGCGAGCACTACGACAAGGAACCGATGGTGGTGGTACGTGACGACGGCTCGCTGCTGGTCGATGGCAGCCTGCCGGTGGACGACCTGCGCGAGTTGATCGGCAGTGCCCGACTGCCGGACGAAAACGAACACGACTACCACACCGCCGCCGGCATGCTGATCGCGCAGTTCGGGCGCATCCCGCACGTCGGCGAACACATCGAATGGGCTGGCTGGCGGATCGAGGTGGTGGATCTGGACGGTCCACGCATCGACAAGCTGTTGCTGGCACGGCTGGACGAGCCCGGCCCCGCCGATGAGTGAGCCTGCGCGCGGCAACAGCACCCGCGCCCTGCTCGACCGACTGGCCGATGGCGCACCCGACGACGTCCTGCAACTCGGCAGCCTGCTCGAGGGCCTGGGCCAGCGCGGCCTTGGCGTGCTGCTGTTCCTGGCGATCCCGCCTTCGCTGTTCCCGGGCGTGGCCGCGGTGATCGGCAGCCCGGTGGTGATCCTGGTCGGCCTGCACCTGCTGCTGCTGCGCCGCCAGGTCTGGCTGCCGGCTTTCCTGCGCCATCGCGGCCCGCATCGCGACCTCATCATCCGCTTCGACCAACGCTTCGGCCGCTGGCTCGGGCGCATGGAGCGCTGGATACGGCCACGCTGGCGCGGCCTGCTCGATCACCCGCTCGGCGACATCTTCACCGGCGCGCTGCTGATCCTGCTCGGCATCCTGCTCGCGCTGCCAATCCCGTTCACCAATGTGGTGTTCGCCGTGCTGCTGCTCGTCATCGCGCTCGCGTTGCTGGAGGATGACGGCGTGTTGATGGTGATTGGCTGGATCCTCGGCAGCGCGGCGGTGCTGGTGTTCGGCATCCTCTCCGGCGAACTGGCCACGCGCGCCGCGCACTGGCTCGACATCTTCGTGTTCTGAGGCACTCGCGCGCCTTCAGCGCAACAGTTTGAGGAAGTCTTCATGGGTCATCGGCCGGCCCAGCAGGTAGCCTTGGCCGAAATCACAACCGGCTTCGCGCAGCATCTCGTGTTGGCCGGATTGCTCGATGCCTTCGGCGATCACCACGATCCCGAGTGATTGCGCCATGCCGATGATGGCGCGGGTCAGCGCGCGGTCGTCGGCATCGTGCAGGATGTCGGACACGAACGCGCGATCGATCTTGACGCCATCCACCGGCAACCGTCGCAGGTGGTTCAGGCCGGAGAAACCGGTGCCGAAATCGTCGAGCCACAGCTTGACCCCGGCATCGCGCAACCGCCGCATCAGGCCGCGGCTGTCGATCGCCTCGTCCAGCACCGCGGTCTCGGTGAGTTCCAGGTGCAGGCCGTCCGGCGCCAGGCCGACCTCCGAGAGGATCTCGGTCACCTGCTCCGGCAGCCAGGCATCGCGCAGCTGGCGCATCGACAGGTTGACCGAAACGAACAGCGCGGCGTTCGCCTCGGCGGCGGCACGCCACTGCACCGCATCGATGCAGGCCTGGCGGATCACCTGTGGACCCAGTTGCTCGATCAGGCCCGATTCCTCCGCCACCGCGATGAACACCGAGGGCGCGACCACGCCGTATTCGGGATGTTGCCAGCGCAGCAGCGCTTCGGCGCCGACGATGGCGCGATCGGCCATCCGCAGCACCGGCTGGTAGCACACCGTCAACTCGCCGCGCACCCATGCGTTGCGCAGCTCCTTTTCCATCCGCACGCGACGCTCGACCACCTGCTCCATGCTGCGGTTGTAGAAGCGGTAGCAGTGCTTGCCTGCGGTCTTGGCCTGGTACATGGCGATGTCGCCATTCTTGATCAGCGTGCCGGCGCTGGCGGCGTCGTTGGGGAACAAGGTGATGCCGATCGATGCGCCCAGGAAGACGCGGTCATCGGTATCGAGCTGTACCGGACGCGCCAGTTCCACCACCAGCGCCTGCGCGATGCGCGCCGCGCAGGCCGAGACGTTGCGTGCGTCGCTTTCGCGCGGCTCGAGCAGGAGCACGAACTCATCGCCGCCGAAACGCGAGATTTCCCCGCCGCGCAGGTCGGCCGCATCCACCACCTGGCGGATGCGACGCGCCACTTCCACCAGCACGCGGTCACCCACGTCATGGCCCAGGGTGTCGTTGACGCGCTTGAAGTCATCCAGGTCGACGAACAGCAGGGCCATCGCGTCGTCTTCGCCCTGGGTCTGCAGTCTCACGTCCAGCCGCTCGCGGAAATCGCGGCGGTTGGGCAACAGGGTCAGCGCATCGGTGAAGGCGATGTGGCGGATCTCGCTGTCGTGCGCCCGCACGCTCGCGCTCATCTTCGCGAATGCTCGCTCGAGGTCGCCGATTTCATCCGCCCGCTCGGTGGGCGACACGTCGATGTCGTAGCGTCCCGCCTCGATTTCCTCGGCCTGACCGGCCAGCTGGCGGATCGGCCGGACGAAACGCCGCTCGACGATGAAGGCGCTGGCCAATGCCATCGCCAACATCCCAAGAGTCAGCCCGTAGATCGGCAAGCGGTTTCGGCTGGCGACCTCATCCACCTTGGCATCGAGCACCTGCACGCTGCCGGCCACGCTCGATCGCAGCGAATCGAGTGAATAGCCGATCCGCACGCCGCCGAGGCGCTCGCCACCGAGCATGATCGGCGCGGAAGCTTCAAGCAGGCGCGGCGTGGACTGCACCGTTCGACCCGAAGCCACGGCCGTCGCGGCCAGTGGATCATCCATCGGCTGGCCATAGACCTGGACCTCGGCCGAGCCGTCGTGCAGGATCCTGCTTTCATCGTCATAGACCAGCACATAGGCGACATCGGCCTCTTCCTTCGCGGTCCGCGCGATGCCCCCGATGTTGTCGATGTCCAGGTAATACACCGGGTTGGTCAGCGAGTCCGCCAGCTGTCCGGCGCGTACCTGCGCCCGCTCCTTCAGCCGGCTCTCGACCAGGTGCTGCATGGCTTGCCGGCTGAACCCGGCCACCTCGCGGTGCATCTGCGCCTGTCTCTGCACCAGCAGCGAGACCAGCACCGCGACGGCCAGGGTCGCGGCGACCATCACGAAGACGTACTGGGCCTGCACTCCGAGCCGGGGCCGGGTCATCACTCCACTTCCCGGCTGACACGCATGACCGCGGACTCCAGGTAGTCCAGTTCACGCCGCGTGTGGGCATCGATCGGCTCGAACCCGGTGGTGCCGAAGAACGCCGCGAGCGCCTTGCGTGCCGCCGGGTCGCTGCGGGCATCGACCAGCACCTGCTGCAGGCGATCACGCACCCTGGCCGGCATCTTGGCGCTCACCAGTTCCATCGCACGCGGAAAGCCGGCGCTGACGTGCAGCGTGCGCAGTTGCGCCCGGTAACTGGCCGGTATGCGCGCAGGGTCGCGCCAATCAAGGTCGCTGACCGCCCCCGCATCCACCAGGCCCTTGACCACCCAGGTGGCGATGTTGCGCTCGGTGCGTGCGAACAGGTAGCCGACCGCCGTTCCATCCGGTCGATCGGAAGGCGTTATCTGCACTTCGAAGTGCAATCCCTTCAACAGCATTTCGTAGGCCGGGACGATGTAGGCGCTGGTCGAGGCCGGGCTCTGGAACGCGATGCTGCGACCGCGCAGGTCCGCCAGGTTGCGCACCGCACTGTCCTTGCGCACGAAGATCACGCTGGTGTACTGGGCCGAGCCGCCGCGATCGCTGCGCAACAGCGGCACGGCCGAAGCACGCGCCCGCAGCATCACCCCGCTTGCCGGGGTCTCGGTCACCCAATCGACGCGCCCGCTGCGCAGATAGCTGGCCATCTGCCGATCGTTGCGGGCCATCAGGATGCGGCCCTGACTGATCCCGACGTCCTTCATCCTGGGGACCACGTAATCCAGCAGCGGCTTCAACTGCTCGTAGTGCGCCTTGGGATCGTCACTGATGCGACCCAGGACCAGGGTGTCGCCTTCGGCGCGCGCGAGCGGGGAAAACAGGCAGATCGACAGGCCAATCGCGAAGGTGCGAAGCAATGGAAGCACGAGGCGAACTTTCAGGCCGGGACTGCAGCCGGCAGCGTACCGGAAAGGTATCCCATCCGCATGTTCATGATTGCCCGCCCGCCAGCCGCGCCATCCGCTGGGCATCGGCCAGGACGCCGCGCATCAACCGGACCTCGCGGGTGTTCATGTCCGCGCGGAGGAATATCCGACGCAGCTTGCGCAGCGCGGATTCGGGCGTGCGACCCTTGTGGAAATCGATCGCGTCCAGGGTTTCGCCCAACTGGGCGAAGAAGCCTTCCAGTTCGGCATGCGAAGCCGGCGGCTCGGCTGTGGCATCGGCATCGCTTGCCGGCGCCGGTTCCGCGGACAACATCGCCATCCGCAACTCATAGGCCAGCACCTGCACCGCCGCGGCCAGGTTGAGCGAACTGAAATCCGGGTCGGACGGGATGTGCACGGCGGCATGGCAGAGCTGCAGCTCGTGGTTGTCCAGGCCGGTGCGTTCGCGGCCGAATACCAAGGCGACATCCGCGCCCCCGCCCGCTGCGGCGACGACGCGCTCTCCCGCTTCGCGCGGCAGCAGTTCTTCCAGTGCGATGCGCCGGCTGCGTGCGGTGCAACCCAGGACCAGCCGGCAATCGGCAACCGCGTCTTCCAGCGTCGCGAACACGGGCGCACCCAACACCAGTGCCTCGGCACCGGCGGCCATCGAGGTGGTATCGAAGTCAGGCTTTTTCTCCGGCGCCACCAGCACCATCCGGGTCAGGCCCATGGTGCGCATCGCGCGGGCGGCGGAACCGAGATTGCCGGGATGCTGGGTGCCGACCAGCACGATCCGGATGCGTTCCGCAGGCGAAGGGACATCACTCATCGGTCGAATGTTAAACTGCGCGGCCCGGTTTCGAGGCCGGGTCTCGTTCTTTATCCAATCGGCGGCTTCCAATGCAGAAACCTGCAGTCACCCTCATGGTCAAGGCGGCGCGTGCCGCCGGCAACGTGCTCCTGCGCAACCTCAGCCGCCTGGACGCGCTCAACGTGGTCGAGAAGGGCCGCCAGGACTACGCCAGTGAAGTGGACAGCCAGGCCGAGCAAGCTGCGGTCAAGGAACTCAAGCGGGCGGCCCCCGACTACGCGATCCTCGGCGAGGAAGGCGGCCTGCAAGGCAAGGGCCGCAGCACCTGGGTGATCGATCCGCTCGATGGCACCAGCAACTACCTGCGCGGGCTGCCGCACTACTGCGTGTCGATCGCGTTGGTGGAGAACGGCGAGCCGCAGCACGGGGTGATCTTCGACCCGCTGCGCAACGAACTGTTCACGGCAAGCAAGGGTTACGGCGCGGTGCTGAACGACAAGCGCATCCGAGTGGCCGAACGCAAGACGCTGGAAGGCGCGCTGATTGCCACCGGCTTCCACCCGCGCGAGCGCGAGCGCGCCGGTGCGCAGCTCGAATGCACGCGTCAACTGCTGGTGCAGGCCGAAGACATACGACGCACTGGATCGGCGGCGCTTGATCTGGCCTACGTCGCCTGCGGGCGGCTGGATGCATGGTTCGAAGCCGGGGTAAAGCCTTGGGACATCGCCGCCGGTGTGCTGCTGGTGCGCGAGGCCGGCGGCAAGGTCAGCGATTTCAAGGGCGCGCCGACCGCGCCGATGGACGCGCGCGGCATCGACAGCCGCGGCATCTGCGCCGGCAACGTGCGGGTGGCCGAAGCGCTGCAGAAGGTCATCGTCGACAGCGGTTACGCGGCGTCGTTCCGGGGCTGATCGGCATTGCCGATACGCCGCATGAAAAAGGCCCGCGACATGCGGGCCTTTTTCATGTGCATGACGATGCCGCTTACGGACGCCGCGCCAGCGCCGCCTCGTCGCGCGCCTTCGGCATCAGGTCCTGCTTGGTCACCTTGAGCGGCCCCAAGGTCAACAGCGCGCAGGCGACGAAGATCGACGACAGCGTGCCGATCACGATGCCGAGCATCTGCGAGACCGCCATGCCTTCGAGCGAACCGCCGCCGTAGATGTACAGCGCCAGGCCGGTGAGGAAGGCGACGAACGAGGTGATGATGGTGCGCGAGAGCGTCTGGTTGATCGAGGTGTTGAGCACGGTCACCGGGTCGGCGCGCATGGTGCGGAAGTTCTCGCGCACGCGGTCGAATACCACGATGGTGTCATTGATCGAGAAGCCCATCACCGTCAGCAGGCCCGCCATCAGGGTCAGGTCGAACTCGCGCTGGGTCAGGGCGAAGAAGCCGGCGACCAGCAGCACGTCGTGCAGGGTGGTGAGGATGGCCGCGACCGCGAACTTCCACTCGAAGCGGAAGGCGATGTAGGCCATGAAACCGATTACCACGAAGGCCAGGGCCATCGCGGCATTTCGCGCCAGGTCGCGGCCGACCTGGGCGCTGATCACCGAACTGGAACGGACCTCGGCGACATTGCCCGGCGCGGAGGCCGCCTTGGCGATCTGCTCGGCGATGCCGGCGGCCGCCGAATCACCTTGCCCCTCACCCTGCCCCGCCGAACCGAGCGTGCCGGTCTCCGCGGCGTGCCTGCCGTCGTCCTGCAGGCGCACCAGCATGTCGCTGCCGGTGCCATAGGTCTGCACCTGCGCGCTCTCGAAGCCGGCCGCGGCCAGCCGTTCACGCACCGCGTCCACGCCCGGCGGCTGCTGGAAGTGCAATTCGACGCCGACGCCGCCGGTGAAATCCAGCGCGTAGTTGAAGTTCTTTACCGCGATCGCGCCAACGGCGGCCACGGCCAGCAGCAGCGCCACCAGCAGAGATGCCCAGCGCAGGCGCATGAAGTCGATCTTGGTGTCGTTCGGGATCAGGTGCAGCGGAAAAATCTTCATGTTCTGTGCGTCCTCAGATCGCGATCGACTTCAGCTTCTTGCGACGGCCATACACCAGCGTGGCCAGAGCGCGCGAGACCGTCACCGCGGTGAACACCGAGGTCAGGATGCCGACCACCATGGTCACCGCGAAGCCCTTGAGCGGGCCGGTGCCGAACGCGTACAGCGCGATGCCGGCGAGCAAGGCGGTCATGTTGGAGTCGAAGATGGTGCCGGAGGCCTTGTCGTAGCCCATCGCGATCGCCGCCTTGGGCGGCATGCCGGCGCGCAGTTCCTCTCGTATGCGCTCGTTGATCAGCACGTTGGCGTCCACCGACATCGCCACGGTGAGCGCGAGGCCGGCGAAGCCGGGCAGCGTCATCGTCGCGCCGAACAGCGACAGCACCGCGACCACCATCAGCAGGTTCATCAACAGCGCCAGGCAGGTGATGATGCCGAACATGCGGTAGTAGACCAGGAAGAAAAGCAGGGTGAACACGAAGGCGAACAACACCGCCTGGGTGCCGCGCCTGACGTTTTCCGCGCCGAGGCTCGGGCCGATGGTGCGCTGGTCGGCGAAGAACATCGGTGCGGCCAAGGCGCCGGACTTCAGCTGCTTGGCCAGGCTTTGCGCTTCTTCCTGCGACAAGCCGGTGGTCTGGAAGTCGGTGCCGAACACGCCCTGGATGGTCGAGGCGCTGATCACCCGCTCCTCCAGCCGCGTGGTCTGCACTTCCTTGCCATCGACCATCTCGACGGTCGGGATGCGCTCAATGTAGACCACGCCCAGGCGCCGGCCGACATTCTCCAGCGTGTGGTCGAGCATGCGCTTGCCGCCGGCGGCATTGAGCTTGATGCTCACGCTCGGCGAGCCGGTCTGCTGGTCGGTCCCCGGCGTGGCCGAGATCAACTCGTCCCCGGACACCAGCACCCGCTTGGACAGCAGCAAGGGCGCGCCGCTCTGCTGCGTGTAGATGCGCGAATCCGGCGGCACCTGGCCACTGGCCTGCGCGGCGGTGGCGGTCGCCTCGTCGCCGGTGACGGCGCGGAACTCGAGGGTCGCGGTGGCGCCGATCTGGCGCTTGGCCTCGGCGGTGTCCTGCAGGCCGGGCAACTGGATCACCAGGCGGTCGGCGCCCTGGCGCTGCAGCACCGGCTCGGCGACGCCGAGGGCGTTGATGCGTTCGGCGATCACGGTGCGGTTCTGGTCGACCGCATCGATCGCGATGCGGTTGATCTCGGCTTCGGGCAACGCCGCGACCAGGTTGCCGCCCTGCACCGACCAGGTGAAACCGGGACCCCCCATCGCCGGGTTGCCGAGGCCCTTGATCAACGCGGCCCGAGCCGCATCGGCGTTGGCGCCGGGCTGCAAGGCGATCACGACGCTGTGGTCCGGCCGCACATCGACCGACCGGTAATTGATCCGCGCATCGCGCAACAAGCTGCGCATGTTTTCGGCATAAGCCTCCATGCGACGCTGGATCGCCTCCCTCTGCTCCACCTGCATCAGGAAGTGGATGCCGCCCTGTAGGTCGAGTCCGAGCGACATCGGCCTGGCACCGAGCGCATCCAGCCACTTCGGCACGGTCGGCAGCAGGTTCAACGCCACCGAGTAGTCATTGCCCAGGGTGCCACGCAGCGCATCCTGCAAGCCGGTCTGCTGGTCGGGAGAGGCAAGGCGCACCATCACGGTGTCTTCCTCGGGCATTTCGATCGCCTTCGGTTTCAACCCCGCGGCAGCCACGCCCTGCTCCACTTTCTGGCGCAGGGTGATGCCGGTGGCGACACCGCGGTTGGCGGTCACCTGCACCGAGGGATCCTTCGGGTACAGGTTGGGCAGCGAATACAGGACACTGGCCAGCAGCACCAGCACGATGACGGCGTATTTCCAGCGCGGAAACTCAAGCATGGCGATCACCCGCGCGATCCGTCGAGGATCGCGCACAAAGGGTTGGAATCAGGATCAGGAGGCTTTCAGCGAGCCCTTGGGCAGGACGTTGCCGACCGCGGACTTCTGCACGCGCACGCGCACGCCATCGGCGATCTCGACGGTGACGAAGTTGTCGCCGATGTCGGTGACGATGCCAGCCAGGCCGCCGTTGGTCAGCACTTCGTCGCCCTTGTTCAGTGCTTCGAGCATCGAGCGGTGCTCCTTGGCGCGCTTCATCTGCGGGCGGATCATCAGGAAATACATGATCGCGACCAGGATCAGCGGCATCAGCATCATGCCGAGGCCACCGCCCTGCGGCGCGGGGCCGCCTGCAGCTTGCGCGTAGGCAGCGGGGATCAGGAGGTCAAGCAGGTTCATCGCAACATCCGGTCGAAAATCAACGGGGAATTATGCCATGTGGCCGACGCGTCCGGTTTCCAAGCCCTCCGCACCGGATTTCACGGCATCGGCGGCGCCGGGATGCCCCGGCCAGCGTAGAACGCGTCCCTGAACGCGGCGAAGCGGTGCTCGGCGATCGCCTCACGCATGCCGGCCATCAACCGCTGGTAGTGGCGCAGGTTGTGCAGGGTGCCGAGCATCGGGGCCAGCATCTCGTTGCAGCGGTCGAGGTGGCGCAGGTAGGCGCGACTGAACCCGTTGGCGCAGGCGTGACAATCGCAGCCTTCCTCGATCGGCCGCAGGTCGTGCTCGTACTTGGCGTTGCGGATACGCACCGTGCCTTCGGCGACGAAGTAATGGCCGTTGCGCGCGTTGCGGGTCGGCATCACGCAATCGAACATGTCGATGCCGCGAGCCACCGCCTCCACCAGATCCTCGGGCCTACCGACGCCCATCAGGTAGCGCGGGCGGTCGATGGGCAATTGCGGCGCGGTGTGCTCGAGCATGGCGTTGCGTTCGGCCTCGCTCTCGCCGACCGCGAGGCCGCCGATCGCATAGCCATCGAATCCGATCGCCTTCAGACCTTCGGCGGAAACGCTGCGCAGATCGTGGTGAACACCGCCCTGGACGATGCCGAACAACGCGGCATCGTTGCCCTCGTGGGCGCGCTTGCTGCGCTCGGCCCAGCGCAGCGACAACTGCATCGAGCGCTCGATCACCCGCTTGTCGACCGGAGCGCCATCCACATGCACCGGCGGACATTCGTCGAAGATCATCACGATGTCGCTGCCCAGCACTTTCTGGATGTGCATCGACTCCTCCGGCCCGAGGAAGACCTTGCTGCCGTCGGTGGGCGCGGCGAAGGTGACCCCGGCCTCGGTGATCTTGCGGCGGTGGGCCAGCGAGAACACCTGGAAGCCGCCGGAGTCGGTGAGGATCGGACCTTCCCATTTGCCGAAACCGTGCAGGCCGCCATGCGCCGCGATGACATCGAGGCCTGGGCGCAGGTAGAGGTGGAAGGTGTTGCCGAGGATGATCTCGGCGCCCAGTTCGCGGATCTGGTGGGGCAACACGCCCTTTACCGAACCATAGGTGCCGACCGGCATGAAGGCCGGGGTCTGGATGCTGCCGCGTGGAAACGTGATGCGGCCGCGGCGGGCAGCGCCATCGGTGGCGAGCAGTTCGAACGACATGCGTGACATGGCCGCATTATCGCCGCTGGCGCATGGGCCGCGAGCGCGTTCAATCGAACCGGGGCAATGCGTCCTCGTCGCGCAGCGAGAGCCGCAACGCCTGGCCGACGGCCAGCTCGATGCCCGGCAGCACGTCGATCTCGACCACATGGCCTTCCGCCAGCCAGACCTGCGCCACTTCGCCCGGGCCGAGGAAGCGCACGTCCAGCACCTGCCCGTGCAGGCCGCCCTGGTCATCGACGCGCAGCTGTTCGGGCCGCAGCAACACGCGGCCGGCGCCCGGCAGGCCGAGTACCGCCGCCGGAACCAAGGTCCCGCGGCCGATGAAGTTCGCCACTTCCGGCGTGGCCGGCTGGCGGTACAGCGCCTCGGGCCGGTCCCACTGCAGCAGGCGGCCGTCGGCCATCACCCCGATGCGCCCGCCCAGCCCGAAAGCCTCGTGCTGGTCGTGGGTCACCATCAGCACGGTGGTGCCGGTGCGGGCGAACAGGCCGCGCAACTCGCCGATCAGGTGCCGGCGGGTGTCGACATCGAGCGCGGAGAACGGCTCGTCGAGCAGCAGCAAGGACGGCTCCGGCGCCAGCGCGCGGGCCAGGGCGACGCGCTGCTGCTGGCCGCCCGAGAGCTCATGCGGGAAGCGACTGCCATAGCCTTCCAGCCCGATCCGCGCCAGCCACGCCGCCACTCGCGCATCGCGTTCGCCGCGGGCGATGCGGCGCAGCCCGAAGGCGATGTTGGCCGCCACGTCCAGGTGCGGGAACAACGCGAAGTCCTGGAACATCATCCCCAGCCGGCGCTGCTCCGGCGGCAGGCCGCGCCCGGCCTCGGCGATGCGGCGCCCTTCCAGCTCGATGTGGCCGGCCGCCAGCGGCTCGAAGCCGGCCAGCGCGCGCAGCACGCTGGTCTTGCCGCTGCCCGAAGCGCCCAGCAGCACGCCGATCTCGCCACGCGCAAGGGCCAGGTCCACGCCGGCGACCGCGGCGCGCACGGCCTGCGGATAGCGCACCTCGATGCCTTGCAGGCGCAGGTGGGAGGAAGGAGGCGGCATCATCGCGCCATTGTCGTCGGAGTGGAGCGGCAACGGCGGCGCATCGGCGGCGCCCGCATCATGCAGGTTCATCGCGCACTCCCGGGTTGCCCGCGGCGGCCGCCTGCAGGCCGTTGCGCGCCAGCCAGGCCACCGGCAGCAGGCCGGCGGCGACGATCAGCAGGCCGGCCAGCGCGCCGTCCTCGTAGCTGCCGCGCGCGGCTTCGGCGTACAGCCAGGTCGACAGCGTTTCGAAGCCCAGCGGCCGCAGCATCAGCGTGGCCGGCAGTTCCTTCAGGCTGTCGACCAGCACCAGCAGCGCGGCGGCGGCAAGCGCCGGCCGCAGCAACGGCAGTTGCACGCGCAATAGCCGCGACGCCCCGCCGGCGCCGAGCGAGGCCGCGGCCTGGTCGATCGAGGCCGGGATCCGCGCCAGCCCCGCATCCAGCGTGCCGGCAGAGATCGCCAGGAAGCGCAGCAGGTGGGCGATGACCAGGGCAGCGAACGAGCCCATCAGCAGCGCCCGGCCAAACGCGCCATCAACCGCGCCGAACACCGCCATCAGGCCGATGGCGAGCACGGTGCCGGGCAGCGCATATCCAAGGGTGGCGATGCGGAACGCGGCGTGGCTTCCGGGCGCGGCGCGGCGCGCCTGCAGCAGGCGCAGCGCCCACGCCAGCAGCAGGCCGATGACGAGGGTGGCGAGCGTTGCCGCCAGTGCCAGCCGCAGCGTGTTGCCGGCCGCCGCCAGCAGCGTCGGCGAAAGGCCTGCATCACGCCAGCGCTGCGCCGCCTGCCAGGCCAGGTGCAGGGCCGGCAGCGCGAAGCCCAGCAGCACCGGCAGCGCGCACAGCAGCGTCGCCAGCCAGGCCCGCGGCCCGTGCAGCGGCTGCGGGG
>JAEWNY010000117.1 GCA_023461075.1 Pseudomonadota bacterium | reverse complement strand
TGGAAAGGATGAGGCCAAGGCCCAACGGCAACGAGAGCGCCACCGCCATCACGCCGATGGTGAGCAGGGTCGCCCACGGCTTGCGCACCGCGCGGCCGAGGCTTGCCATCAACGAATACAGGTGATGGTCGAACCAGGTCGAGAAGCCCGATTGCGTCGCCGAACGCTGCGGTCGGTTGCCCGGATCATTCATCGGCCAGGTCCTCCGGCGCGATGTCGTCCGCCAACTTGCCATGATCGAGCACCAGCACGCGTTTCTTCATCCGCTTGACCAGCCCGAGGTCATGGCTGGCCACCAGCACGCTGGTGCCGCGTTCGGGCAGCGATGCGAACAGCTCCATGATCTCGGCCGACAGGGTCGGGTCGAGGTTGCCGGTCGGCTCGTCCGCCACCAGCAGGCGCGGCTCGCCCACCAGCGCACGCGCGATGCCGATGCGTTGCTGCTCGCCGGCTGAAAGCTGTGTCGGCAAGGCTTTCTCGCGTCCGCCCAGACCCATGCGCTCGACGATGCTGCGCACGCGCTTGCCGATCTCGGCGCGACGCATGCCGCGCAGGATCAAGGGCAGGGCGACGTTCTCGTACACGCTGCGATCCGTCAGCAGCAGGTGGTTCTGGTACACCACTGCAACCTCACGCCGATGCATCGCCACCTTGCGTCCGCGCACCTTGAGCAGGTTCTTGTCATCGAACAGCACCGCGCCGCGACTCGGGCGTTCGGCCAGTTGGATCAGCTTGAGCAGCGTGCTTTTGCCGGCACCGGAATGCCCGGTCACGAACAGCATCTCGCCCGGTTGTACGTCGAAACTCACTTCCGAAAGCGCATCCTGCCCACCGGCATAACGCTTGCTCACGTTGTCGAAGCGGAGGATGGCCATGGCGTGATCTTAAGCGGCTGGCGATGCGTCAGTGCTGCCGCGACGGGCCGCGCGTCACCAGCGACTTCAGCCCGCGACCGATGCGGGCGATCAACGAGCCATCGCGAGGCGCCGGCGTCTCCACCTTCACCGCCGGCACATCCAGCGCGCGCTTGGCCTGCGCGACCGTTTGCACGTTCGCCGCATTGCCGTTGTTGGCCGCGGCGCCATCGACCGGCTTGCCGCGACGGCGGCGGCGACGCTTGCGCGGCGCCTTGTCTGGACTGTCGATGTTGGCGGCGGTTTGCGGGATGGGCGATGTGGCTTCGTTGGCATCGGCGGCCACGCGCGGCGTACGCGGCTTGCGCTCGCCACGCGGCGCATCGCCCTCGGCGCGCGGACGGCGTTCGCGACGCTCGCTGCGTTCGCCGTCCCGGCCTCGTCCACCGCCACTGCGCGAACCCGAACGTCCACCGCCTCGCTTGGCTTCGTCGGCGGCGCGTTGCTCGCGTGCTTCCCTGAAGATCTCGCCGATCGATTCGCCCTCGGCGGCATCGACTTCCACGCCTTCGCGCGGCGTGCGCGGCAGCGCGGTCAGCAGTTCGGCGGTGACCGGGTCGGACGGGATCTTCTGCTCGATGTAGGCCTCGATGTCGGGCAGCGACATCGCATAGCGCTCGCAGGCGAAGCTGATCGCATCGCCTTCCGCACCCAAACGCGCGGTGCGTCCGATGCGATGCACGTAGTCCTCGGCATCGAAGGGCAGGTCGTAGTTGTAGACGTGCGAAACGCCATCGATGTGCAGACCGCGAGCGGCGACATCGGTGGCGACCAGGATCTCCAACTGACCGGCCTGGAACTTCTTCAGCAGCGACTCGCGCTTCTTCTGCGGCACGTCGCCGCTGAGTACGCCGACGCGATAGCCGTTCTTCTCCAGGGTGCGCGCCACCCGCTCGACGAAGGCCTTGGTGTTGACGAAGACCATGGTGCGGGCGCCTTCGCTGCGCGAGAGCAGGCCAAGCAGCAGCGGCAGCTTCTCTTCATCCGCGGGGTAATAGAGCTTCTGGCGGACGCGCGCCGCGGTCACCGTCTCGGCTTCGACGACCAGCTTTTCCGGCTCGTTCATGTGCTCGTAGGCCAGCTCCAGCACGCGATGGCTGAGCGTGGCCGAGAACAGCAGGGTCTGACGCTCGGTGCGCACCGGCATGCGCCGCAGCAGGAAGCGGATGTCCTTGATGAAGCCCAGGTCGAACATGCGGTCGGCCTCATCCAGGATGCAGACCTCGCAGGCATGCAGGCTGACGACCTTGTGCTGCTTGACGTAATCGATCAGGCGTCCGGGCGTGGCGATGATGATGTCGGCGCCGGACTGCAACTGCGCGCGCTGCTTATCGTAATCGACGCCGCCGTAGACCAGCGCGATCTTCAGGCCGAGGTCGGAGGCGAACTTCATCGCATCCTTGTGGATCTGGATCGCCAGCTCGCGGGTCGGCGCCAGGATCAGGCAGCGCGGGTCCTCGGGCTTGCGCTCGGCCAGCGCCGGGCGGGTCAGCAGGCGGTTGATCGCGGCGATGAGAAACGCCAGCGTCTTGCCGGTGCCGGTCTGGGCCTGGCCGGCGACATCGCGCCCGGCCAGCGCCAGCGGCAGGGTCAGCGCCTGGATCGGCGTGCAGCGGGTGAAGCCCGCGGCATCCAGCCCGGCCAAGAGGCTCGGGTGCAGGTCGAATGAGGAAAAAGTGACGTCGGTCAGCGGTTTGTCGGACATGTATGAATGGGCCGCGCGCATCGTGCGCTTGCAAGTCGGAAGGGCGCGCCGCAGACTTGATCGCGTGCCGCGCAGGGCGTTCGGCGGCTTGAAACCGCCCGGAAACGCCCCAGTTTAGCAAGGCCTCCCCTCTTCCGCCCATTCGATCTGGAGCCGCCATGAGCGACAACGTCATCCACGCCACCGATTCCGACTTCAACCAGCAGGTGCTGGAATCCGATGTCCCGGTGCTGGTGGATTTCTGGGCACCCTGGTGCGGCCCGTGCAAGATGATCGCGCCCGCGCTGGACCAGCTGGCCACCGAGTACGCCGGCAAGGCCAAGGTGGTGAAGGTCGACATCGACCAGAACCAGGCCACCGCATTGAAGTACCACGTACGCTCGATCCCGATGCTGCTGGTGTTCAAGGACGGCCAGGTGCAGGGCACCCAGGTCGGGGCGGTCGGCAAGCCGCAGCTGGCGGCGCTCATCGACAAGGCGCTTTGAGCGCACCACAGGCCTGACGCCAGGGGCCTGCAAAGCCTCAAGCAGCTGAACTGGTCCAACCTGATCGCCGCGCGGTGCTTGCCGCGCGGCCCACGCTTTGATAGCGTTGGTTTCCGGCGATTGAGCGCGCGCCCGCTGCGCGCCCCCGCAACGCCGAAGATTCCCCACTTTCTTTTTCCTGACGCAGTCCGCCTGTGCAATGCAGGCAGCTCGCCATCGCGAGGTTCACCTTGTCCGCAGAAGACACCCCACTCGAAGTCCCGCCGATCGAGGCGCCCAAGCGCCGCGGCCGTCCGCCCAAGGCGAAGAAAACGGCCGAAGCCGCCGAGGCCACGCCCCCCGATTCCCCCTCGCCCGCCGTGCCGGCTGGCGATACCCCGCCGGCCCCGCCACCGGTGGTCGAAACCGCATCCAACGCATCCTCCAGCAGCGCCGGCGAAGCCGGCGACGGCCCGCGTGGCGAACAGCGCGACGGCCAGCGCTTCCAGGGCAACAACAACCGCCGCGAGCGCTTCAAGAACCGCCGCGAGCGCCAGCGCGAACGCTACCGAGACGGCATGCCGGACGACGGCGGCGCGCAGGAAAACTTCGAGCCGCGCCCGCACCCGCAGGTGCCCGAAGGCTTCCCGGCGTATTCGCTGGGCGACCTGAAGCGCATGCCCGCGCCCAAGCTGCTCGACATCGCCGAGCAGCTGCAGATCACCGACGGCGTGGCGCGTGCGCGCAAGCAGGACATCATCTTCAGCATCCTCAAGATCCTGACCCGGCATGGCGAAGGCGTCGCCGCCGACGGTGTGCTGGAAATCCTGCCGGACGGCTTCGGCTTCCTGCGCGCGGCCGAGGCCAGCTACCTGGCCGGCCCGGACGATACCTACATCTCGCCGTCGCAGATCCGCCGCTTCAACCTGCGCACCGGCGATCACATCAGCGGGCGGATCCGCTGGCCGAAGGATGGCGAGCGCTACTTCGCGCTGAACATCGTCGACACCATCAATGGCGAGCCGATCGAGGCGTCCAAGAACAAGACGCTGTTCGAGAACCTGACACCGCTGTTCCCGCGCAAGCGCTTCAAGCTGGAGCGCGGCGATGGTTCCAGCGAGGACATCACCGGCCGCATCCTCGACCTCATGGCGCCGCAGGGCAAGGGCCAGCGCGCGCTGATCGTCAGCCCGCCTAAGGCCGGCAAGACGATGATGATGCAGCAGATCGCCACCGCGATCACCAGCAACCACCCCGACGTGCACTTGATCGTGCTGCTGATCGACGAGCGCCCGGAAGAAGTCACCGAGATGCAGCGCACCGTGCGCGGCGAGGTGATTTCCTCGACCTTCGACGAGCCGGCCGCGCGCCACGTGCAGGTTGCCGAGATGGTGATCGAGCGGGCCAAGCGCCTGGTCGAGCACAAGAAGGACGTCGTCATCCTGCTCGACTCGATCACCCGCCTGGCCCGCGCCTACAACAACGTGCTGCCCTCAAGCGGCAAGGTGCTGACCGGCGGCGTGGATGCCAACGCGATGCACCGGCCCAAGCGTTTCTTCGGCGCCGCGCGCAACGTGGAGGAAGGCGGCAGCCTGACCATCATCGCGACTGCGCTGGTCGATACCGGCAGCGCGATGGACAAGGTGATCTACGAGGAGTTCAAGGGTACCGGCAACAGCGAAATCCACCTGGACCGCCGGATCACCGAGAAGCGCGTGTACCCGGCGATCGGCGTCAACCTCAGCGGCACGCGTCGCGAGGACCTGCTGATCGAGCCCGAGCTGCTGCAGAAGATCTGGATCCTGCGCAAGCTCATCCATCCGATGGACGAGATCGCGGCGATGGAGTTCCTGCTCGACAAAATGAAGCAGACCAAGTCGAACGACGAGTTCTTCGCTTCGATGAAGCGCTGATCGACCGCTTCGATGCAAAGCAAGACGCCCCGGGAAACCGGGGCGTTTTTCGTTGCGCGATGATGCGGCGTCCTACAGCACCGGCACGCCGGACACCGGCTTGGCGATGGGCCGGTAGCGCGACATCAGGTCTTCGCTGCCGTCCATGTCGGAGATGCCGATTCGGGCATCGCGTTTATCGTCGAACCACACCGCCGCTCGCAACGGCCCGCGTTGCTCCTGCCGCCATTGCCCGGCCTTGCGCGAGGTTTCGCCGTCGTCGGCCTTCCCGACCATCGAGAAATTGATCATGACCGCGCCCGATCGCTGCGACGGCGAAGACAGATCGATGTCCGGCCCGAACTTCACCTTGGTGCGACGCACGCTGGTCAGCGCCTCCCTTTCCATCTGGGCGACGGCCTGCTGTAGCAATTGCGAATCGCCACGCACGTTGAACATCGCCGATTGCACGACCACCGCATCCTGCATGTCGCCTTCGGGAGTGAACAGGATCTGCACCAGGGCCGCGCCATTGACGCCGTTGCCCAGCATCAGGGCCGGGTACTTCGGCCGCGGCCGCACCACCATTTCGATGCCTTTTTCCTTGGCCTCGGCACGGTAGTCGGGCTTCTTGCCGTCATGGAAGCGCACGTTCTCGATCTGCGCGCTGTAGTTGCCATCCGGCAGCTGGCGCGCGACGACGGTGATGCGCATCAAGGTCTTGAACGGGATCGCCTTGCCGTCTTCGCTGGCAACGGGCTCGAAGCGCCATTGCGGAATGCTCTTGTCGATCGCGGCGCGGATCTCCGGCGTGACCTCGGACGTGATCTGGTGGTTCGTGACCCTACCTTCCGTATCGACGACCAATTCGCCATCGACGCGCATCGTCATCACCGATTCGGACTTCGATACTTCAAGGCCACTGCTCGGCGCGGGCGGCGCGGCAACCAACGGCGATACGCCGCCTGTGATGAGGATCAAGCACGCAAGCAGCCACGGTTTCATCAGCACCTCCCTGTCCAGTTCATCCTACGGCGTGCAACTCGTGCACGACCACGCAATTGCGTCCCTTGCGCTTGGCACGGTACATGGCTGCATCCGCACGCATCAACCAGCTGGTGGCGGTGTCTCCGGGCTGCCATCCGGCGACGCCGATCGATGCGGTCACCGCGCGTCCGCGACATCGCAACTGGCTCTCGATGCGAGCACGCAGGTTGTCCATCCGCGCATGCATGCCGTCCGCGTCGGCGCCGGGCAGCAACAGCACGAACTCTTCACCTCCGATCCTGAAAAGCCTGTCGCTGGCGCGCAGGTAATCGCGAATCAAACCCGAGAGCTCGCGCAGCACCTCGTCGCCGGCTTCGTGCCCGAACGCGTCGTTGATCGCCTTGAATCCGTCCAGGTCGAGCAAGGCCAGCCCGTGCGGATGTTGCCCGCTGCCGGCTTCGCGCAAGGCTTGCTCCATCGCCGCATCGAAGGCGCGGCGGTTGTCGAGCCCGGTCAACGGATCGCGCAAGGCCAGCTGCTCCAGTTGCCGGACCTGGCTCTCGGAGCGGCTGGCGAAAATGTAGGCAAACATCGTCACCAGCAGGGTGCTGGCGACGAAGGGGGTCGTGCCCAGGCTGCCTTCCTTGGGCAGCGCCATCGCCATCACGAACAGCATGGCCAGCGAGAGGAAGGCCGCATGGCTCGAGCGGTTCACCAGCAGCGCGTGGGACAGGATGGCCGGATAGCTCCACTGCATGCCGAACCCCGGGTCGAGCATCGTCAGGGTGATGGTATTGAGCGCGATCACCAAGGCTGCGCCGAAACCGATCCTCTCATCGTCAACACCGCGATGGAGCAACCACATCGACACCGTGATCATCACCACCATGACCAGGTCGATGGCGAGCACCACCCACTCGCGGTGGTAGGCATGCCACACGGCGAAGGGCACGAAGGCGGCAAGGCCCACCACGCCCAATGCCATCAGCAGGGCATGACGGAAATCGGTTGTGGGCCGATGCTGGAAATCCATGTCCGGTGTCGCGGTCGGTACACCGGCAGCATAGCGCGGCCCGCGGTGGGTTTGTCAGGCCCTCGGCTCCCGCAGGAACCGCGCCATCGAGGGGGTGCTGTCGGCCGGGAGGAACTCCGCGGCGACATCCATGAATCCACGCATGGTGGCGATCTCGCGCGGGCTGCGGTTGAGGCGATCGCGCAGGTCGGGGTCGGCGCCGGCGCGCAACAGTTCCCGCACCACTTCGCGCAAGCCGTGCAGCGCGGCCAGGTGCAGCGGCCCGAAGCCGCGCTGGTCCTGCACCGAAAGCGTCGCGCCCTCGTCCAGCAGCCGCTCCAGCCCCGCGACCAACACCTCTTCATCGCAGGCGGCACCCGGCTCGGCGCGCGCGCCCAGTAGCAGCAGCAGCGGGGTCAGTCCGGTCGCGGTCGCATCGTCCGCTGCGGCACCGGCCAGGTGCAGGGCATCGAACAGGGCCAGCATGCGGCTCCGATCGCGGGTGGAGAAACCGAACAGGGCCGCGCAGTGCATCGGTTTCAGGCCTTCGGCATCGCCGGCATCCAGATCCGCGTCGGCGGCCAGCAGGCGCGATGCGACATCCGGCAGGCCAAGCGCGGCGGCCAGCATCAAGACGGTGACGCCGCCGGGCAGGCGTTGGTCGAGGTCCACGCCCGCGGCCAGCAGACGGTCGATCACCGCCAGGTGGCGCATGCTCACCGCCGCCGAGAGCGGCGTCGCACCACTGTCGGCAGCCAAAGAGGTATCGGCGCCTGCGGCCAAGAGCCGTGCGACCACTGCATCGTGGCCGCCACCGGCCGCGCGCAACAGGGCGGTGCAGCCTTGGGCATCACGGGTATCCACATCGAAGCCGAATCCGATCAGCCGCTGCACCGCATCGGCATCGCCGAGGATCGCGGCGGAAGCCAGATCGCCGGCGCGCAGGGGCCGCCCAGGATGCGGCCAGCCGCGCCAATCGAGCCAGTCGGCCATCTCTCGGCGACCACTGGCCAAGGCGACGCCCAGCGCGGTCTGACCGTCACCTGCGCGAAGCGCCGGTTGCGCACCCTGCAGAAGCAATTTCGGCACTACCGCTTCAAGCCCCAGCGCAGTCGCGACGTGCAGCGGGGTCAATCCGCGCGCATCGGCCTGGTTGGGGTCGGCGCCGATCGCCAGCAGGCGCAGCGCCAGTCGGGGCCAGCCCAGTCGCAGCGCCAGCAGCAGCGGCGTTTCACCTTCCTCGGTCAGCCCGAATGCATCGGCACCGCGATCGAGCAGCGCATCGGCCAGCGGCGCGCCCTCCGTTTCGGTCACTCGCGTCGACAGGCATGCGGCGAGGAATCGCGCCAAAGTGCCGCCCCCGGCGGGGGATGCGCCGACATCCAGCATCGCCACCAATGCATCTCGCGCATCCGCCTCCCCGGCCTTGCCGAGCAGCAGCGACATCGCCGATTCGCCTTGCGGCCCACGCGCATCGAATGACGGCCGATGCGGCAACAACGGATGCACGCGTGCGGGATCGGTCGATGCCGCTTCCACCAATGCGCGGCCGAGTTCGTTGGTGTCGAGCAGCCCGGCCAGCCGCGCGATGCCGGTGCGATCGTTGGCGACCAATGCTTCGCTCAGCAACTGCATCGGCGGGCGTGCGATGTCTGAATCGTCATCACCCACGGAACTCGCCGTGGGCAACGGATAATTGGGATCGATCGCCGCCACCAGCGACCAGCGCCCGGCGGCGACCGCGTTGTCGAGCCCGCTGCGACCGGACGCATCCTTCCGCTCGGTGTCGATGCCGCGCTCGCGCAACCAGCGCGCCAAGACCACGCCGCCCTGCCCGTCTTCGGCGGCCAGGAGCATCAGCGCATCGCGTCCTTCCGCATCGATGGCCTGCAGATCGGCACCGGAGTCAAGCAGTGCTTCCATCACCGAGAGCTGACCGGTGGGCGCGGCCAGCAACCACGCATCAAGACCGGTCTCATCAGCGCGCCGCACATCGGCGCCGGCATCGAGCAGGGTCTGGACGATGGCGACATGCCCGGCAGCTGCGGCCTGATGCAAGGCCGTGCGCCCGCCCTCACCGCTGGCATCCACCGCGGCCTTCTGCCGCAGCAGGTACTGCACGCCGACCGGATCGTCTTCCTCGCTGGCGGCGGCGGCGAGCAGGACCGGATCGCCACCGGCCGGATGCGTGCGCGCACCGCGTTCGACCAGGAACCTGGCGAGCCGCCAATTCCCCGCGAGGCAGGCCATCGCCAATGGCGACTGGCGCGCATCGTTGAGCGCATCGAGTTCGGCCGCGGCATCCAGCAACAGCGCGGCCACGCCGGGATCGGTGCTGCGCGCGGCGTGGTGCAGCGGCGTGTTGCCCTCGCCATCGCGTTCGCGCGGATCCGAGCCGTTCGCCAGCAGCGTCATCACCGCTTCCGGGCGGCCGTGCCAGCTGTCGCGCGTCGCGGACAGCAGCGGGGTCAACGTGTCGGCCTCGGCGGTCAGCGGCACGCCGCGCTGGATCAGCGCGCGCAGCAGGCGCAGGTCGGGCAGCACCGCGGCCAGTTGCGCGAGGCCGCGACGATCGCGTGCATCCGGCCCGGGTGGGGCCAGCGGATCGGCGCCGGCTTCCAGCAGGGCAAGCGCCTGGTCGACCCGGCCGCTTCTCGCGGCGAGATACAAGTCGGCGTAGCGCGCGGCGATCTGGTCGGCGGAAAGTTCGGTTGCAGCGGGCCCCGCGTCGCTGGGTGATGGCGCTTCCTCGACCTGCGCGCCCCCCATGGCGGTGTCATCGCCCGGATCGGATCGAATCGGATCGATGTCGACCGTCTCGTCTGCATCTTCGATCAACGCTTCGCTGGCTGTTGTCGCAGCGGCGGGCGCATCAGGCACGACCGCATCGGGCATGGCTTCTTCGACGGCAGCCGCGACACGCCGGGGCCTGTCGAACAGGCTTTCGATGTCGATGCGTTCGGCATTGCGCAGTGGGCGTGCCGCCGCTTGCGCCTCGGCCTTCTCGACCCGCTCGCGTGCGCTGAGTGGACGCTGGCGCAACAGCGGCCACAGCAGCAGGCCGGCCAGCAACACGGCGATGGCCCACCGCAGCGGCATCGACAACATGGGGGGCCCGCCCAGCACGATGCCACCCAACAGCAGCGCCGCGACCGGCAATGCGACCTTGAGGCCTGCCCATGCTGCCGGCTGCAACTCGATGACGCGGCGCCAATCGCGCAATGCCTCCAGCGAGCCCTCGCGCGCCTTGGACCACAGCGGCCAGCTGCGCCAAGCTGCCAGCAGCACGATGCCCGCCGTCATCGACAACGCCAGCGCCGACCACAGGCTGCCGCTGCGCGCGAACGACGACAGCGGCCAGGC
>JAEWNY010000116.1 GCA_023461075.1 Pseudomonadota bacterium | reverse complement strand
GCCGACCCTGCAACAGATCGCCGATGCGTTCGGTTTCGCCCAGGCCTGCGCGGCGCACAAGCACGTCAGGCGCCTGCAGCAGGGCGGGCACCTGCAGGTATTGCCGGGACAGGCACGCGGCATCCGCTTGCCGGTCACACGCAAAAGGCGTCATGGCGATGAAGACACGTTGCGGCTGCCGGTGCTGGGTCGGGTCGCGGCCGGCGTGCCGATCGGTGCCGATGCCGGCGTGCATCGCGAACTGCGCATCGATCCGGCGATGTTCTCCACCCGTCCGGACTACCTGCTGCGCGTGCAGGGCGATTCGATGATCGATGACGGCATCCTCGATGGCGACCTGGTCGCGGTGAAACGTGCCGAAGATGCGCGCCATGGCCAGACCGTGGTCGCAAGGCTGGACGGCGAGGTGACCATCAAGCGACTGGAACGCACGTCCAAGACGCTCCGCTTGCTGCCACGCAACCCGGCGCATGCGCCGATCGAGATCCCCGCCGGCAGCGACTTCGCCATCGAGGGCCTGTTCTGTGGCCTGGTGCGGGACGCATGAGTGCGGTGCCGGCCCTGCAGGAACTGATCGATGCGCGCAGCGTCTGGCATGCCGGTCGTTCCGCCCGCACCAAGGCCGAGGCCGAGCCGACCGGCCATGCCGCGCTTGATGCGTTGTTGCCGAGTGGCGGTTGGCCACGTAACGCCTTAAGCGAATTGCTGATTCCGCACGATGGCGTCGGTGAATTGGCGCTGTTGCTGCCGATGATCTCCGCGGTGGCACGGCGCGGCGGCCGTATCGTGCTGGTGGCGCCGCCCTATGTACCGTATGCGCCGGCGTGGCGAGGGCAGGGCATGCCGCTGGACGCGATGACCGTGCTCGATGCCGCACCGCGCGATGCCTTGTGGGCGATGGAGCAATGCCTGCGCAGTGGCAGTTGCGACGTGGTGCTGGGCTGGCCGCATACCGGCGATGCGCACGCGCTGAGGCGATTGCAGGTGGCGGCGCAATCCGGCAGCAGCATCGGGATTGTCTTGCGTGATGCCAAGCACGCGGCCAATCCATCGCCGGCGGTCTTGCGCCTGCACTGCATGCAGGGACAGTGGCGGGTGCGCAAATGTCGTGGAGCCGCGGCGCCCACGCAGGCCTTTGCACTGCATTAAGCCATTGCGATGTTGTACGCCTGCATCCTGCTCACGGACCTCGCCATCGACGCCATGCAGCGTCGCCGTGCCGATCCAGCGCAACCGTTGGTACTTCTGGAAGGCCAGTCTATGTTGCGTCGGGTGGCGGCGGCGAATGCGAGTGCGCGCCAGGCCGGCGTGCGCATCGGCATGAAGGTCGCGGCCGCGCAGACGCTGTGCGAAGGCCTGCAGAGCGAAGACCTGCAGGCCGCCGACGTGCCGCATTGGCACCGGTTCCTTGCCGCCTGGGCTTATCGCCACAGTTCGATGGTGACGATGCAATGGGCGAATGCCCTGGTGCTGGAGGCGCGTGCCAGCTTCCGCCTGTTCGGGCCGTGGCCGCGCTTCGAGCAAAGGTTGCGCGATGAACTGCAGCTGCTCGGCTTCGGCCACCGCATCGCGCTCGCACCCACGCCGCGCGCAGCGCGGGTGCTGGCTGGCGTGCGGGACGGCCTGGCGATCGAATCGCTGCCGGCGATGTCATCGGCCCTTGATGCCGTGCCGCTGCAGGCGGCCTTGTTGCCCGACGATGCCGCATCCCGCCTGTCGCAGATGGGCGTGCGTCGGCTTGCGCAATTGCGCGCCTTGCCCCGAGACGGCTTGCGCAGGCGTTTCGGCGCGGCCTTGCTGGAGCATGTCGATGCGCTGTACGGCGAGCGCGAGGATGCGCTGCAGCTCTACCAGCCACCGGACCGTTTCGATGCGCGGGTGGAACTGGGTTTCGAGACCGACAACCGCGAGGCCCTGCTGTTCCCTTTGAAGAGGCTGCTGGCCGACCTCGTCACCTTCCTGTCGATCCGCGACGAAGGCGTGCAAGGTTTCGAGTTGCTGCTGGAGCACGAACGCCAGGGTTTCATCGGCGAAAAGACTCCGGAGGCGACGCGGGTCGAAGTCGGTCTGCTGGCCGCCGAACGCGATCCTGCTTTGCTGTTCGAGCTGGCACGCAACCGGCTGGAGCGTGTCGAGATTCCACGCGCTGTGGTGGGTGTGCGGTTGTTGGCCGAATCCTTGCCGCCGTTCGTGCCTGCAAGCCGGGACCTGTTCGATGCCCGCCCGCAGCAGGCGCAGGAATGGCCGCAGCTGCGCGAGCGCCTGCGGGCACGGCTGGGCGATGAGGCGGTGTACCAGTTGCAATGCACGCCTGATCCGCGCCCGGAACGTGCATGGCGGCGCGTGCAGGAAGGCGAGGGCAAAGCCGATGCATCGATGCCTGCTTCGTTGCGACCGTCATGGCTGCTGCCGCGACCGATCCCTTTGCACGATGCCCATCCGCGCATCATCGCCGGACCGGAACGCCTGGAAAGCGGTTGGTGGGATGGCGAGGACGCACGCCGCGATTACTACGTGCTGCAGCTTTCAACCGGACAGAAGGCCTGGGCTTTCGCACCGCCGGGCGAGCAGGGCGGCTGGATGCTGCAGGGGTGGTTCGCGTGAGATTGCGATTGTATATGGATGGCGCAATTGGGTTGCGGAAGCGGCCTTGCCCTCTCGCGACACGCCGTGAATACATCCATGCAGGCTCATACGCGCCGTCCATGGCGCGTATGGTCGCTGCGAGGGAATGCCACTTCAGCCTTGAGGTGTCGTCTTGAGCTGGGATGACGCCATCGATGGTGTCGACAGCGACACGCCAGGCGGCCGCCTTCCGCGTGCCCTGCGCATCGCCAGACAGCTGCAACGACCAGCCGCGAACGACGATCCGCATGAAGGCCTGCCTGCCTACGCGGAACTGCATTGCCTGTCGGATTTCACTTTCCTGCGCGGCGCCGCCAGTGCCGAGGAACTGTTCGCGCGCGCCGCACAATGTGGTTATGAAGCCTTGGCGATTACCGACGAATGCTCGCTTGCCGGCATCGTGCGCGCCTGGGAGGCTTCGAAGGCCAGCGGCGTCAAACTCATCGTCGGCAGCGAGTTCACGCTTGCCTGCGGCCTGAAACTGGTGCTGCTGGTCGAGGACAAGGCCGGCTACAGCCGCCTGTGCCGGCTCATCACCCGCGCGCGGATGGGCGATGCCGGCAAGGGCAGCTATCGACTGCAGCGCAGCGACATCGAGACACTGGCTGCAAGCGATGGGCTGGAGGGCCTGTTCGCGCTGTGGTGCCCGTCGCGTTCACCTGTCGAAGGCGAGGGCGCATGGTTGCGCGGCGTGTTCAATGATCGCGCCTGGCTGGCCATCGAACTGCATCGTGACGACGATGATGACGCGCGGCTTGCCTGTCGGCTTGCCATGGCGGAACGATTGCGGATGCCTGTGCTTGCCAGCGGCGACGTGCACATGGCCACGCGCTGCCAGCGCATCCTGCAGGACACCGTGACCGCGATCCGCAATCGGGTCGCATTGGCCGGGGCGGGGACGCACCTGTTCCAGAACGGCGAACGCCACCTGCGCAGTCGTCGCGCGCTCGGCAACATCCATCCGCACCCCCTGCTGGAGGAAGCCGTGGCGCTGGCGCGTCGTTGCCACTTCGACATGGGCGAAGTGAAGTACCAGTATCCGCGCGAACTGGTGCCTGAGGGAGAGACGCCGACCTCGCACCTGCGCAAGCTCACCGAAGCCGGGATGCGCCAGCGTTGGCCCGAGGGCGTTCCGCCCAAGGTCGCGGCCACCATCGAAGGCGAACTGGCGCTGATCGCCGAGCTGCAGTACGAGGCGTTCTTCCTGACCGTGCACGACATCGTCAGGTTCGCCGATTCGCGCGGGATCCTCTGCCAGGGCCGGGGTTCCTCGGCCAATTCCGCGGTCTGTTATGCGCTTGGCATCACCGCGGTGAACCCGGACGAGACCCGCCTGCTGATGGCGCGCTTCCTGTCGAAGGATCGCAACGAACCACCTGACATCGACGTCGATTTCGAGCACGAGCGGCGCGAGGAAGTGGTGCAATACCTCTATGCCAAGTACGGGCGCGATCGCGCGGCGCTGGCGGCCACGGTGATCCGCTATCGCGGCAAGAGCGCGATGCGTGATGTCGCCAAGGCCTTCGGCATGGGCGAGGACGAGATCGCAAGACTCGCTGCATGCAGGGGCTGGGGCAATCGCGGCACGCCGTTGGCGCAGCGCCTGTCCGAATCCGGCTTCGACATCGACAATCCACTGCTGCAACGGGTGATCGCGGTCAGTGATCTGTTGGAAGGCAAGCCGCGCCACCTCTCGCAACACGTCGGCGGTTTCATCATCTCCGATGCGCCGCTGCACCATCTGGTTCCGGTGGAAAACGCCGCGATGGCCGGGCGCACGGTGATCCAGTGGGAGAAGGACGACCTGGAATCGCTCGGCCTGTTGAAGGTCGATTGCCTGGCGCTGGGCATGCTCACCTGCATCCGCAAGGCACTGGACCTGGTGACGAAACATCGTGGCCGGGAATTGACCATCGCCACGATTCCCGGTGAAGACGCATCCACTTACGAGATGATCTGCCGCGCCGATACGGTGGGCGTGTTCCAGATCGAATCGCGCGCGCAGATGACGATGCTTCCACGATTGCAGCCGCGCCGGTTCTACGACCTGGTGATCGAGGTGGCGATCGTGCGACCCGGTCCGATCCAGGGCGGCATGGTGCATCCGTTCCTGCGTCGGCGCATGGGCAAGGAAACGGTGACGTTTCCATCCGAAGGCATCCGCGACATCCTCGAGCCGACGCTGGGTGTGCCACTGTTCCAGGAGCAGGTGATGGAACTGGTGATCCATGCCGGCTACACGCCGTCCGAAGCCGATGGCCTGCGCCGCTCGATGGCGGCATGGCGGCAGGGTGGCGACATGGAGCCGCACCGGCAACGCATCGCCGAACTGATGCGCGCGAAGGATTATTCGGAGGAATTCATCGCGCAGATCTTCGAGCAGATCAAGGGCTTCGGTTCCTACGGCTTCCCGCAGAGCCATTCGGCTTCCTTCGCCAAGTTGGTCTACGCCAGCTGCTGGCTCAAGCGGCACGAGCCGGCGGCGTTCTATTGCGCGCTGTTGAACTCGCAGCCGATGGGTTTCTACGCGCCGTCGCAGATCCTGCAGGATGCACGCCGCGCCAATGGCGAGCGCGTGGCCATCGAGATATTGCCGGTGGATGTGGCGCACAGCGAGCGGGACTACACGCTGGTCGATGATGCGGTCGATCCTGCGCGGCAGCCGGCGATCCGCATCGGCCTGCGTTCGATCAGCGGGTTGGGCGAAGAAGTCGCCGATGCCATCGTGCAAGCGCGCACGGATGCACCGTTCCGCGACATCGACGACCTGTGCCGTCGCGCCAGGCTGGGCACGAAGGCACGCGCCGCGCTGGCCGATGCCGGTGCACTACGCAGTCTGTCGCGGCATCGCAATGAAGCACGCTGGTCGATCAGTGGCTTCGAAACAGACACGCCGCTGCTGCAGCAATCCGCACCGGAGGAAGCGACGCTGCTGCCCGCGCCTTCGCACGGCGAGGAGGTGCTGGCGGACTATCGCAGCACGGGGCTGACGCTGGGCCCGCATCCTTGTGCGTTGCTGCGCGAGGCCTTGCGCCATCGTCGCATCCGCAGCAGTGGCGAGTTGAAGGCCCGGCACCACGGCGCCTTCGTGCATGCGGCCGGCATCGTCACCCAGCGACAACGACCGGCGACCGCGAAAGGCACGATCTTCGTCACGCTGGAGGACGAGGACGGCATGGTCAACGTGGTGGTCTGGGCGCATCTCGCCTCGCGCCATCGCAAGGCGTTGCTGGGTTCCACGCTGATGGGCGTGCGCGGGCGCTGGGAACAGGTCGATGGCGTCAGTCACCTCATCGCCGGGCATATCGAGGATCTCAGCCCGATGCTCGGTGGCCTGCGCGCCGAATCGCGCGACTTTCATTGAACGATGTCCATTGAACGTTTTCCATCCAGGCATGCAGCGATGAACGCGGCTTTCGACCTGTTCGCCCAACCGTCGAGCGAATGCGTGCAAGTGTTCGATGATGCCGAGGGTGGCATGCGCTACTGGCCGTCGATCATCGCTCCGGAGCGCGCGCAGGACTGGTTCGAGCAGTTGATGCAGCTGTCATGGGGCACGCTGCGTCGGCAGATGTACGACCGCGAGGTGGACGTGCCGCGCATGCTGTTCCATCGCCGGTTGGACGATGCGGATTGCCCGCTGCTGCTGCACGAGATCCTGCGGGAAGTGCAATCGGTCGCGCCCGCGCCCTACAACGCAGCCGGGCTCAATCTGTACCGCGATGGCCGCGACAGCGTGGCCATGCATGGCGACAAACTGCCCATGCTGAAGGCCGCGCAGCCGATCGCCATCGTGTCGCTGGGCGATCCGCGCGTGATGCTGATACGCGAGCGTGGCGGTGAGCGCAGCACGCGCCGTATCGAACTCTCGCCCGGCAGCCTGCTGCTGATGAGCCATGCCAGCCAGCGCACGCACGAACACGGCATCCCCAAGACCGCGCGTCCGGTCGGGCCGCGGATGAGCGTGGTCTATCGGGTGCGACCGTGAGCTGGCATGCCTATGTCTTCCCGTGCCCGTGGGAGGACCACTGCAAGATCGGCTTTTCGCGCGATCCCTTGGCGCGGATCCAGCAGTTCCATCCACGCTGGTTCGAGTGTTTCGACCTGGATGGCGGTGCGCTGGTCGATGCCGATCGTGAGCGCGATGCCCGCGACATCGAGCTTCGTCTTCGCGGGCCGCTGGGCGAGCATCGTGCGCCGATGCCGTTGACCATCAACGATGCCGCCGGTGGCTTCACCGAATGGGTGCGCGGTGCACAGCAGCTGCTGGACACGACGTTGGGCGCGCTGCAGGACGAGGGCTACATCATCCATGCGCCCTTGAATACATGGATGCGTGCGCGCTTCCTCGAGCGTTGCGATCGCCTGCACGACTGGGGCGAGGCGATGCTGCCCGAGGACGACAACTTGCACGGGTTTTCGCTGCCGCAGCTCACTGCCCTGCGCAACCAGATCGATGCCTGCCGCGCGCTCGGCATCGAGCCGGCGCGATGGTTCTCCGAACGGGTCATGGACTGGGCCGGATGAAGGAAGACCCCGGCGAGCGGGGTCTTCGATCCAACCTTCGGTCGATGCTCAGACCACCATCGGCTCGCTGAAGGCCTCGGGCTCGCCCTCTTCCGCAATCTCGGAGAGCGGAATGCAGCTGCAGAACACGTTCTTGTCGCCGTACACATTGTCGACGCGCGCCACCGGCGGCCAGTACTTCTGCGTTTTCAGCGTGGCCAGCGGGAACACCGCGAGTTCGCGGCTGTAGCCGTGCGTCCACTCGCCTGCGGCGGCCTGCATCGCGGTATGCGGTGCGTGCTTGAGCGGGTTGTCTTCCCGGTCCAGCTTACCGTCCTCGACCATGCGGATCTCTTCGCGAATCTGGATCATCGCGTCGCAGAAACGGTCCAGTTCATGCTGGCTCTCGGATTCGGTCGGCTCCACCATCAGCGTGCCGGCAACCGGGAAGGACAGCGTCGGCGCGTGGAAGCCGAAATCGATCAAGCGCTTGGCGACGTCCTCGGCGCTGATGCCGGTGGCGTCCTTGATCGGGCGCAGATCCAGGATGCACTCGTGCGCGACCATGTCGTTGCGGCCGGTGTAGAGCGTCTGGTAATGCGGTGCCAACTTGCGGGCGATGTAGTTGGCGTTGAGCAGCGCCACTTGCGTGGCCTTGCGTAGGCCGGCCGCGCCCATGAGGGTGATGTACATCCAGCTGATGGGCAGGATCGATGCCGAGCCATAGGTCGCGGCGCTGACCATGCCGCCGTCGCCGACCGCATCGGTCTTGAAGCCGTTGTCGTTCGCGGCTTTCGGCAGGAACGGGGCGAGGTGCGATTTCACCGCGCACGGGCCGACGCCGGGGCCGCCGCCGCCGTGCGGGATGCAGAAGGTCTTGTGCAGGTTGAGGTGTGATACGTCCGAGCCCCACTTGCCGGGCTTGGCCACGCCGACCAGTGCGTTCATGTTGGCGCCGTCGGTATAGACCTGGCCCCCGTTGGCGTGGACGATCTCGCAGATCTCGACCACCGCTTCCTCGAACACGCCATGCGTGGAGGGATAGGTGATCATGATCGCCGCGAGCTGGTCCTTGTGCTTCTCGGCCTTTGCGCGCAGGTCCTCGACATCGACATTGCCGTTCTTGTCGCAGGCCACCACCACCACGCGCATGCCGCACAACTGCGCCGAGGCCGGATTGGTGCCGTGCGCGGACTCCGGGATCAGGCAGATGTCGCGCTGGGTGTCGCCGCGCGAGGCGTGGTAGGCGCGGATCGCCAGCAGGCCGGCGTACTCGCCCTGCGCGCCGGAATTGGGCTGCAGGCTGACCGCGTCGTAGCCGGTGATCTCGATGAGCATCTTTTCGAGGCCATCGATCAATTCGCGATAGCCCTCGGCCTGCTCGGCCGGTGCGAACGGATGGAGGTTGGCGAATTCCGGCCAGGTGATCGGAATCATCTCGGCAGTGGCGTTGAGCTTCATCGTGCAGGAGCCGAGTGGGATCATCGTGCGATCCATCGCCAGATCCTTGTCGGCCAGCGAGCGCATGTAACGCAGCAGTTCGTGCTCGCTGTGGTGGGTGTTGAACACCGGATGGGTCAGGTACTTCGATTCGCGCAGCAGCTCTTCAGGAATCAGTGAGTCCGCGCTGGCATCGAGCGTGTCGATGGAAGGCAACTTGGCGTCATCGCCACCGAAGATTTTCCAAAGGTTCTCGATGTCGGCTCGCGTGGTGGTTTCATCCAGCGAAATGCAGACATAGTCGTTCCATGCACGACGCAGGTTGACGCCGTGTTCGACCGCACGCGCCATCAAGCCTTCCGCCTTGTCGTCGACCTTGAGGCAGATCGTGTCGAAGGCGGAATTGTGGTGATGACGATCGAAGCCCAGTTCGGCGAGGCCCGCCGACAAAATGGACGTCATTCGGTGCACGCGCTGGGCGATCTTCTTCAGCCCGTCGGGGCCGTGGTAAACGGCATACATCGATGCCAGGACCGCCAGCAGCACCTGTGCGGTGCAGATGTTCGAGGTGGCCTTCTCGCGGCGGATGTGCTGCTCGCGCGTCTGCAGGGTCAGGCGGTAGGCGGTATTGCCCTCGCTGTCCACCGACACGCCGATCAGCCGGCCGGGCATGTTGCGCTTGTAGGCATCGCGGCAAGCCATGAACGCCGCGTGCGGGCCGCCGAAACCGAAGGGCACGCCGAAGCGCTGGGTATTGCCGATGACGATGTCGGCGCCCATCTCGCCCGGCGATTTCAACAATGTCAGCGCCAGCAGGTCGGTGGCGAAGATCGCCAGCGCGCCCTTGGCGTGAAGGGTTTCAACATCCTTGGACCAATCGGCCAGCCAGCCGCTGGAGGCCGGGTACGACACCAGCACGCCGAAGAAATCGCCGGCATCCAATGCGGCCTTCCATTCGTCCGGGCCGTTGGCCAGCACGATCGAGATGCCCAGCGGCTCGGCGCGGGTACGCAGTACTTCAAGCGTTTGCGGATGGGTGTCGCCGGAGACCAGGAAAGTGTCCGACTTGTTCTTCGCCGAACGCTTGGCGAGGGTCATCGCCTCGGCGGCGGCGGTGCCTTCATCCAGCAGCGAGGCACTGGCGATCTCCATGCCGGTCAGATCCGCGCACATCGTCTGGAAGTTGATCAGCGCTTCCATGCGGCCCTGCGAGATTTCCGCCTGGTAGGGCGTGTACGCGGTGTACCAGGCCGGGTTCTCCAGGATGTTGCGCAGGATCACGTTCGGCATGTGCGTGCCGTAATAGCCCTGACCGATGAAGCTGCGGAAAACCGTGTTCTTCTTCGCGATGCCGCGGATCTTCGCCAGCGCATCGACCTCGCGCATCGCATCGGGCAGGTCCAGCGTGATGCCGTTGCGGATCTTGCCGGGCACGATGGCCTCGGTCATCGCATCCAGCGAATCGTGGCCGATCAGTTTCAGCATCGTCGCGATCTCGGCGTCGTTGGGGCCGATGTGGCGGGCGACGAAGCCGTCGTGGTCTTCGAGCTGGGCGAGGGTGGGGCTGTTCGACATGGCTGGCATCCGGTGGCGCGGCATGATGGCCGCGGAAAATGGGATGCCCCTCTGTCCTTTTGCCTGAGAGTTTGGACGATGCGATCGTCTTGCCCCTTCGGCGCCAGCCAACGCGCATGGGCGTGGCCGATCTCTCCAGAGTGTTGTCCGCGCGACGGTACACAGGCCTGAGCGATTCCGGGCGGTTGCGCCTTCGGCAGCGGCCGCATGCGGCCGCTTCTCCCATCGTGCCCGCCGATTATAAGCGGCGTCGATGGATGCGCGGCGGAATGGCCGCAGGTACGCTGCGCGGATGGAAACACGCGATCCCCCGCTGGCTGCTCCGGCCACGTCACTTGCACGCCGACTGGCACCGGTGCTCGGCGCTTTGGCCATGATCGGCCCGTTCTCGATCGACACCATCTTCCCGGCGTTCCCCGCGCTCGGTGCACAGTTCGGCGCCGACAAGGTGATGTTGCAACAGACGATCAGCGCCTATCTGCTGGCCTATGCGCTGATGAGCATCGCCCATGGCCCGCTCTCCGATGCGCTCGGTCGACGGCGGGTGATCCTGGCCGGGCTGGCGGTGTTCGCGATCGCCTCGGTGGGCTGCGCGATGTCCACTTCGATGCCGATGCTGCTGGGATTTCGCGTGCTGCAGGGCCTTTCCGCAGGCGTCGGGTTGATCGTCGGCCGCGCGGTGATCCGCGACGTCTTCGATGGCGACGATGCGCAGCGGCTGATGAGCCAGGTCTCGATCATCTTCGGCGTCGCGCCGGCGATCGCGCCGATGGTCGGCGCCTGGCTGCTGGGCTGGTCGCATTGGCCGGCGATCTTCTGGTTCCTCGCGGCATTCGCGATCCTGATGATGCTGGCGGTCGTCTTGCGGCTACCGGAGACGCATCCGCCGCGTGCCCGTGCGCCATTGCGCGTCAGGCCGATGCTGAAGGGCTATGGCGCGATGCTGCGTGAGCCGAGTTTCGTGCGGTTGGCCTTGGCCGGCAGCTTCAACTTCGCCGCGCTGTTCCTCTACATCGCTTCGGCGCCGGCCTTGGTGCTGGATCACCTGAAGTTGGGCGAGGGCGGCTTCGGCTGGTTCTTCGTGCCGATGATCGGCGGGATGATGATCGGCGCGTTCGCCTCGGGGCGGATGGCGGGCAAGCTGGATGCGGTGATGCAGGTGCGTATCGGCTTCGCCTGCTGCCTGCTCGCGGCGCTCATCAACCTGGGCTATCACGGCTGGGTCGAGCCGCCCGCGGTGTTGCCGACCGTATTGCCCGTGGGCCTGAATGCCTTCGGCATCGCACTCGTCTTCCCGATCCTGACCCTGGCGATCCTGGACATGTATCCGAAGGCGCGCGGTGCGGCGTCATCCATGCAGGCCTTCATCGGGCTGCTGCTCAATGCGGTCATCGCCGGCGTGGTCTCGCCCTGGCTCAGCGATGACCTGCTGCACCTTTCCGCCGGCGCCGGCACGCTGACCTTGCTGGCCTGGTTGTTCTGGCGCTGGGAGCGCTGGCGGATTCGCCGTGCGCCAAGATCGACCGAGGAAGCGGTGGCGCACGAGCCGATGGACGAGATGTAGCCTGCCCGGCGGGGCACACGCAGGCGCGATCCGATCCGGATGGGCGGGCCTGGCTTGGCCCGGTTTTCGCGGACGCCACTGGAGCGATCGAGTCCCCGTCTGCAAATGCAGGCGCGCGATCGACCCGTGCCCGTTCGAGAACAGCTCGAGTGTCCACCCGAGGTGTTCGCAAACCCGTGCAATGAGATCGAGCCCGATGCCGCCGCCGTCGCGATCGCCGCCTCCGCGCGCGATGCGGACATAGGCGTCGCGGATTTCCTCGGCGGACATGCCATGGCCAGGGTCAGTAATCACCACGATGGCCGGTGCCTCGACGTGTACGCGGATCACCCCGCGGTCACTGTTTTCGATCGCGTTGCGCAGCAGGTTGCCGATGGCGGACTGCAAGATCGCCGGCGGTCCCAGCACCTCGATCGCTGGCATCGCCGCGGTTTCGACGGACAGGTCCTTGTGCTCCAGCAGCGGGAGGTGATCTCGGATGACCGTCTGCAAGAGCGCGGGCAGGGACGAATGCACCTTGATGCCCTGTAGCCGCCGGGGATCCTTGGCGAGCACCAGCAGCACGTCGATCAGCTCCTGCACGCCCTTTGACGTGCCGCGGATCCGCTCGATCAACGCACGCGTCGTGGCAGGTACGGTGTCGGATGCCAGCGCCAGTTCGGTGGCCCCGGCGATCACCGCGACCGGCGTGCGCAGCTCGTGGCTGGCCATGTCGATGAAGAGCCGTTCGCGTTCGATGAAGCGGTCGTTGCGCGCCAGAAAATCGTTGATCGCGTTGCGGATGACCTCGATCTCCGAGGTCGCATGCGCCGGCATCTGCAATCGCTGGCCGGCTTGTTCGGGGCGCAGTTCGCCGATGCTGCGCGCGATGCGGGAAAGCGGCTCAACCAGCCTTGACGCGCCCCAAGCGGTGAGAGCCCCCAGTACGATCAGCAGGGTCAATCCGGCGCCGGCCATGGTCAGGGCTATGTCGCGCTCGCGTTGTTCGATCTCCGAAATATCGAGGGTGATGATCTTCCTTTGCCCGCCGGATTCGCGGACCAGAACCACTCGCTCCTCCCCATCCAGCGACACTTCGTCATGCACTCCGGGTGGCAAGGCAGCGAGCACGTCCGGGATGTCGGTCGATTGCCCACTGTGGTACATCGCCATGTCGCGTGTGTTCCTCCAGCGATACGAAGGATCTTTGGCTTGGCGCTCCTCCAACTGGTCAAGTTCGGCCGTCAGCAGTGTCTGCCATACCAGCCGCTCGGCCTGCTCGTTCACGACCAGGCCGTGGACCGCGACTGCCGCCGACAGCAGTAGCAGGTAGCCGAGCAGGCCCAACAGAAGCCGGCTGCGCAGGCGGGGCCGTCGGCATGCGGTTGCCATGTCAGCCATCCGTATCCAATGCGGCGATGCGATAACCGGAGCGGGCGACAGTGTGTATCAACTTGGTCGGGAAGGGTCCGTCCACCGCACGACGCAGGTCGTAGACATGCGAGCGCAAGGGGTTGCCCTCGGGTAGATCATCGCCCCACAGCGCCTGCTCGAGTCGCTCCCGGCTCACCACGCCGGGGCTTGCCAGCATCAGGATTTCCAGGAGGGTGCGGCCGGCAGGGTAGAGATGCAAGGCCTGCCCTGCGCGCGTGGCCTTGAGCGTCGCCAGGTCCAGCATCAGGTCGCCGACCTCAAGCCGCTTGATGCGCCCGCGGCCTGTGGCGCGCGCCACCATCGCTTCCAGACGCAGCAGCAGCTCCTCCATGTCGAAGGGTTTGGTGAGGTAATCGTCGGCGCCGGAGCGAAACCCGGTGATCTTGTCCGGTTGCTGATCGCGTGCGGTGAGCATGATGACCGGGATATAGTTGCCGTCGCTGCGCAGGTTTTTCAGCACTTCGCGGCCATCCATCCGGGGCAGACCCCAATCCAGCACGACCGCATCGTAAGCGTGGGTGCGGGCAAGGTGCAGGCCGGTGATGCCATCGGGTGCGGCATCCACGACATGACCTTCCCGTTCGAAGTATTCGAACAGGTTCGCCACCACGTTTCGGTTGTCTTCGATGATGAGCAGGCGCACGCGACCGCCATGCAGTTGCCGGGTTGCTTCATGATGACGCTGCCAGCGGCATCCTGCATCCCTTAACGAATCGGCAAGGTTGTTCCGACCGTTTTCCGACCGGGCGATGACGATCATCATTTCATTCGAACCCGGTCGCTGATGCCTTGTCCCCTCCTGTCACTGCGCACGCCGATGCGCGCTCATTGTTCTCCCCACCCGCCACCTGGGCCAGCCCCCGGTTTCTGCTGATGCATGCATGGTTGCCGGCGGCGGCGTTCGCGCTCGCCTTGGTCGTGATCCAGTTCTTCGGGATCGACCAACGCCTTGCCGACTTCATCTTCGCCAACGAAGGCCATGCCTGGGCGTTGAAGGACGCCTTCGCCACGGAGCGACTGCTCCATCGCGGTGGCCATACTCTGAGCCTGGTCGCGTGGTTGGTTGCGTTCACCGCCTGGCTCGGGTCGCTTCGAGGCGGCCGCATTGGGCATTGGCGCAGGCCGCTCGGATATCTGGTGCTGGCCGCGTTGTTGTCGACGATGCTGGTGGCGTGGATCAAGAGCTGGTCCAACATGGATTGCCCCTGGGATCTGGTCCGCTACGGTGGCGAGCGTCCTTTCGTGGGCCTGCTGGATGTCAAGCCGCTCGGGCTCGGGCGCGGCGTCTGCTTTCCCGCGGCCCATGCCAGCGCAGGTTACTGCTGGCTGGCGCTCTATTTTTTCCTGGCCGTGGTCAGGCCGCGGCTGCGCATGATGGGTCTTTTCATCGGACTCGGGCTGGGACTGCTGTTCGGGATCGGCCAGCAGCTGCGGGGCGCGCATTTCCTCTCGCATGATCTCTGGTCGCTGGCGATTTGCTGGACCGTTTCCCTGGTGATTTTCCGCTTGTTCTGGCCGGCGGAAGCGACCATGCCGGCGCACCTCGAAGCGGGTGCGAGGCCATGAGTGGCCACGTCGCCCCAGGCATTTCCGCGGCCCGCGCCGTATCACGGGCGAATGAAGGACCTCGTTGCTGGACGGGGCCGTGGCACCTTGGGCAAGAGACGCTGGCGCTGCTGGCCGCGCTGTATCTCACCGTGTCCGCCAATGCGACCTTCTTCCGCGCGGTGGCAAGCACTGGCGCGTTCGACGGCGCCGCGGGCATCGGGTTTGCGCTGGCGCTGTTCGTCGCCATCCTTGCGCTCAACGGCTTGCTGCTGCTTCTCGTCGTCACCCGCTGGACCGCGCGTCCGCTGCTGGCGCTGCTGTTCGTCGTGAGCGCATGCGCTTCGTACTACATGTGGCAGTACCGAGTGTACCTGGACGCGGACATGATCCGTAACATCCTCCACACCGACCGCAAGGAGGCGGGGGAATTGTTGTCGTTGGCTGCGCTGCCCTGGATCTTGGTCTTCGGGGTGTTGCCCGCATTGGCGCTGTGGCGGGTGCAGCTTCAGCCGCGCACGTTGAAGCGGGCCTGCTTGTTGCGCCTGTCCGCGATCGCGGCGACGCTGCTGGCGGCGGTGCTGGCGATCGGGTCAGTCTACCAGCCGCTCGCCTCGCTGATGCGCAACCATCGCGAAGTCCGCTATCTCGTCACGCCGGGCAACTGCCTGGTCTCGCTGGTCACCGTGCTCAAGAGACAACGCGCCGATGGACCGAAGGCCCCGCTCGGCACCGGCGCAAAAGTGGTCGGCAAGCCGGTATCGGCCAAACCCCGACTTCTGGTGCTGGTGGTCGGCGAAACCGTGCGTGCGCAAAACTGGGGACTCAACGGCTACGCGCGGCAGACCACGCCGCAACTCGCGCGGGCTGACGGGCTGGTCAATTTTGCCAATGTGACGGCATGTGGCTCGTCCACCGAGGTCTCGCTGCCGTGCATGTTCTCCAGCATCGGGCGCAGGGATTACGATGCCGGCCGGATCAGCCGCAGCGAAGGCCTGCTGCATGTGCTGGAGCATGCGGGCATCCACACCCTGTGGCGCGACAACCAGAGTGGATGCAAGGGCGTTTGCGATGCCTCGAAGGTGGAATCCTTTGCCGAGGCGCAGCTGCCGGGGGTCTGCGGCTCCGAGGGCTGCATGGATCAGGCGATGCTGCACAACCTGATGCAGAGGGTCGAGCAGCAGCCCGGCGACATGGTCGTCGTGCTGCACCAGATGGGCAGCCATGGTCCGGCCTACCACAAGCGATATCCGAAGCGTCTGGAGCAGTTCCGGCCCGTATGTGAGACCGAGGATCTCGCCAAGTGCAGCCGCGAGGAAATCGTCAACACCTATGACAACTCGGTGCTGCACACCGACGACTTCGTGGCGCAGGCCATACGCCTGCTGTCAGGCGTGACTTCCCGCGATACGGCGCTGATCTACGTATCGGATCATGGCGAGTCGCTCGGCGAAGATGGCTTGTTCCTGCACGGCGTGCCGTATGCCATCGCGCCGTCAACCCAAACCAAGGTGCCGATGGTGATGTGGATGTCGGATGGTTTCATGCGCTCGCGCGGCCTGGATCGCGCTTGTCTGGGCCAACTGGCGAAGCGCCCCACCAGCCACGACAACCTGTTCCACTCAGTGCTTGGCCTGATGCAGGTCTCGACGCCGGAACGCGAGCCTTCGCTGGATCTCTTCGGGCAATGCGCGCGGTGAGCGCCGAAAGCCGCAGGCGCCCGGGGACGCTGTCATCGCGGCGAAGTCCATGAAAAAAGCCGGGCTTGGCCGGCTTTTTCATGGATCGTAACGCCGACTTCAGCGCGTCGTACTCGCGCTCCATCCGCAGGTCTTGCCCTTGTTCTGGTCCTTCAGCCACGTCTGCAGCGGCGCGAAGTACTCCAGCACCGCGCCGGCATCCATCTGCTCGCCGCCGGTCAGTTCCTTCATCGTCTGCTGCCAGGGCTGGCTGGCCCCCTTGGAGAGCATCGCCCAATAGCGCTGGCCGGCTTCCTTGTTGCCGTAGAAGCTGCACTGGTAGAGCGGGCCCTTGTGCCCGGCCGCATCGCATAGCGACTTGTAGAACTGGAATTGCAGCACGTGCGAGAGGAAGTAGCGGGTGTACGGCGTGTTGCCCGGCACGTGGTACTTGGCGCCCGGATCGAAGAACTCTTCGCCGCGCGCGCTGGCCGGTGCCACGCCCTGGTACTTGGCCTTCAGGTCCCACCAGGCCTGGTTGTATTCGGTCGGCTTGATCGAGCCATCGAACACGCCCCAGCGCCAGCGGTCGATCATCAGGCCGAACGGCAGGAACGCGACCTTGGCCAGCGCCATGCGCATCTGCGAATTGATAAGCGCCTCGTTGGACTGTTTCTGCTTCTCGACCAGGCCGATCGATGCCAGGTAATCCGGCGTCATCGCCAGCACGATGACATCGCCGATCGCCTCGTGGAAGCCATCATGCGCACCGGCCTGGAACATCGCCGGCTGCACGTTGTAGGCGAGGTCGTAATAGATGTGGCCGAGCTCATGGTAGATGGTTGTGAAGTCTTCCTCGTTCGGCTTGGTGCACATCTTGGTGCGCACGTCGCCCTTCATGTCCATGTCCCAGGCGCTGGCGTGGCAGACCACGTCGCGGTCGCGCGGCTTGATGAACTGCGAGTTCTCCCAGTAGCTTGCCGGCAGCTTGGGCATGCCGAGCGACACGTAGAAGTCCTCGGCGCGCGCGGTCATCTTCTTGGCGATGTCGAGTTGGGCCGCATGGGTGATGTCATCCGCGCTGCGCCCGGCGGGCTTGGCCTTCTCGGCGGCGAGCGATGCCTGGTACTGCTTCTCCAGCGCGCCGGTCACGTCCAGGCTGCCGGCGTTGGGGTAGGGGGCCAACATGTCCCAGAGGTTGCCCCAGTCCTGCTGCCACATGTTGCCGGTCAGGTGCGCGGGCAGCATGCCGCCGGCGACCTGGCCCTTGTCATCGCTGTATTTGTCCTTGAGTTTCTCGCGCGCATAGCAGTGCAGTTCCTCGTAGAGCGGCTGCACCTGGCCCCACAGGCGGTCGGTTTCCTGGGCGATTTCGGCCGGGGTCATGTCGTAGCCGGAGCGCCACAACTCGCCGGTGTTGGCGAAGCCGAGGTCGCGCGCGCCTTCGTTCGAGAGTTCGACGAAGCGCTGGTAGTCCTTCTTCATCGGCACTGCCACGGAGTGCCAGCCCTGCCAGGCATCCAACTGCGCGTCGTAGTCGCGGTTGCTGCGCAGCACGTCTTCCAGTTGGCCCAGTTGCCGGCATTCCTTGTTGTCGCCTTCGCCCGTGCAATAGGTTCCGGCGCCGTACATGCCGCCCATCTTGCTGGCGATGCGGGTGAGTTCGCCCAGGTGGTCGGGGTTCTTCGGCGGCGGCATCGATGCCGACAGCTTGAGCAGCTGCAGCGTGCGCGCCGTTTCGGCCGACATCTTCTGGCCCTCGTAGCGCTTGGCCTGCTCGATCCATTGGTTGAGCAAGGTCAGCCAGCGCTCGTCGCTCTTGGCCGAGAGCATCTGGCTGTCGTCGCTGATATAGGTCTGTGCCAGCCATTGCGGGACGGTGATCTCGGGATACATCGCCTTGAGTTCGCTGTTGATGCGGGCGACGAACTGGTCGGCGGTTTCCGACGGAGTGGGGCGCTTCGCCTGTTGGGCAAGGGCCGGGGTAGACACGCAGGCGGCGATGGCGAGGCATAGCAGGGCGTGGCGCAGTTTCATGGCGTTACCGATGCGGGGAAACGGCAAGTGTAGGCCGCGGCGGGTCGACCTTGCACGCGGCGGCGCACCCACGCTCGGCTAGACTGCCGGGCCATCGGGAAGTTCGGATGCGCCCATGTCGGATGTGCGTCGCGGCGTGTTGCTGGGCCTGGCGGCGTATGCCGCGTTCTCCTTCAGCGATGCCTTCATCAAGCTGCTGGAAGGCGAATTGCCGATGTTCCAGTTGATGTTCATCGGCTCGGCGCTGGGCCTGCTGGCGCTGCCGTTCGTGCGCCAGCCGGGCGAGCGCTGGCGCTACCTGTTGCAGCCGAAGTTGCCGAAGATCTGGCTGGCGCGCATCGCCTCGGGGGCAGTCAACAGTTTCGGCGCACTGGTGGCCTTCACCCATTTGCCGATGGCCGAAGGCTTCGCGCTGATCTTCCTGATGCCCATCTTCGTCACCCTGCTGTCGGTGCTGGTGCTGCGCGAGCAGGTCGGCTGGCGGCGCTGGAGTGCAGTGATCATCGGATTCGCCGGCGTGCTGGTGGTGCTGCGGCCGGGCTTCCGCGACTTGCATGCCGGTCATCTCGGCGCGGTGGTGTGCGGGCTGGCCGGCGCGGTCGGGGTGATCCTGGTCCGGCTGGCCGGCAACCGCGAGCACCGGCTGACCCTCTACGGCACCAACCTCATCGGCAATCTGGTGATCGCCGGCCTCTTCATGTGGCCGGATATGTCGATGCCGACCGCCGTGCAATGGGGCCAGGTGGCGGGGTATGGGCTGCTGTCCGCGCTCGGCACCGTGCTGCTGCTGTATGCAACGCTGGCGACGCCGGTCAACCATGTCGCGCCCACGCAATACAGCCAGATGCTTTGGGCGGTGATGCTGGGGGCGCTGCTGTTCAAGGATCGGGTCGATGCGCTGACCTGGACCGGCATCGGCATCATCCTCTGTGCCGGCCTGTTCACAGTGGTGCGCGAAGAGTACGTCACCGGCGCTTGGCGAAGGATGCGGATGTTGCTGCCGTAGCACCGGGCCTGCCCGGCGTTTTCGCGATGCGCCATCGCCGCGACAGCCGATGCCACGACGCGCTGGCGTCACTCCATCCGCAACCGGCGTTCGTCATCCACCAGCCCGCGTTCGATGAGCCATGCCCACGCGTCTTCGGCATCTTCATCGATATAGGCGCGCGCGCTGCCGAGGCGGAAGGTGTAGCCCCAGGCATCCATGTCGGCGAACAGCTGGTCGCGCGAATAGCCGGGCAACTGCTCCGCCAGCAACGACTGCAGCACCAGCACCGCGTTTTCCTCGTCGATCGAATCGGTGGCGTCGGTGTGCACGCTGGCGCGACGCTCGGCCGGCAACACGATCAGGTGGCCGGCCTCATGCAGCAGCGAATGCACCGGCGTGTCGTCGCGCGCATGAACCTCGGCGCCGATGATGCCGGCCTCGGTTTCGCCCCAATAGCTGCCGGGGATGTCGATGCCGGCCGCGACGCGATGCAGGGTCAATCCGTAGCGTTCGAGCAGGACGCGCGCGGCATCGAAACCATCGACGCCCAGCGCCGACATCCGGGTCACGTCATCCGCGCGCATGGCGATGCCGGCATCGCGCCGGCGCTGCGTTCACTCGTCGCCGACTGCGCGGTCCGGCAGTTCGATCGAGATGTCGAGCACGTCGTACTCGCCGTGCTTCTCCTTCGACACCTTGATCGCTTCCTCCGGCACGTGCACGTACTTGCGGATCACCTCGAGAATCTCCTGGCGCATGCGCGGGATGTAGTCGGGCGCACCGGCCTCGCTGCGCTGCTCGGCGATGATGACCTGCAGGCGATTCTTGGCGGTGTTGGCGGATTGCTGCTTCGGCTTCAGGAAATCGAAAATACCCACCATCAACCCCCGAAGATCTTGCTGAAGAAGCCTTTCTTCTCGGCCTGGGTGAAGCGCATCGCGCGCTCCTCGCCCATCAGTCGTGCCACGGCGTCTTCATAGGCGGATGCAGCATCCGAGTTGGCTTCTAGGATCACCGGCTCGCCCTTGTTCGACGCATTGAGTACGTCGGTCGATTCGGGGATCACGCCGATCGCCTTCAGGCCGAGCACTTCCTCCACGTCGGTCACCGAGAGCATCTCGCCGCGCTCCACGCGCGCCGGGCTGTAGCGGGTCAGCAGCAGGTATTCCTGTACGCGGCCACCTTCCTCCGCTTTCTTGGTCTTGGATGCCAAGAGGCCAAGGATGCGGTCGGAGTCGCGCACCGAGGACACTTCCGGGTTGACCACCACCACCGCCTTGTCGGCGAAGTACATGGCGAGGAACGCGCCCTTTTCGATGCCGGCCGGGGAGTCGGCGACGATGTAGTCGAAGCCCTCGGCATCGAGTTCCTTCAGCACCTTCTCCACGCCTTCCTTGCTGAGTGCGTCCTTGTCGCGGGTTTGCGAGGCCGCCAGCACGTGCAGGTTGTCGAAGCGCTTGTCCTTGATCAGCGCCTGCTTGAGCGTGGCCTCGCCATTGACCACATTGACGAAGTCGTACACCACGCGGCGCTCGCAGCCCATGATCAGGTCAAGGTTGCGCAGCCCGACGTCGAAGTCGATCACCGCGACCTTCTTGCCGCGGCGGGCGAGCCCGGTGGCAATGCTGGCGCTGGTCGTGGTCTTGCCCACGCCGCCTTTTCCGGATGTGACGACGATGATCTCGGCCAAGGGTTGTCTCCTGCAGGTTGTGTTTCCGGCGCCGACAGCCACAAGGGGTTGTGGTCGATGACGCGACGGACCGATGCGCCATCCTACCGGAGTCCGCGCCGCAAAGGGGCCCGAGAAAGATACTGAATACGGGGTTGCCGCCAGATCAGTCGAGCGCGGTGAAATGCAGTTGCTCGCCTTCCAGCCGGATCTGCACGGCCTTGCCATGGAACTCGCGCGGAATTTCGTCCAGCACCTTGTAGTGGCCGGCGATCGCGACCAGCTCGGCATGGAACTCGCGGCAGAAGATGCGAGCCTTCTCCATGCCCTGCGCCCCGGCCAAGGCGCGGCCACGCAGCGCGCCATAGATATGGATCGAGCCGTCGGCGATCACCTCGGCGCCGGCACCGACGGACCCGACCACGGTCAGGTCGCGTTGCTCCGCGTAGAGCTGCTGGCCCGAACGCACCGATGTGGCCTGCATCAGGCCCGGGTCGACGTCGCTGCCCAACTGGCGCTGCCCTACCGACGCGGGCGCAGGGTCCTTGGGCGCCGCTGCGGGTTTGGATGCGGGGCTCGGTTCTGCCAACCCTGCGCCGTCGCCGCGTTCGTACTGCGCGCGGAACTTGGCGAGCAAGGGCAGGCCAAGCTCGACTGCAAGTGCATCGTTTTCGCTGCTGCCATAGGCCAGGCCCACCGGCAGGGCCCCGGCATCGCGCAGGGCATTGATCAGCTCGCGCGCCTGGGCCGCGTCGGGCAGCTGCGCCAGTCCGCCGAAATCGACGATCACCGGCGCGCGCTCGAACATCTTCGGCGCCCGGGTGACGCGCTGGCGCATTTCCTCGGCCAATGCCGGGATGTCGAGCTTGCGGATCTTGAGATTGGCGATGCCGACCTGGCCGATCTTCAGTTCACCGGCGGTCTCGTAATTGGGGATCGAACTCACGCGCAGGTTCCGGTCGGACGATGCTCGGTGGCGGACAGGCGCGCACGGGGCAACCACGGCACGTCCGGCAAGGCATCGCCATAGGTTTGCCGGATCCATTCGAAACTGCACAGCGACTTCATCAGCATGCAGGCGCGGGTGCCATCGGCCTGCACGTTCTGGCCGACCTCATGAAAGCCGAAGCTGCCGTGGAAGAGCAGGGCCGGATCGCTGCCGTCCTGCAGGAAGACCTCGCAGGCCAGTTCCGGATAGCGCGCCTCGGCATAGGTCTGCACATCGGCATACAGGGCGCGACCGACGCCACCACCGCGTCGCCGGCTGGCCACGGCGATGCGGTCGATGTAGAGGAAATCCTGATAGCGCTGGCGGAACCAGTGGAAGTTGCCGCTGTCGTGTGCGGCATCGTCACCGAAGGCCATCAACACGCCGGCGATGTTGCCATCGTGCTCGGCGACCCGGAAGTATTCGGCGCCGTCGAAGAAGCGACGCATGCGTGCCGCATCGAGGGGCAGGATGCCGGCGCCGGCGGCATTGTTGAGGGCTAGGATGGAATCCAGCTCGTGCTCCAGCACGTCGCGGACGACAATCGACATTCCTGTCTCCGGTAGGGCGAAGCCGGCTGCGCGGCCATGGCGGGATTATCGCATGGCCGGGTCAATGGATCATGACTTCCGGACCGAGCGGTTCCCGTATCGCGATGACTAAGATGTCGCATGCTGCACAGCATCTCCCATACCCGATTGCTCCGTTTCGCCGGCCTGTTCACCTGGGCGATGGTCGGTGCGCCCTTGCTTTACACGACTTTCGTGCTGAACGCGGCCGGGCCGGAATCAGCGGTGCCCTCGATCGGCCCTTGGGGCTGGCTGGCCTACCTTGGCTTCGGCGTGCTTTATTTCGTGCTGACCCTGCGCATGGGCCATGGTGGCCGGCGCGGGCCCGCCGACTACATCCTGATGCTGCTGCTGCTGGCCTGTTCGGTCGCGGTCAGCCATTTCAGCGGCAGTGGCCTGGGCGGCATCCTGATGGTGGTGGCGGCAACGGCCTTGCCGTGGACGCTGCCGTTGCCCTGGGCCATCGCGCTCTTGGCGATCAGCCAGGCGGCGATCGCGCCCATCCTGGTGGTTTTCCAAGGCTTCGACTGGCCCTCGGCCATCCTGCAGTCGATGATCTACGTCGGTTTCTGCGCTTTCGCCTTCATCACCGGCCTGGTCACCCGCCAGCAATCCGAGGCGCGCGAGGAGCAGCGCCGGCTGAACGCCGAACTGCGCGCCACCCGCGCCCTGCTGGCCGAAAGCGTGCGAGTCAACGAGCGCACCCGGATCTCGCGCGAATTGCATGATTTGCTGGGCCATCATCTGACCGCGCTCAGCCTCAATCTGGAGGTGGCCGGCCACCTCACCGAAGGCAAGGCCGCCGGCCATGTACGCCAGGCCCACACCCTGGCCAAGCTGCTGCTGACCGACGTGCGCGAGGCGGTCAGCCAGATGCGCGAGGAGGCCTCGGCCCTGCACGTGGCCACGGCGCTCAAGCCGCTGGCCGAAAACGTGCCCAACATGGCCATCGAAATGCAGGTACCGGACGACCTGGTGATCTCCGATCCCGAGCGCGCGCATGTGCTGCTGCGCGCGGTGCAGGAACTCATCACCAATGCGGTCAGGCATTCGGGGGCTTCGAAGCTGCGCATCCACCTGTGGCGCGATGCCGGCATGCTGCTGGTCGATGCCCGGGACGACGGCCGCGGTGCGGACGGCCTGGCGCCCGGCAATGGCCTGCGCGGGCTGGCCGAGCGCCTCCAGCAATATCGCGGCAGCGTGGCGGTGGATACTGCACCGGGACATGGATTCGCGGTCCAACTGCGCCTGCCGATGGCCGATGACATGGCGCAGCCGACCTTGCTGCAGGAAACGGGAGCATTGCGATGATCAAGGTATTCCTGGTCGATGACCAGACGCTGGTGCGGCAGGGCGTGCGCTCCTTGCTGGCATTGGCCGACGACATCGAGGTGGTGGCCGAGGCCGCCGATGGCCGCGAGGCGATCGCGCGCATTCCCGAAGTCGCGCCCGACGTGGTCCTGATGGACATGCGGATGCCGGTGATGTCCGGCCTGGAGGCGCTGCAGGCGCTCTCGCGCAGCAACCAGCTGCCGCCGACCATCATCCTCACCACCTTCGACGACGACCAGCTGGTGCTGGCCGGGCTCAAGGCCGGTGCACGTGGCTACCTGCTGAAGGATGTCTCGCTGGAGCAGCTGGTCGGTGCGATCCAGACCGTGGCGGCCGGCGGCTCGCTGGTCCAGCCGGCAGTGACCCAGCGCCTGCTTTCGGGCCTGGAGCACATGCAGAACGCCTTCGTCAGCCTGGAGCGCCCGGACCCGCTGACTGAACGCGAGACCGAGATCCTGCGGCTGATGTCCGGCGGCTTCTCCAACAAGGAGATCGCCAATTCGCTGGGCGTGGCCGAGGGCACCATCAAGAACCACGTCTCCAGCATTCTCTCCAAACTCGGCGTTCGCGACCGCACCCGTGCGGTGCTGAAGGCCTTCGAGCTGCAGCTGGTCTGAGCGGGAGGATGTCCGGCCCGGCGCAGCGCGCGGTGCCCGACTTCCACGACTGCGCGCATCCCCGTGGGCTGAGCCGGGCGTGAATCCACGCGTTCACGATCCGGCCGGGCCAATGTTTTTCCTCGCCGGCATCTCGCGTCGGCCGCCCGGTCTTTGTTAGGATTGCGAATCCGCGACCCCGCGACGGCTCCGTGCCGCCTTGGAGAATCCCCGAATGACCCGTTTGATCGAGATCCTGATTTCCCTGGCGATCGTCGCCGCGCTGTTCCTGATCGTGTCGCTGGTGCTGCCGACCAAGCGTCATGTCTCCGAGTCGGTGGAAACCAACCGCAGGCAGACCATCGTGTTCGACGTGATCAACAGCTTCGGCCGCTTCCGCGACTGGAACGCGATCCCCGCGCGTGATCCGGCCGTGCAGTTGAAGACGTCGGGCCCGGCCGAAGGCAAGGGCGCCAAGATCGAATACGTCTCCCAGGAAAAGGCCATCGGCAGCGGCAGCTGGACGATCACCGAGTCGACCCCGAAGAGCAAGGTGAGCTTCGCCATCGACAATGAAGATTTCGGCACCAACAAGCGCTCCACCATCACCCTGACCCCGACCGGCCGCAACAACCGCAACGTCCAGGTCACCCAGACCTACGACGTCGATTACGGGTTCAACCTGCTGGGTCGCTTCGCCGGGCTGTACGTCAACAGCTACATGGGCGAGGACATCAAGATCAGCCTGTCGCGCCTGACCAACCTCCTGGCCGGCATCCCGAACCAGGATTACGGCATCGCCAACAGCCGCCTGACCAACCTCGAGATGGTCAACATCCCGGCCGAGCACGTGCTGTTCGTGAATTCGGGCGCGATCAAGCGCGAGGATGGCGCGATCCAGGGCGCGATCAATTCCAACCTGGAATGGATCCGCCGCACGATGGCCGGCAACGGGATGGAAGCCGTGGGTCCGGTGCGCATCATCACCAACGAGCTGGGCCGCGAAACCTACAACTTCGACGTCGTGCAAGTCGTCCGCAAGACCGGTGCCACCGGCGCGGCCGGCCCGGCGTTGACGGTGACCACGCAGGGCCCGGTGAAGTACGCGCTGAACCCCGATCGTCGCGCCGCGCGCGGCCAGTTCACCGGCTACTTCGCCGAACTCGATGTGATGCGCAACGCGGTGCGCGCCTGGGCTGCGGTGCGCGGCTACGAAGTGGTCGACCGCCCGTACGAGGTCTACACCGGCGGCATCGCCCCGGCGTTCACCGAGAACGGCACGTTCGAGATCTACTGGCCGGTGAAGTAAGACACACCGACCGTTCGATCGACACCCACGACGCCGCGCACCCCGCGGCGTTCGTGTTTTCAGGAAGACGAAGAGGACCGGCATGACCCCGATGCGTGCACCCTTGAACGAGCGGCAGATGCGCAAGCGCTTCTGGCTGGCCGCGGCGGGTTCCCTGCTGGCGGGCATCGCGGTGGCGCTGGCGGCGTACTCCGCCCATGCCGGTGGCGTCGATGTCGATGCACGCGGCAAGTTGTTCAACGCCTGCCTGTTTGCGCTGGTGCACGGCATTGCGCTGGCGGCGTTGGCGCCGCTGGCGGTGCGCCGGATGGCGCTGCTGGGACTTCTGGCGATCCTAATCGGCACGTTGTTGTTCAGCGGCAGCGTCATCGCTGGCCACCTGCTCGGCACGTCGACCGCGCTTGCGCCGGTGGGCGGCCTGTTGCTGATCGGCGGCTGGGTATTGCACGCGATCGGCCAATGGCGGCGCTGAAGACGCGCCATCCGCGCGGCTTCGATACCGTCGCGGCCGATGAGTATCTGGCGCGGCGCGACCGCCGGCTGGCGCGCTGGATCGAGCGCATCGGGCCGATCGCTGCGCAGAAACAATGGCGCGGCCGCTTCGATCCCGCCGACGCGCTGGCCCGCGCCATCCTCTACCAACAGCTTTCCGGCAAGGCGGCGGCGACCATCGTCAAGCGGGTGGAGGTGGCGATCGGCAGCACGCGGCTGCATTGCGACACGCTCGGGAGGGTCGATGATGCGACCCTTCGCGCCTGTGGTGTTTCCGGCAACAAGGTGCTGGCCCTGCGCGACCTGGGGCGACGCGAGGCCGATGGCGAAATCCCGACGGTGGCGCAGCTGCCGTGGCTGTGCGAGCAATCGATCATCGATGCGCTGGTGCCGGTGCGCGGCATCGGCCGCTGGACGGTGGAGATGATGCTGATGTCGCGGCTCGGACGTGCCGACGTACTGCCGGTGGACGACCTCGGTATCCGCAAGGGCATCCAGGTGCTGGACAGGCTTGATGCGATGCCGACACCCAGGGAGGCGGCCGCACGCGGTGCGAAGTGGACGCCATTTCGCACCCAGGCCAGCTTCTACCTGTGGCGCATCGCGGATATGCGCAGCAAGACCGCACCCGCCGCGAAGACGCCGACCCAACGCTCGCAGGATTGATCAATCCGCGGCGATGCCGCGGTAGCGCCAGTGCCACGGTTCGTAGACGATGCCGTGCGGATTGTCGCGCGGATAACTCATGACGAAGCCATGCTCGCCGGCATGGCGAGTCAGCCAGTCGAAAGCCGGGGTCGCCTCGAAACTTTCCTCGGCCGGTGGTTCATCCGCGGTGCCGATGTCGAGCACCTTGCCCGAATGGTGTTCGGAGAAACCCGGGGCGGCATTGACGGAGAGGATGTCATCGACGGACTGGCCGCGCGCGCGCTTGCGCTCGAAGATGCCGAGTTGGTAGGCATGGCTGCGGTAGCCGGAAATCGCGTCGAGCACGATGCCATCGGCCAGTGCCGTCGACTGCATGCGCGTCCAGGCCCGCGCGGCGTCATCGCGTAGCCAGAGCGGGCGACGCCAGCGGTCGAAGCCGGCCAACGCCAGCCAATCGGGCTCATTGATGCGGACAAGTCCGCTGCGTTCGGCGTAGTCCGCTGCGTCCAACCCGAGTTGCTGCAGGCGGGCATCGAGCGCATGCATCGGCAAGTCGAGTGGCGGGTGGCTGGCCGCCGCACGTTTGAAACCGCGGTGCCCGCGCCAGTGCAGCGCTTCGGCAAGACCGGGCTCGTGGTCAAGGCGATGGCTCATCGCGGTGACATCGCCATGATGGGAAAGCGCGGCCAGGTAGCGTCCGTCCGACTTGCGCCGCATCACCCAACGCGTGCGTGCGATCAGTCGCGCGTCGGCATTGCCGCGCGCACGCAGCAACCAGGCCGGCCACAGTTCGATGTGGGCGCTGTTGAGCAACAATCGGGCGCGCGGATGCATGGACAAAGGTTATCCGATGCGCCGCGGCATCAAGCGCGCGGACGGCGTGACAACGCGTCGAGCAGGGCGTGTGGCTGCGCCAGGCTGAGCAGCAGCAGGCGGCCGCCGTTCTCGCGCAATGCCAGCACCTTGCGCCTGTCGGTCACCAGCGCGAAGACCTTGCCACCCCCGACTTGGCGGAAATGACCGGCCTGGTAACCGGGCATCGCGGTACCGAACGTCTTGATGCCCGGCCGCAGCTCAGGATGGGTTTCGAGGTCGACGATGCGTGCGTCATCCGGCGCCAGTTCCGATAGCGGGACGCGGGTCTGGTTGAGGCCCGCCACATCATGCAGGACGCCATCCTCGATCCGCACCCGTCGCCGCATCACCGCCGCAACGATCATCGCGGGCGCAATCAAGGCGAGCGCGACCACCCACCAGAGACCGCGGCTTGCCACCAGCTCCGACCACGTCACCACGATCGCGCCCATGCATACCAGCACGGTGATGCCGATGACGATCGCCGCCATCCGCATGTCCGGCGGGATGACCGCGAAATCGCGCTTCGTGCTCATGGCCGTGCCTTGATCCAACGGGCCATGTCATCGATCAACGTCGCATCGACGCGGCCGGGTTGCTGGTAGCTGTCCAGCCCCGCGCCCGCCGCGCTTTCGATGCCGAGGTGGTTGAGGTTCGGATAGGCTTTCAACGTGACCCGCCGGTCGGCACCGAATGCGCGTTGCCAGGCCTGCCAGTCCGCATCGACCACCTGGATGTCATGGCCGCCATGCAGGATCAGTATCGGCTGTGGCGCCTTGCGCGCTTCGGCGAGCGGATCAACCGCATCCACCGTTCGCCAGTAGCTGGCCGGCTGGTCCATCGGCGTGCCGGTCTTGGCCACGTCGCCCGTGCCGCGGATCGCCGCGACCTGTGCCGTGAGCGCATCCATGTGCGCAATGCCGGCGGTGCTCTGGCGCTGGCCCTGCATCGTGAGGATGCGATCGTTCTGTTCGATCAGGATGTCGAGCAGGTTGCGTGCCGGCGCGGCGAGGAGGATCAACCCCGCGATGCGCGGATCTCGCTGGCCAATGCGCGGGGCCATCATCCCGCCCTGGCTGTGACCAAGTACGTAGATACGCTGCGAGTCGATGCCGGGCATTGCGCGCAGGGCCTGCACTGCGAAAACGGCGTCATCGGTGGTTTCGTTGTCGATGGTCACTTGGCCATCGGCATAGTCCTGCGGGCGCGCCTGGGTGCGCTTGTCGTAGCGCAACACCGCAATGCCCTGCGCGGCCAGGCCGCGGGCGATGTCGAGGAAGGGCCGGTTGGCACCGATGGTTTCATCGCGGTCGTTGGGGCCGGAGCCATGCACCAGTACCACGGCGGGGAAGGGGCCGTCGCCCTTGGGCATGGCGAGGGTGGCGGGCAGGGCGCGTTCGCGATCACCCACTTGCGCGTCGCGTTCGGCATACGCGGCATCGGCAGGTACGGGTGCGACCGGTGCGGCGACCGGCGCAGGCTGCACCAGCAGGCCGGAGACGCGGCCATCGGCGGCAATGGCAACGGTGGCGATGAAGCGCGCATCGGCGCGGGTGAGCAGGGTCTGGGTCACTTGTGTATCGCCATCCGCACGCAGCTTCGTGTCGCCGCGGCTGCCGGCGGCCGGCAGCGATTTCCAGACCTGGCCCAGCGTTGCCTGCGGCACGGCCGCGCGCATCGCGTCATCGAACATCGCCTCGGCCTGGGCGAATTCGCCGCGGTCGAGGTGGTCGAGCAGCTTCGTGGCGGTGGCGCGGGCGGCATCGGGCGCGACCTGCGCGTGCGCGGTCATCGCCGTCATCGCCATCAACATGGCAAGTGTGAGGCGGCGCATCTCATGCCCCCGGGCGCTTGAAGATGGCCAGCGGCGTGCCGGTCATCGGGTTGGCGTTGAAACTGACCAGCTCCCAGCCCTGGCGGCCGAGTTGGGCGAACTGCTCGGCCAGTTTCTTCTCGTTGACACTGCCCCAGAGATTGGTGGGCATGTTGAGGATGTGGTATTCCCAGCGCGTGCTCATGTTCGATGCTCCTTGCGTTCAGGCCTTGCGGCGCTTCAGGTAGAGGCGGGTGGGTTCCAGCAACGAGGCGCGCAAGGCGGACACCAGCTCCCAGCCTTCGCGGCCCATCTGGTTGAGCGTTTCTTCCACTTTTTCGCCGGGTCGTCCGGCGATCTGCGGGGTGACATCGATGACCTTGTATTCCCAGCGTTCGCTCATGGCGCGTCGTCCTCGTTCGGGGTGGGTGTTTCGGGTGCTTTCAGCCGACCGGCGCGGCGCAGCGCATCGCGCAGGGCGTATTCGATCTGGGCATTGATGCTGCGAAGTTCGTCGTCGGCCCAGCGTTGGACTTCGGCCAGGATCGCGGCATTGATCCGCAGCGGATACGCCTTCTTCTCGCTCACGCGCGATCGTTCCGAGTGCGCGAGTTGTGCGAGCGCACATGCCACCACATCGACAGTGCCAGCGCGTTGACCAGCAGCGCCATCGCCAGCACGACCTTGAGTACACGGCTGCCGTCATCGCCGGCCCAATGTACGCCGAGTGCGCCGAGCAGGATGACGATGCCGACCAGCGCCATCCGCACCGCCAACCCGCGCGAGGCAGGGCGTTCATCGCGCGCCAACCAGGCGGCGATCGCCACCGCCGGCAGCCCGGCGATGGCCAGCAGCACGGGCGCGAGGCCTTCCATCAATACAGCGTCCCGGCGTTGACGATCGGCTGGGTCGCGCGTTCACCGCACAACACCACCAAAAGATTGCTGACCATTTGCGCCTTGCGCTCCTCGTCGAGCTGGACGACGCCGTTCTTCTGCAATTCGGCCAACGCCATCTCGACCATGCCGACCGCGCCGGCGACGATCCGCGTGCGCGCGGCGATGATCGCGTTGGCCTGCTGGCGCTGCAGCATCGCCTGGGCGATTTCCGGCGCGTAGGCGAGGTGGCTGATGCGCGCATCCAGCACCGCGACGCCGGCATCGTTGAGGCGCTCGGCCAGTTCCTTCTGCAGGTGCTCGGAAATCTCGGCGGCGTGGCTGCGCAGGGCGAACTGGCCTTCCTCGTGCTGGTCGTAGGGATAGCTGGTGGCCATCGAACGCAACGCGGCCTCCGATTGGATCTGCACGAAGCTCTCGAAATCGTCGACGTTGTAGACCGCCTCGGAGGCATCGATCACCTGCCAGACGATCACCGCGGCGATCTCGATCGGCGAGCCGTCCAGCTCGTTGACCTTGAGCTTGCCGCTCTCGAAGTTGCGCACGCGCATCGACACTTTGCGCTTGGCGTAGAAGGGATTGTTCCAGCGCAGGCCGTTGTCCTTGGCGGTGCCGACGTACTTGCCGAAGAAGCTGAGGACTGCGGCCTGGTTCGGCTCGACCATGTACAGGCCGATCATCATGAACAGCGCGAGCAGGGCGGTCAGCATGCCGGCGACGATCAGGGCGATGCTGCTGCCGATCCCGACCAGGGCCAACCAGCCCCCGGCAAGCACGGCGAGGAAGAGCACGATGAGGACCGGTACGCCGGGGAAGGAACGGATGGCTTTCTCTTTCATGGTGGGCTCCGAGGGTTCGAAGTAAAGATATCAATCTGATATCAAAAAATCAAGCCTCAACGCAGCACGCTGCCCGCACGCTATCACGCGCCTGTTTTTCCTTCTAAAACAGTGGGTTACAGGGTTTAACGCTGGTAAGGCAAATACAGGATCGGCGCCGG
>JAEWNY010000115.1 GCA_023461075.1 Pseudomonadota bacterium | reverse complement strand
ACTCCTGGAACGTCACCGGCGTTCCGGCCTTGACCGCGCTGGCCACCGCTTCGGCCGCGAAGTTGGTCAGGCGCACGCAACCCGAGGACTGCGTGCGGCTGATGTGGCCGGGTTCGGGTGTGCCGTGGATGCCGTAGTGCTCCTTGTTGAGATCGATCCAGACCACGCCCACCGGGCCGTTCGGCCCCGGCGGCAACAAGGCCGGCTTGGCGTCCTTGGGCTGGTTGACCAGCAGCTTCGGGTTGTACTTGTAATCGGGATTGTGGGCGACGCCGTTGACCTTCCATTCGCCGATCGGCAGCGGGAACTGCGACGAGCCGGTCGAGGCGGGGAAGTGCGCATAGGTATTGCCGGCCTCATCCACCAGCGTCAATGCGGCGTCCGACTTGTCCACGACGATCCGCGCCGCCGGCTTGATCTGCTGCGCCGGCCGCGTGTACGGCACCACCAGTTCGGTGCCGGCCTTGCTGAAATCGGCATTCGGGTTGAGCGACTTGATCAACTCGGGCTTGGCGTTGTACTTCTCGCCGAGCATTTCGTAGATGTCCTCGTAGACGATCCGCTCCATCTTCGCCTTCTCCTCCATCCGCGCAGGCGTCGGGGTGTAGGGACCGTCGATGTCCTTCTGGGTCAGCGCATAGGTCACCAGCACCGGCGCGGTGTCCTTGTTGAGCTCGGCCCAGGTGGCGCTGTCAAGTTGGCCGGTCTCGCTGATGCCGCGGTTCTTCTGGAACGCGCGCACCGCCTTCTCGACATTCATGCCCTCCTTGCCGTCGATCTCGCCGGTGGAGAAATGCGCACGCAGCAGTTGCACCTGCGCGCGCAGCACGCCCGCCTCACCGGTGGTGGCGGCGGCATCGTTGGCCTGCTGGCCAGGCGCACCGGCCACGGCAGGCGCCGCCGGATCGATCGCCGCCAGCGGATAACCGTCTGCGCCGTAGAGTTCGATCGGCGCGTTGGTGTCGGTGGGCGCCGCCGGCGCAGGCGCGGGCATCTCGGTCACGGGGGCGGCCGGCGCGGGGGCTTCGGCGGCAGTCGTGGACGGTGCCGGGTCGCTGCAGGCGGCCAAGGCAAGCGTGATGCAGGCGGCAAGGACGAGGGGGCGATGCGAGGTCATCGGGATCTCCGCAGGGTCAAGGTCGTGGCCCGATCCTGACCAGCGCCACGCGGCGACGCCGTGAAAGGCGATCGGCGCCGTTCATCGCGCGGTCAAGGAACGGATGCCGCCACGTCACTTCGGCGTGCTACATCATGGCGGGACTTACGGCCGGGACGATCCATGGACCAGATCCGCAACCGCACCTATGACGACATCGCGATCGGTGACAGCGCCACGCTGACCCGTACCGCCACGCTCAAGGACATCGCGCTGTTCGCCGCGGCATCGGGCGATGTCAATCCCGCGCACATGGATGAGGGCTTCGCCGCCGGTGAGCGCTTCGGCCAGGTGGTCGTGCATGGGATGTGGACCGCCTCGCTGATCTCCGCGCTGCTGGGCACCGAGTTGCCGGGGCCGGGCACCATCTATCTGGGCCAGGACCTGCGCTTCGTCAGGCCGGTCAAGCCCGGCGATACCGTCACCGCGACCGTCACCGCCCGCGAGAAGCGCGATGAGCGCAACGTCATCGTGTTCGACTGCACATGCACCGACGCAGCCGGCAAGCCGGTGTTGACCGGGACCGCCGAAGTCATCGCGCCGACCGTGCAGCACCAGCTGGATCGCGCCGAGATGCCGGAGGTGCAGGTCAACCGCCATCGCGTCTTCGACATCGGGATGAAGCGCGCTTACCAGCTGCCGCCATTGCGCACGGCCGTCGTGCACCCGGCCAGCGACCGCGCGATTCTTGCGGCGGTCGAGGCCAACGACGAGAAATTGTTCGTGCCGGTGCTGGTGGGGCCGCGCCATCGCATCGAGGCGGCGGCCAGATCCGCCGGCGTCTCCATCGACGGGATGGAACTGGTCGATGTCCCGCACAGCCACGCCGCCGCCGAACATGCCGCGCAGATGGCCGGGCGCGGCGAGGTGGACGCGATCATGAAGGGCAGCCTGCATACCGACGAGTTGCTCTCGGCGGTAATGGCGCGCGAGAACGGCCTGCGCACCGATCGCTGGTTGAGCCATGTGTTCCTGTTCGACGTGCCCGCCTACGACAAGTTGCTGATGGTCACCGATGGCGCGATCAACATCGCGCCGACGCTGGAGCAGAAGCGGGACATCGCCCAGAACGCGATCGACCTGGCGCGCCTGCTCGGCATCGACGCGCCCAAGGTCGCGGTGCTCGCCGCAGTGGAAACCGTGAACCCGAAGATGGCCTCGACGCTGGATGCCGCCGCGCTCACGGTGATGGCCGCGCGCGGGCAGATCAAGCATGGCCTGGTCGATGGCCCGCTCGCCTTCGACAACGCGATCGACATGGATGCGGTGAGGGAGAAGGGCATCGACTCGCGCGTCGCCGGACAGGCCGACATCCTGCTTGCGCCGGATCTGGAAGCCGGCAACATCGCCTCCAAGCAGCTGATGTATTTCGCCCGCGCCGACAGTGCGGGGCTGGTGCTGGGCGCCAGGGTGCCGATCATCCTGACCAGCCGCGCCGACAGCGTGCGCACGCGACTGGCATCGATCGCGCTGGCGCGGATCGTCGCGCATACGAAGGCGCCGGTGGCCGCTGCGTGAGCCGCATCCTCACCTTCAATGCCGGTTCGTCCACGATCAAGCTGGGCGTATTTGAAAGCGCGGCGAGCGAAGAGGTGCGTCCACTTGCGGGCGGCGTGCTCGATTTGCGGGTTTCGCCGCTTGAGCTCAAGTTCAATCATGACGGTTCGCGCGAGACGATCGAGCTGGATGCCGCCGTCAGTGATGATCTTGGCGATGTCATCGATGCCCTGCTGGCCTGGCTCGAAGCGAAATTCGAAGGCGAGGCGTTCAGCGCCGCCGGTCATCGCATCGTCCA
>JAEWNY010000114.1 GCA_023461075.1 Pseudomonadota bacterium | reverse complement strand
AAGCGGCCGATCGCGGATCTCCGGCAGCAGCCAGTCCATGACCGCCGCGTAGTAATCGGCCAGCTCGCGCTTGCTGATGCGTTCGCCTGGATACAGCAGCTTGTCGGGGCTGGTGAGTTCGGGCGCGACGCGGGCGGATTTTGGCGCGTCGGACGCCGCGCGTCTTCCAGCCGATGACGCTTTAGCCGTTTTCCGCGCCGCGTTTCGCACCGCCTTATCCGCGGGCTTCTTCGTGGCCTTCTTTGCCGCCTTTTTCGTCGTCGCCATCGCCGTGGCCTCCTCGTCGTTCGCATCGTCGGCATCGCGCAGTGAGGCGATGGACTTGTCGGGCCGCAGCGCCTTGAAACTCGCCTGCCGCAGCAGGCCGCGGCCACCGGTGCCGCGCGTGTTGACCTCGACCACGAAGGCAGGCTTCGGCAGCCATTTCGCGGCACGCAGGTCGGTGTCGTTCTCGGGCACATGCACGCTTGGGCTGGTGCCGCCCTTGCCGCGCAGCTCCGCGCCGAGCGCCTTCAGTTGCGCATCGTTGAAGCCGCTGCCGACGCGCCCGGCGTAGCGCCATCCGTGCGTCGCGTCCGGCGTCGTCAGCAGCAAGGCACCGATGCCGCTGCGACTGCCTTTGGGCGGCGTATAGCCGATCACCGCATATTCCGCGCTGGCCTGCGCCTTGCACTTGCGCCAGTCGTCACCGCGCCCCGCGTGATAGGTCGCGTCGATGCGTTTGGAGACGATGCCCTCGAAGCCCGCCTCCACCGCCGCATCGAACGCCGCTTGGGCATCGCCGATGCCGTGAGAACTGTAGGCAAGATTCGCCGGCGGGCGTTCCAGCAGGCGCTCCAACAAACCCTTGCGTTCGATCAACGCGACATCGGCCAGATCGATACCATCCAGATGCAGCAGGTCGAACAGCACGCAGCGCAGCTGGCCCTGCCGCTCGCCGGACAACACCGCCTGCAGCCGATTGAAGTCCTCGCGGCTGCCGCTGCCCGCGACCAACTCGCCATCCAGCAGCGCATCGCGCAGGCCGAGTGCGGACAACGCATCTCGCACCTCCGGCACGCGCTCGCTCCAGTCCAGCCCGTTGCGCGACCACAGCCGCACCTCGCCATCGCGGATCGTCGCCAGCAACCGATAGCCATCCCATTTCAGTTCGTGCAGCCAGCCCTGGCCGGTCGGCGGCGTGGCGACCAGCTTGGCCAGCTGCGGCGCAGGCGCTTTCGTGGCGAGCGGGCGCTTGCGCGCGCCAGGCAAGGCCGCGGCTTCGGCTTGCCAATCGATCATCGATGCAGGCTTGCGGCTCGACTTCGACGCTTTCTTGCCGGGCGCTTTCTTCGCGGCAGCCTTCGCTCCGCGCCGGCGCGCGCGACGCCTGTCTTCGGCCGGAGCCTCGGTCACGCCTTCCAGCAGATCATCGGCTTCCAGCGGCGCGGCCCAGGCATCGTCCTGCTTGAACAACAACCATTGCGGCTGTTTCGACGGCTTGCCCGAACGCACCAGGTGCCAGCCGCCTTTCAAGCGCTCGCCATGCAACTCGAAACGCAGATGGCCCTTGGCCAGTTGCGCGGCGACATCGCCCTCGGTCGTCCACGCGCCGCGATCGAACAACGCGACATGCCCGCCGCCGTAGTGCCCGTGTGGGATGTGGCCTTCGAACGCGGCGTAGTCCAGTGGATGGTCTTCCACCTCCACCGCCATCCGCTTGACGCTCGGGTCCAGGCTCGGGCCCTTCGGCACCGCCCAACTCTTCAGCGTGTCGCCGACCTGCAGGCGGAAGTCGTAATGACGATGGCTGGCGTGATGCAGTTGCACCACGAAGATAGGCCGCTGGCCAGCCTTGCGCCGCCCCGACCGCGGCTCCGGCGTGGCATCGGCATCGCCATCGAAACGGCGCTTGCGCTGGTAATCGGTGAGGGCCATCGCCCTACGCTGGCACGGCGCGCGTCGCGAGGCCGTGCAAGGCCGTCAGTCTGTGCCGACCTCGGCGTAAACCCACTCGTTGAACAGCGGTTGCAGGTCGCGGCCACCCGCCTCTTCCATCGCGCGCTGGAAATCGCGGCTGGTCACGATGCCGCCGGCATGCCGACGCGTATACGTCTTGATGCCCCGCCAGAACGCGTCCTCGCCGAGCTCGGTGCGCAGGTGGTCCAGGAACAGCGCCCCCTTGCCATACTGCACCGCGCGCCGCAGGCCCAGCGACGGATACTTTCCGGCCCACGCCAGCGGCTTGTCGAAGCCCTGCTCGCGCGCCTTGGCCAGTTGTGTACGCGCACGATCCAATTCGGCGCGATAGGACGCAGCGCCGTAGGCGTGTTCCTTCCACGCCGCGCTCATGAAGGTGGTGATGCCTTCGTTCAACCAGAACTCCTGCCATGAGGCGCAGGTCACCAGATTGCCCCACCACTGGTGCGCCAGTTCGTGCGCGATGATCCATCCGTCTTCCGGGTTGGCGAGGTCCTGGTCCAGTTCGTCGGCACCGATCAGCGACCAGGTCGCCGCCTCCTGCGCTTCCCCACCGGCCACCAGCAACTGCACGTAGCGGCCGTCCGGCAACGGCACACCGGACTTGTCGGCGAAGAACGCTGCGATGCGCGGCGTTTCGGCGAACGCGCCGGCAAGGTCCTTCGACGAGCCGATGCCGTCGAGGTAGACGAACTCGCCGACATCGGCCTTGATCGTGATCTTGTCGATACGCCCGGCGGCGAAGCCGTACAGGTAGGGCGAATATGGGCGAGTCGAGCGCCAGCGATGCAGTACGTTGCCGTCCGGCAGATCGCGGCGCGGCAGTTGACGACCGACGCCAAGCGATTCAACGCCTTTCGGCAACACCAGGTCGTGCGCGAAATCGGCTTTGTCGCCCGGCGCGTCCTGCAGGCAGACCATCCAGTCGCAGGCGAAGTAGCTGGTGTAGAGGGTATCGCCGCTCTTCTGCACGCCACGGCCGGGCGTGCCGCTGAACTCGAACTTCAGGGTCGCGGTCTGGCCTGCGCGAAGCGGCTTGGGCAGATCGAAGCGGATGCCGTCCTGATTGCTGGCGACAGCAACGGGCTGGCCATCAAGGGTGGCGTTGCTGATGGCGAGGGCGTTGGCGGAGAAAGTCAGATGCGCAACATCCGACTCCATTGCCTTGAGGCGGATGACTTCGGTGCCAGTGAGTGCCGAGGTGGTGAGGTTGGGCTGGAGAGTAAGTTGGTAAGCCTGGACATCGAAGCCGTGACCGACAATGTCAGTCTGCGCGAAAGCCACGGACAGTGCCGCCCACAGGCACAACCCCGTCCAGGCCGCATGCATCAGCAATCTCATCCCAGCCATCACATCCTGCCCCGTCATCGCATCGGCAGAGTGTAGAACGGGGCGGAACGGATCAACCGTGCCCGGGCTTCGCCCCGCGCAAGGACTGCAACGCCAGCGCGTTGGCGGTGGCATGACCTTCGGCGGTGTTGTCGAAGATCACCCAGTCGCCGCGTCGCAACACCGCGCTCAACTGCCGCAGCCTGCACGCGTCATAGCTGTCGCGATAGATCCGCGGCGAACCATGCAGGCGCCAATAGGCTGGGCGTCTGCCGCCGGGCAGTGCATCGATCTCGAATCGCGGCGGATCGGCGGCGATTCGCGCCACACGATGCGCGCGCAGCAAGGCATCCGCCTCGGCGGTGCCCCAACTGGCGTGGCGCGGTTCGCAGGCAAGGCCGGTGCGGTCGGCACGCTCGC
>JAEWNY010000113.1 GCA_023461075.1 Pseudomonadota bacterium | reverse complement strand
GGGTAGCGGTGCGGCAGCATCGCGCGGATGCGTTCGATGTCCACGGGCAGGCTGAGGTCGGTCATCGGGTCATTCTTCCTTGTCGCGGCGCAGGCCGCGGAACAGCGAGTCGAGTTGCTTGAAGCGGACGGCGCTCTTGCGCCAGCTGCGATTGTCCATCAAAGGCGTGCCCGATGAATACTCGCCCGGCTCGCGGATCGAGTGGGTGACCAGGCTCATGGCGGTGATGACCGCCTGGTCGCAGACCTCCAGGTGGCCGAGCACGCCGGCACCGCCGCCGATCAGACAGTAGCGACCGATTTTCGCGCTGCCGGCCGCCGCCGAACAACCGGCCATCGCGGTATGCGCGCCGATGCGGGCGTTGTGGCCGATCTGCACCAGGTTGTCGATGCGGACATCCTCCTCCAGCACGGTATCGTCCAGCGCCCCGCGGTCGATGCAGCTGTTGGCGCCGATCTCGCAATCGTCGCCGATGACCACGCCGCCGAGCTGCGGCACCTTGATCCAGTGGCCATCCTGCATCGCCAGGCCGAAGCCGTCGGCGCCCAGCACCGCACCGGGATGGATGCGCACGCGCTCACCCAGCCGCACGCGTGTGACCAGGGTGACGCGCGCGATCAGTTCGCTGCCGGCGCCGATGACGCAGTCCTCGCCGACCACGCAGCCGGGACCGATGACTGCGGCCGCGCCGACGTGCGAGCGCGCACCGATCGTAGTGAAAGGCCCGATGTGGGCGCGCGGGTCGATGACCGCATACGGAGCGACGACCGCGCTCGGATGGATGCCGGGAGGATTCACGGGCACCGGCTCGAACAACGCGGCGATCCGGGCGAAGGCGGCATAGGGATCGCGTGCGATCAGGGCAGTCATCGGCGCCGGTGCCGATTCGGCATCCGCCGCGCGCATCACCACCACACCGGCAGCGCTCTCCTGCAACTGGCCGCGATAGCGAGGATTGGCCAGGAAGCCGAGCTGACCGGGCGTAGCCGCAGCCAGCGTGGAAACGCCGGAGACGACGGCGCCGCCGTCGCCCGTGACCTCAAGCCCGAAACGTTCCGCAAGTTCCGCCGCGGTGAAGCTCGCCGCCATCAGCGCCGGTCAGAAGCCGCCGGTGAAGGTGAATTGCAGGCGTTCGATGCGGTCTTCGTCCTGCTTGCGCAGGGGGATCGCGTAGCTGATCGAGATCGGACCCATCGGTGAGCGCCACATCATCGACAGGCCGGTCGATGCGCGGAACTGGCTGGCGTCGAACTGGCTGCGCGATGCGTACACGTTGCCGAAGTCGACGAAGGCCGACAGCCGCGCGGCCGGGCTGTTGATCAGCCGCGGGAAGAACATCTCCACCGTGCCGACCGTCTTCAGCGCGCCACCCAACGGCTGCAGGTAGCCGTAGGCATTGGGCACGCGCGGCCCCAGCGTGTTGTCGACGAAGCCACGCACGCGGCCCGAAGGCGACACGCCGCCGGCGTAGTAGTTCTCGAAGAACGGCAGGCCGCTGGCGGTCACCGTCTTGCGGTAGTCCGGCGATGTGGTTTCGCAGGGCACCGTAGGCGCGGCTCCCGGAACCTCGGTGTCGAGCACGCCATCGCCATTGCTGTCGACATAGGTGGGCGGCGTGTAGCAGAGGTTGCGGGTGAAGTCCTGTCCGTAGGAATCGCCGTAACCGATATTGAAGGCGGTGTTGAGCACCAGGGCCGGGCTCAGCGGCCAGAACTTGGAGAACTGGTAGTCCAGCTTCCAGTACTGCACGGTCGAGCCGGGCAAGGTCGCCTCAAGGCCGATGCGCTGGTAGGTGCCGGCGGTGGGGGTCAGCGCATGGTTACGGGTATCGCGGGCAAAACCAATTGAGGTGCGCCAGGAATGGAAAGTACGGTTACCGACCGCATCGATGTAGTCGATGATCGGCTGCGGCGTGGAACCCGGGATCGCCAGCACCTTCTTGCTGTCGATGCCGAGCATCCAGCTGACGGTGTCGTACTCGGTGACCGGGATGCCCATGAACATCTGCGCCGCGCCGGAGCTGGTCGAGTACTGGGCGACGTTGAAGTCGGAGTAGTCGAATTCGTTCCAGAACACGTTGTAGCCCAGTGACACGCCGTTGTCGGTGAAATAGGGGTTGATGAACGAGAAGTCGTAACGCTTCTGGTAGGAGCTGCGCATGGCCGCGACCGAGACGCGGTTGCCGCTGCCGAGGAAGTTGTTCTCCGACAGCTGGCCGCTGATCTGCATGCCGCCCAGCTGCGAGTAACCCAGCGCCAGCATCACCTGGCCGGAGTTGACCTCCTTCACCTTCACTTCCAGGTCGACCTGGTCGTTGCTGCCGGCGACCGGCTTGCTCTCGATGTCGACGGTCTCGAAATAACCGAGCTGCTGCAGGCGGATCTTGGAGCGGTCGATCGCCGCCTGCGAATACCAAGCGCCCTCGAACTGGCGCAGCTCGCGGCGCAGCACTTCGTCCTTGGTGCGGTTGTTGTCCTTGAACACGATGCGGCGCACGTTGACGCGCGGACCCGGCACCACCTGCATGTCGATGCCGACGGTGCGGCCCTCGCGGTCCACGTCCGGCGCCGGTTGCACCTGGGCGAACGCGTAGCCGATGTTGCTGAGCGCGCCGGTGATGCTCTCGGTCGCCAGCTCGAGGCGCGCGCGCGAAAACACGTCGCCGGGCTTGACGAAGATCCCGACGCGCTGCTCGATCTCCTCCTTCGGCAGCACGGTGTCTCCGCTGACGCTCACCGTCGAGATCTTGTACTGCTCGCCCTCGGTCAGGCCGGTGGTGATGTAGACCTCGCGCTTGTCCGGGCTGATCGACACCTGGGTGTTGTCCGGGCCGACATCGGCATCGATGTAGCCGCGATCAAGGTAGTAGGACTGCAGCTTCTCAAGGTCGCCGGAGAGCTTTTCCTTCGAATACTGGTCGTCGCGGCGATACCAGCTGAGCCAGTTGGACGGGCGCGATTCCCAGCCGCGCAGCAGCTGCTTGTCGCTGAACACGTCGTTGCCGATCACGTTGACGTGGCGGATCTTTGCCGCCTTGCCTTCCTTGACGTTGATCGCGATGTCGACCCGGTTGCGGTCCAGCCGCGTCACCTGCGGATCGATCTCGACGTTGTACTTGCCGCGGTTCTGGTAGGCGCGCGTCAGTTCCTGCTGCACCCGGTCCAGGCTCATTCGGTCGTAGGTCTCGCCCTCGGACAAGCCGATGTCCTTCAGGCTCTTCATCAGCTGGTCGGTCTGGATGTCCTTGTTGCCGGTCAGCGTCAGCTTGTTGATCGCCGGGCGTTCCACCACCGTGACGACGAGGATGTCGCCTTGGCGATCGAGCCGGATGTCCTCGAAAAAGCCGGTGCGATACAGCGCGCGTATCGCCTGCGCTGCCTTGGCCTGGTCGACGCGGTCACCGCGTTCCACCGGCAGGTAGGTGAAGACCGTGCCCGCGGAAATGCGCTGCAGGCCGTCGACGCGGATGTCGCTGGCGGTGAACGGGTCGATCGATTGCGCCCAAGCCGGGACGGCAAGGGCGGAAGCGAGCGCAAGGGCGAGCAGGCGGCGACTGGGGGTTCGCGTCATTACGGAAGTCCGGTTTGCATGAAGAAGGCCTGCGGCACCGTCAGCGCAGCAGACCATGGAGGTCATTGTAGAACGCCAGGCCCATCAGGCAGGCCAGGAAAGCCAGGCCGAAATATTGGCCGATGGCCATGGCGCGCTCGCCCAGCGGGCGGCCCTTGGCCAACTCGATAAGGTAATACAGGAGGTGTCCGCCATCCAGCATCGGGATCGGCAGCAGATTGATGATGGCCAGGCTGAGCGACACCAACGCCAGGAAATTCAGGAACCAGGCGGGCCCCATGTCGGCGGTGGCATTGGCATAACGGGCGATGGTCACCGGGCCGGAGACGTTTTCCAGCGACGCGCGGCCGAGCACCATCCGCTTCAGCATCCCCAGTGAATCGCTGGCCAAGCGGCCGGTTTCCCTGAACGCGGCCGGAATCGCCTGCAGCGGACCCAACCGCAGCAAGGCGGTATGCGCGGTCGCGGCGCTGCGATCGGCGGCAATGCCGATACCCCAGTACTCGCCGCCATCCGGGCGTTGCAGGCGGCGCGGGGTGATGTCGAAGGCCAGCGACTGTCCGGCGCGCTCGATGGTCAGGTGCGCGCTGCGCCCGGCCTTGCCCGCGGCCTCGATCGGTGCCGGCAGTGATTCGAAATTGATGATTGCACGGCCATCGATCGCGGTGATGCGGTCGCCCGCCTTCAATTTGCCGGCTGCCGGGCCGTCCGCGGCGACATCGCCCACCACCGGCCGGGCAATCGCATGCGCGGGCCGCAGGCCGATCGCGCCGATCGCATCGCGCTCCTTCACTTCCGGGCCAAGGCGCTCCAGCTGCAGGGTGCGCATGCGGGCCTGTCCGCTCGCATCCTCGACTTCGACTTGCACCGGCGTGCGGTCGATGGCGGCGGTCACTAACGCCATGCCCGCTTCACTCCAGCTGGGTGTTTCGCGCTCGCCGATGGCCAGGATGCGGTCGCCGCGCTCGAAGCCCGAGGTTGCAGCAATGCCCTCGACGCGGCCGATTTCCGGCGCGTAGTCGGGACGGCCGATCACTAACATCGCCCACAGGAAGGCCACGCACAGCAACAGGTTGGCGGCGGGACCGGCAATGACGATGCCAATGCGCTTCCACACCGATTTGCGATTGAACGCACGATCCAACTCGGACGCGGCGACATCGCCCTCGCGCTCGTCCAGCATCTTGACGTAGCCGCCGAGCGGGATCGCGGCGATCGCGTATTCGGTGCCGTCCTTGCCGCGGCGCATCCACAGCGGTTTGCCGAAGCCGATCGAGAAGCGCAACACCTTGACGCCGAATCGCCGCGCGACCCAGAAGTGCCCGAACTCGTGGAAAGTGACCAGGATGCCCAGGCTGACGATGAGCCAGAACACCGAGCCGGCGAAATCGTTCATGCAGCGCGTGTCAGTTCAGGCGTGAAATCGCCGCTTGCACGTGTCGGCGTGCCGATGCATCGGCCGCGTGCAGTGCCTCAAGCGATTCCGCCGGGGCGGAAGGGAGCGCGGCCAGACCATCTTCGACCAGCGCGGGAATGTGCAGGAAACCAATCCGGCCCTGAAGAAAGGCTGAAACGGCTTCCTCGTTCAATGCGTTCAACATCGCCGGCGCGGTGCCGCCGGCCCTGAGCGCGTCGAAGGCCAGCCGCAGGCATGGGAAGGCCTCGAGGTCGGGCGCCTCGAAAGTGAGCGCGCCGCCCTGGGCGAGCAGGTCCAGCCCGGCCACGCCGGACGCCACGCGCTCGGGCCAAGCAAGACCGACCGCAAGGCTGGTACGCATGTCCGGCAGGCCGAGTTGGGCGAGGGTCGAGCCATCGACGAATTCCACGAACGAGTGCACCAGCGACTGCGGATGCACCAGTACCTCCAGGCGCTCGGCGGGCAGCCCGAACAGGTGGTGTGCCTCGATGACTTCGAGCCCCTTGTTCATCAGCGTGGCCGAATCGACCGAGATCTTCGGGCCCATCGACCATTTCGGATGGGCGATGGCCTCGGCGGGGGTGACATCGGCCAAGTCGACGCGGCTGCGGCCACGGAACGGGCCGCCCGAAGCGGTGAGCAGGATGCGCGCCACGCTGGGCTCGCAGCGGCCATCGGGCAGGCATTGGAAGATCGCGTTGTGTTCGCTGTCGATCGGCACCAGCACGCTGCCCGAGGCGGCGACCTCCCGCATCAGTAGTTCACCGGCCAGCACCAGCGACTCCTTGTTGGCCAGCAGCAGGCGCTTGCCGGCACGCGCGGCGGCAAGCGTCGAGGGCAGGCCGGCGGCACCTACGATCGCCGCGATGACCGTGTCGCAGGCATCGGAGGCGGCGAGCGCCTCCATCGCGCCCATGCCGGCGTGGGGTTGGGTGGCGAGGTCGTCATCGCGCAGCGCATCGCGCAATTCCGCGAACGCGGATTCATCGGCGATCACCGCGTGTTCGGGTTGATGGTGGCGGCACAGGTCCACCAGTGCATCGACGCGGCTGCCGGCGGCCAGCACGCTGGCACGGTAACGGTCGGGATGGCGGCTGATGACATCAAGCGCCGAGGCGCCGATCGATCCGGTGGCGCCGAACACCGCGATGCGCTGGGCCTGCGGCATTCTCAGAAACCGAAGCTGGCCTTGCAGATCGCGAAGACGGGCAGCGCCGCGAGCACGCTGTCGATGCGGTCGAGTACGCCGCCGTGGCCGGGGATGAGGTCGCTGGAATCCTTGGCGCCGGCGTGGCGCTTGAGCAGACTCTCGAACAGATCGCCGATCACCGAGGCGATCACGGTGATGATCACGGTCAGCCCCACCCACGGGAGTTGCGCGGCGCTGGCACCGGCCAGCATCGCGAACAGCAGGCCGATTGCCAGCGCCGCCATGGCGCCGCCGGCCAGGCCTTCTACCGTCTTGTTGGGGCTGATCCGCGGCGACAGCTTGTGCCTGCCGAACTTGCGGCCGGCGAAATAGGCGCCGGTATCCGCCATCCACACCACCATCAACGCGGTCAGCAGCCACAGGTGGTTGCGCGGGATGATGCCGACCTGGCTGGCATCGGCCGGATCGCCATGGATCACCGCCAGCGCGCACCAGGCGGGGATCACCGCCAGTGTGCCGGCGGCCAGCTTGATCGCGCGCGCCCAGCCCTCATGGTGCGAGCCGAATGTGGGGAAGCGCAGCCACAGCGTGGCCAGGAACCACCAGATGACACCGATCAGGATCATCAGGTGGAACAAGGCCAACGATCCGCCGCCGCTGGCGGTCCGCGAGCCCCAGACCAGCATCACCATCAGCAGCAGGTTGGCGACCAGCAGGAAGGCGCGGGTCAGCGTGTCCTCGACATCGGACAGGCGGAACCACTCCCACAGGCCGGTCAGGAAGAACGCCGCAGCCAGCACCATCATCCACGGCGTGGGCAGAAACAGCACCGCCAGGATGGCGGTCGGGCCCATGACGAGGGCTGCGAGCAAACGGGTCTTGGTCATGCGTCCTGCGGATCTCTCGATGGGGCTGCCGCGACCTGCGCGCCGGTCAGCCCGAAGCGGCGCTGGCGGCCCGCGTAATCGTCGAAGGCGAGCTGGAGTGTGGCGGCATCCAGCTCCGGCCACAAGCGCGGGGTGAACCAGAGCTCGGCATAGGCCAGCTGCCAGAGCAGGAAATTGCTGATGCGCTGGTCGCCGCCGGTGCGGATCAAGAGGTCCGGCGGCGGCAAATCCGCGAGCGCGACATGGGTGCCGAAAAGCCCCTCGTCGATGTCATCCGGTTGCAGGTGACCCGCTGCGGCCTGCCGCGCCAGCATGCGGGCGGCCTCGACGATGTCCTGGCGGCCGCCGTAGCTGGCGGCGATGGTGAGCGTGAGCCGCGTGTTGCCGGTAGTGAGTTCGCGCGCGGCGTTCATGCGCCGTCGGATATCGGCCGGGAAACGGCTTTCATCGCCGATGAAGCGCAGGCGGATGCCGCGCCGGTGCATTTCCTCGGCCTCGCGGTCGAGCGTGCCGGCGAACAGTTTCATCAGGCCACCGACCTCGTCCTGCGGCCGGCCCCAGTTCTCGCTGGAGAAGGCGAACAGGGTCAGCGCCTCGACGCCCTGCTCAAGGCAGAACTCCAGGCAGGTCTGCACCGCGCGCGCGCCGGCACGGTGGCCGATCAGGCGCGGCCGATGGCGCCGTTCGGCCCAGCGCCCGTTGCCGTCCATGATGACGGCGAGGTGGCGCGGGATGTTGGAGTCGGTCGAAGACATTGTGTGCGCTGCGTGGGAACCGCGCTCAGCCTTGCCCGTGCGTGCGAAGCGGAGATGAAGCCGCTTCCGCGTTGTTCGACAACGCGATTCCGTTGGGCAGAGGGTCGTCGTGAGGATTCGCTTGCTTCGGAACAGCAGGGCGTAACGAGCGCAGCTCAGGCAAGGAAGAGCCCGCCGACGGCGAGGGAGCGTACCGCAGTACGTGACCGAGCGGGAGGCGAGCGATGACGCCGTACGAGCAAGCGCAGTAGCCCACTTAAACCGCCATCAATTCCTGCTCCTTCCCCTTGACGACCTCATCCACGTCCTTGATCGCCTTGTCGGTCAGCTTCTGCACGTCGTCCTCGCTCTTGCGGACGTCGTCCTCGGTGACCGCCTTGTCCTTCAGCATGTCCTTGACCTGCTGGTTGGCATCGCGGCGGATGTTGCGGATCGCCACCTTGGCGTTCTCCGCCTCCCCGTGCACCACCTTGGTCAGCTCCTTGCGGCGCTCCTCGGTCAGCGGCGGGATGTTGATGCGAATCGTCATGCCGGCGGTGTTCGGGGTCAGGCCAAGGTCGGAATTGATCAGCGCCTTCTCGATCGCGCCGACCATCTGCTTATCCCACGGGGTGATGGTCAGCGAGCGCGCGTCGCTCACCGCCACGCTGGCCACCTGCGAGAGCGGCATGTCCGAACCGTAGCTGTTGACCTTGATGTGGTCGACCAGCGCCGTCGTCGCGCGGCCGGTGCGGACCTTGGCCAGATCATGGCGCAGGGACTCGATGCTCTTGTGCATGCGCGTCTGCGCATCCTTGTGGATGTCGTTGATCATGGCCGGCTCCGGGGAAACATGAGCGCAGGATTATAGGCGCGATGGCCGCCGAGGCGCGTGGACGTGCCAGCCAACTCGTCCTAGTGCGCGTGCGGCGCGCGATCGTGCAGGTCGTGTTCGCAGCCGCTGGCGTGCTCGATCTGGATGGTCGGATGGTTGATGCCGAAACGCTCGTCGAGCGCGTGGGTGAGCATGTCGATGAACGCATCGTGGTCATCCGTTGGCGGCCTCACCAGATGCGTCGTCATCGCCACCTCGCCCGCGCCGAGCGCCCAGATGTGCAGGTGATGGATCGCCTCGACCCCTGGCTGCGTCGCCAGGAAGTCGCGCACCGCCACATCGTCGATGCTGCGCGGCACCGCATCCATCGCCGCGTTGAAGCTGTCGCGCAGCAAGGCCCATGCGCCGACCGCGATCACCACGCTGATCAGGAGCGCGGTCGCCGGATCGAGCCAGTTCCAGCCGAGCATCGCGATGCCAAGGCCAGCCAGCACCGCAGCCAGCGAGACCGCGGCATCGGCCAGCAGGTGCAGGAAGGCGCCGCGGCGGTTGAGGTCGCGGTCATGGCCATGCCGCACCAGCCAGGCGCCGAGCAGGTTGATGCCGATGCCGATCGCCGCCACCACGATCACCGGCGTCGCCGGAATTGCCGGGGGGGCCGAGAAGCGCCGTATCGCCTCCCAGCCCAACGCGCCGGAAAACACCACCAGCAGCAGCGCGTTGGCGAGCGGCGAGAGCAGGGTGGCGCGACGCCAGCCGTAGGTATGGCGTCCGGCCGGCGGTCGCTTGGCCAATACCGCGGCCCCCCAGGCCAGGCCCAGACCCAACACGTCACCCAGGTTGTGCAGGGCATCGGTGAGCAGGGCCAGCGAATTGGTGACGAAGCCGTAGCCGGCCTCGACCACGGTGAAGCCGAGATTGAGCAGGGTCACCAGCGCGAAGGTGCGGGTGTCCGAAAACGCTGCCGGGCCGTGCGAGTGCCCGTCGTGCCCGTGGCTGTGTCCGTGCATGGTGGGAGTGTGCCTGCGCTGACCGTCGGACGCTATTGCATTGGATCAATGCGGGCCTGCCGCCTCGCTCACTTCCTGCGTGCGTGGACCAAGGTGCCGATGTTCTCGCCGCGCAGGATGCCGAGCAGGGCGCCCGGCTGGTCCATGTCGAAGATGCGCATCGGCAACTCGGCGTCGCGGGCCAGCGCGAAGGCGGCCGTGTCCATCACCTGCAGGTTGCGGGCGAGGATCTCGTCGTAGTCGAGGGTGTCGTAGCGCACCGCATCGGCGTGCTTGTTCGGATCCCTGTCGTAGACGCCATCGACCTTGGTGGCCTTGAGCAGCAGGTCGGCGCCGATCTCGATCGCGCGCAGCGCCGCGCCCGAATCGGTGGTGAAGAACGGATTGCCGGTGCCCGCCGCGAAGATGGTGATGCGGCCCTTCTCCATGTGCCGCACCGCGCGCCGGCGAATGTAGTCCTCGCAAACGTCGTTGATCTTGATCGCGCTCATTACCCGCGCCTTGCCGCCGAGTTTCTCCAGCGCGTCCTGCATCGCCAGCGCGTTGATCACGGTGGCCAGCATGCCCATCTGGTCGCCGGTCACCCGGTCCATGCCACCAGCCGCGAGCCCTGCGCCGCGGAAGATGTTGCCGCCGCCGATCACCAACGCGACTTCGGCGCCGGCTTCCTTCGCCTCCATCACCTCGCGCGCGATCCGGCCGAGCACCTTGGGGTCGATGCCGTAATCCTCATCGCCCATCAAGGCCTCACCCGAGAGTTTCAGCAGGACACGACGATGGGCGAGCTGGGACATGGCGGCTCCGGGCCTTGCGGGGGATGCCGCATTCTACTGCCCACTGGCGTCGGCCGTGGCCGCTATCCAAGCCAGCGGACAAGCAAGGTTTTCAGATGGGTCCACATCCTTGCCCACCACGATTGCGACGCATCCTGATGCGGCCACCCGGCACAGGCGTCATGGACACGTGAGCCCCGTTGCCACAGTTCGTCGCTGCTCAACCGGCCATCGCGGTCGGCATCCAGCGCTCCGAAGGCATCGCGCGTGTTGACCGGCACATCCAGCGTCGCCCCGTAAGCCCCATCAACGCCCGCTGGTGCGGCCAGCAGTTCCGGCAATGTCAGGCTGCCGTCATGGTTGCTGTCGTTCTGGCTCAGGTAGGCGTCGAGATCGAACGCGCACGGCTCGCAGGCCCGCGCGTCGGGCGCGGCCGCGCAGGAGACCGCCATCACGATCACGATGGAAATGGGGATCGATGCAGCCTGTCTGGTCGGGACGGCGGACATGCCGCCATCCTGCCAGAACAGCCGCCTGCGCAAAGAAGAAGGCCCGCGCGGGGCGGGCCTTCGTCATTCCACCGCGCGATGTGATCAGGCCAGGCCGGCCTGCTTCATCACTTCGGCGGCGTAGTCTTCCTGCACCTTCTCGATGCCTTCGCCGACGGCGAGGCGCTCGAAACGCACGACCTCGGCGCCGGCGGCTTTCAGCGCGGCCTCGACGGTCTGGTCGGTGTTCAGCACGTAGGGCTGGCCGGTCAGGGTGATCTCGCTGACGGTCTTGGCGATCTTGCCGGAGATCATCTTCTCCAGGATTTCCTGCGGCTTGCCGGAATCCTTGACCTGGGCCAAGGCGATCTCCTTCTCGCGCTCGACGAACTCGGCCGGCACGTGGGTGGGCGAGATGTAGGGCGGGTTCATCGCGGCGATGTGCATGGCGATGCCACGAGCAAGCTCCTCATTGCCACCCTTCAGCTCGACCAGCACGCCGATGCGACCGCCGTGGACGTAGGCGGCGATGTTGTCGCCGCTGTCGACGCGGGCCATGCGGCGCAGCTGCACGTTCTCGCCGACCTTGGCGATGACCGCCGCGCGGGTGGCCTCGACGGTCTCGCCGCCGATCTTCGCGGCCTTGAGCGCCTCGATGTCGTTGGCATCCAGCGCAGCCTGCGCGACCTGGTCGACGAAGCCGGTGAAGTTGGCGTCCTTGGCGACGAAGTCGGTCTCGGAGTTGACCTCGACCAGCACGGCCTTGCCCGGGCCTTGCGCCATGCCGATCTTGCCTTCGGCGGCGACGCGGTCGGCCTTCTTGTCGGCCTTGGCCAGGCCGGTCTTGCGCAGCCAGTCGGCCGCGGCCTCGATGTCGCCGTTGTTCTCGGTGAGCGCCTTCTTGCACTCCATCATGCCGGCGCCGGTGCGCTCGCGCAGTTCCTTGACCAGGGAGGCGGTGATTTCAGCCATTGTCTTGTCCTTGTGTTTTGCGGGTCGGCGGCCTGCGGGCCGTCGATCGTGTGGGGTACCGGGGCGCAGCTTGCATGTCCGGCGTTGCGGGGCGGTGACGCCTATTCAGCGGCGCCGCTGTCCGGATCCGGATCGTCGTAGGCCGCTTCGCGCTCGAGGCGCTCGTTCTCGGCCACTTGCGCCATTGCGCGGGCGGCGACCTCGGGATCGAGTTCGGCGTTCGGGTCTTCGCCCGGCAGGACCGGCGCCGTCACCAGCGTCTCGTCCTTGGGGGCGTCCTTGGACTTGTTGGGGGTGTTTGCCATGGGGGCTCCATCAACGGGCCGGCCACGCGTGGTGGGCGGCCACAA
>JAEWNY010000112.1 GCA_023461075.1 Pseudomonadota bacterium | reverse complement strand
CATGCCTTCCACGTCGGCGTGTTGGGCGATGCGTAGCCGCGTGCGCGCAGGCATGGGCCTGCTGTTCGCGCTCTGCATCCTCATCGCCGCCCTTCCCGCTTTCGCCGCCCCGCGCATCGGGGTGATGACGATGCAGCCCGGCGAGGTGTTCTGGGAGCGCTTCGGCCACGACGCGATCATCGTCGACGATCCGGCGCGCGGCGGCGCGGTGTCGTACAACTTCGGCTTCTTCGACATGGCCGAGCCCGACTTCGTGCAGAACTTCGTCCGCGGCAGGATGCGCTACGCATTGGTCGCGCTGCCGCTGGAGCAGGACTTGGAGATCTACCGTCAGGAAGGCCGCGGCGTGCGCGTGCAATGGCTGGACCTGACCGATGCACAGGCCGATAGCCTGGCTGCGGCACTCGAGGAAAACGCCCTTCCCGAAAACGCGCGCTACCAATACGACTATTTCCTGGACAACTGCGCGACGCGCGTGCGTGATGCGCTGGACCGCGCGCTCGATGGTCAACTCGGTCCGCAGCTGGCCGGGCGTTCGCAGGGCAATACCTATCGAAGCGAAGCGGCGCGGCTGTCGCGGCCCGCGCGCTGGATGTGGCTGGCGTTCGAACTCGGACTCGGTCCCAACGCCGACCAGCCGCTGTCGCGTTGGCAGGAAGCCTTCATCCCGATGCGGCTGGCAGATGCGCTCGGCGAGGCGAAAACATCTGCAGGCACGCCGCTGGTGATCGCCGAGGAAGAGCTGCTGCCGCATCGCCTCGGCCCCGAGCCGGAAGCGCGTCCGCAACCGCTGCTTGGCTGGACCTTCGCCGGGATCATGATCGGCGTGTTTTTGTGGTTTGTCGGACGTCGCCGCCCCCGCATTGCCGCCGCATTTGCATGGGTGTTCTGGGCGCTGTGCGGGCTTGTCGGCGCGCTGATGCTTTACCTGTGGCTGGGCAGCGCGCACTGGGCGGGTTGGCGCAACCACGGAATGCTGCTGATGAATCCGCTGGCCTGGCTGCTGTTGCCCGGCGCATGGGCGATGCTGCGTGGCGGCATTCCTTCACGACGCTTCGGTTGGCTGCTGCGCATCGTCGTCGGCATCGCCGTGTTGGCCCTGCCGCTGTCATGGCTCGGCATCGACCTGCAGCGCAACGGGATGTGGATCGGCCTGTTGCTGCCGATCCATCTCGCCCTCGCAGCGCTGTGGGCAGGCCGCAGGCGCGATGCCACAATGCGCGGATGAACGAAGCCAACCTCCCGACGCCGGGCATAAGCGCTGCCCCCGCCTGCGTCGTCAATTGCGCGGTCTATCGTCACGGCGAACGCCAGGACATCACCCTGGACCAGATCAGCGATGTCTTGGCGGTGGAAGAGGACAGCTTCGTCTGGGTTGGCCTGTACGAGCCGGGCGAGGAATTGCTGGACAAGCTGCAGGAGGAATTCGGCCTGCACGATCTCGCCATCGAGGATGCGCACAACGCGCACCAGCGCCCGAAGATCGAGGCCTTCGGCAATACGATGTTCATCGCCGTGCACACCGCGCAGTTGATCGCCGAGCACGTGCGCTTTGGCGAGACCCACATCTTCCTCGGCCGGCGTTTCCTGGTCACGGTGCGCCACGGCGCCTCGCTGACCTTCGCGATCGTGCGCCAGAAGCTGGAACGAGAGCCGGAGATCCTCGCGCTGGGACCGGCGGTCGCCCTCCACGGCGTGCTCGATTTCATCGTCGACAACTACGAGCCCATCGTCGACGATTTCCAGGAAGAGCTCGACGACCTGGAACACGTGATCTTCGCCGAGGATTTCCGTCGTGAAACGGTGCAGCGCCTGTACACCCTGCGCAAGGAACTGACCCAGATGCGCACGGCGGTCGCTCCGATGCAGGACATCCTCTCGCAATTGATGCGTTCGGAGGCACTCGGCATCCCCGATGAAGCCAGGCCCTACTTCCGTGACGTGCGCGATCATGCCGGACGCACCATCGACGTGATCGACGTGCTGCGCGACACCGCCAGCGCGGCGGTCAGCGTCAATCTCTCGCTGGTCAACTACGCGCAGGGCGAAGTGGTGAAGAAGCTGGCCGGTTGGGCCGCATTGCTCGCGCTGCCCACCCTGGTCGCCAGCTGGTACGGGATGAACTTCGAGCACATGCCCGAACTGGCGCGACCCTACGCCTATCCGGTGCTGATCGGCGCGGTGGCGTTGGGCTGCGTCCTGCTTTATCGCTACCTCAAGAAAGTGCGCTGGCTCTAGCGCAGTTGCCGCAGCGCGAATGCCGCACCGCAGCTTGGCCAGCGCCGGCGCAAAATCGGCGCTTTCGCCATCGGTAGGAAGGGAGAACGGCGCGCCGGGCATCGAGGCGAGTCGTCAGCCTCCCGATCGCGCACCGATGGATCGCGGTCTGTTCTTCCTCGAACGCATGGCCCCCCCGCGATGGCGATTGGTTTGCTCTAGCGAAGCTGAAGCTCAGGCGCCGGCCAGCGACCTGAGGATCAATCCCAGCGCCCAGGCGCAGAAGGTGCCGCTCAAGTAACCCATCGCACCGAGCAAGGCGCCGACCGGCGCCAGTGCCGGATGGAAGGCCGAGGCGACCACCGGCGCCGAAGCCGGACCGCCGACGTTGGCCTGCGAGCCGATCGCGAAATAGAAGAACGGCACCTTGAGGATGCGCCCCAGCAACCACAACAACACGATGTGGAAGCCGATCCAGACGATGCCAAGCAGGAACAGCAGCGGCTTGTCGAGCAGCTTGCCGATCTCCATCTGCATGCCGATCGTGGCGATCAGGAAATACAGCAGCAACGCGCCGATCGTGGAGGCGCCGGCACCGTCCAGCTGGCGTGCACGGGTGAAACTCAATCCCAGCCCGGCGAAGGTGCACAGCGCGACGATCCACACGAATGCACCATCCAGCCCCATGCGCGCGGCCCAGGCGTACTGGCCAATCCATGCCGAAAGCGGCGTGGCGACGAAATGCGCGAGTCCGACGATGCCGAAGGCAAGACCGACGATCAGCATCAGGTCGGTCAGCGTGGGCACGCGTTCGTGCTGCGCGCGATAGGCGGAGACACGTTCCTTAAGGTCTTCCAGCGCCGAAGTATCCGCCCCGGTGCGGGCATCCATCGCCGCCGCACGGCCGGCGAGGAAGATCAGTGCCGCCATCCACACGTAGCCGACGCCGACATCAATAACCGCGAACTGCCCGAAGGTGGTCGCATCGACATTGAAGATTTCCTTCATCGCCAGCATGTTGGCGCCGCCACCGATCCAGCTGCCGGCCAATGCGGCCATCCCGGCCCAGGTGTTGCCCGCCATCGTTTCCGGGAACACCGCGCGCATCAGTAGGAAGGCGAAGATGCCGCCCAGCATGATGCTGATCGATGCGCCGGCGTACATCGCCAGCAACTTCGGACCCAGCCGCAGCACCGCCTTGAGGTCGACGGTGAGCGTCAGCAGCACCAGCGCCGCCGGCAGCAGCACGCGGCTGGCGACGGGGTTGTAGAGCTTGCTGGTCTCGCCATCGATCAGGCCGACCGAGTTGTAGATGCCGGGGATGAAGTAGCACAGCAGCAGAGGCGGAACGTAGGTGTAGAACTTCTTCCAGAACCCCTGCGTGCGCGAGGCGCTCCAGAAGATCGCGCCCAGAGTCGCCGCGATCAATCCGAACACCACGATGTCGTTGGTCAGCCAGGCCGTCGGCGCGGGCGCCTCTTCCACGGCAGCAGCCTGCATTGCCAGCGCCATCAATCCGGCCACTTCAACGCGCCTCGTTGCCGATGTGCTGCTTCAGCCATGCATTGACGGTGTCATGCCAGAGCACGCTGTTGGCCGGATTCAGCACCCAATGGTTCTCGTCGGGGAAGTACAGCAGTTTCGATTCGATGCCACGGCGTTGCAGCGCGGTGAACGCCGACAGGCTCTGGTCGATCGGCACGCGGAAGTCGTTCTGCCCGGCGACGATGAGCGTCGGCGTCTTCCACTTGCCGACATGGCGTGCCGGGTTGAATTTCTCGTAGGCCTCGGGCTTGTCCCAGACCGTGCCGCCGAACTCCCATTCGGTGAACCAGAGTTCCTCGGTGACAAGACCCATCGAACGGGTGTCGAAGACGCCGTTGTGGGTGACCAGGCACTTGAACGGCGCGCTGCCGTCGCGGTTGAACCAGTTGCCGGCGATCCAGTTGGTCATGTAGCCGCCATAGCTGGCGCCGAGTGCGCAGGCGCGATCGCCATCAAGGAAGCCGTATTTCTGCTGCGCCGCGGCCCAGCCCTTCTGCAGGTCCTCCAGCGGCTTGCCGCCCCAATCGCCGCTGATCGAATCGGTGAACTTCTGGCCATAGCCGGTGGAGCCGTGGAAATCGATCATCACCACTGCATAGCCTTGGCCGGCGTAGGTCTGCGGGTTCCAGCGATAGCTCCAGCCGTCACCGAAGCTGCCCTGCGGACCGCCATGGATCAGGAACGCCACCGGGTACTTCCTGCCCTCGACGTAGTTGTACGGCTTGACCACATAGCCATACACGGTGTCACCGTCGGCGCCCTTGAAGTTGAATTGCTCATAGTCCGCGAAGGTGATGCCCCGGGTTTGCCCGGCCGCATCGGGACTGATGGCCTGCACCGGCACGCCACCCAGTCCGCCGGTGAACAACTGGTCGCCCGAGCGCATCGTGTTGCGGCTGAAGACCAGTGCATCGCCGACGACATCGAAGCTGCTGACGGTGCCGTCGCCGACCAGTCGGGTGACCCCGCCGCTATCGACATCCACCGCGAACAACGGATGCGCGCCGACATCCTGCGCGGTGGTGTAAATGGTCTTGCCATCGGCCGAAAGGGTGATCCCGTCGGCGCTGCGGTCCCAGCGCGGCGCGATCTCGCGCGTCGTGCCACTCGCAAGATCCATCGCCATCAGCGCGAAGCGGTCGGCCTCGAAGCCGGGACGCTTCATCGCGCGGTAGTAAAGGGTGTGGCCGTCGGCGGAAAACACCGGGCCGGCGTCCCAGGCCTGGTTCGCCGCGGTGAGGTTGCGTGCCGCACCACTGCCATCGGCATTCACCAGCCAGATGTCGAAGTTGGTACTCCAGGGCTCGCCGTGCCCGCCTTGGCGCAAGCTCATCGCCAGTTGCCTGCCATCCGGCGACCACGCCAGGTCGGACAAATCACCAAACGGTTTGGAGGGGATGTCGCCGCTCAACTCTGCGCCAACCGGCGTCGCCGCGGTGAGCTTGCCCTTGCCTCCGAGCGGGGCCACGAAGACGCGGTTGTTGCGGCCATCGGCCCAAGTGTCCCAGTGGCGCACGAAGGCGGTGTCATAGATCACGCCGGATGTCTTCTCGGCTTGGCGCGCGTCGAGCTTCTTTTTCGTGCAGGCAAGGTCATTCCCGCAATCGGTGAACACGGCCGCCGCGATCGCCACCTGTTTGCCATCGGGCGAAACCTTGTAGCCATCGACATCCAAGGCGAAATCGGTGAGCTGCGCGGGCGTGTCGCCACCGAGCGGCATCGAATACAACTGCATGCTGCCGTTCTTCGCGCTGAGGAAATAGACCGTCTTGCCATCGGCCGACAGGCTGGGTGAATTGACATTCCAACCGGCCGGCGTCAACTGCCGCGCCTTTTCGCCGGTGCGTACCCACAGCGCGGTGTTCGCCTTCAAATTCGCGTCGACCGTGCGCCTTGCATAGAGCACCGACTTGCCATCGGCGGCGAGCAGCGGCGAGCTGTAGCGATCCAGCTTGACCATGTCGTTGACGGTGAAGCCGCGTTGGGCGTGGGCGGCGAGGGGCATCGCGGCAACGAGCGCGATCGGCAGCAGGGCTTGGCGGAGCTTCATCGGAATTCCTTCAATGTGTTCGACTCAATAACGGTTCGCGTACGGGGATTGGCGATACGGCAGCGTCACTCAATGCGGGCCGCCCTCGACCTCGCCCACCACCGGCTGCGGCTTCATCGCGGTGCGATACAGCAGCCAGGCGACGATGGCGAGCACGGCCAGGCCCACCCATTTGGCGAGCGGCAGGTCGATGCCGAGCGAGAGCACCTCGGCGTTCTCGATGGCCACGATCGGAATGGCGATGAGGATGCCCATCAACGCCTCGCCGGTGATGAGGCCGGCTGCGAACAACGTGCCGGGGCGATGGACCAGGTCACGCACGTCCTCGCCGGCGCCCAGCACGCCCTTGCGCTTCTCGACGAACCAGGCCAGCAGGCCGCCGAGGAAGATCGGGACCATCAGGTCCAGCGGCAGGTAGATGCCGATCGCCGCCGCCAGCACCGGCACCCGGAACGACTTGCCGGTCGCCTTGAGCCATTCGTCGACCGCGATGATCGCCGCCCCGATGACCGCACCGATGGCAATGATGCCCCAAGGCAGTTCGCCGCCGAACAGCCCGCGCGCCACCGAAGCCATCAGCGTCGCCTGTGGCGCACCGAGCGGATTGGGATGCTCGGCGGTCGGCGCGCCGATGCCGTAGGCCTGGACCAGAAGATTCAACACCGGCGCCATGATCAGCGCGCAGGAGAACGCGCCGATGCCGAGCATCAACTGCTGTTTCCACGGCGTCGCGCCGACCAGGTAGCCGGCTTTCAGATCCTGCAGGTTGTCGCCGCCCACCGCCGCCGCACAGCACACGACCGCGCCGATCATGATCGCGGCGACCGCACCCAGCGGCGCCCCGCCGACACCCGCCGGCTGGGTGCCCGACTCCCCCATCAACAGCAGCAACACCACCGCCGCGAACAGGATGGTGGCGATGGTGATGCCGGACACCGGGTTGTTGGAAGAGCCAACCAGGCCGGCGAGGTAGGCCGAGACCGAGACGAACAGGAAGCCGGCGACGATCATGATCACCGCCATCGGGATGCTCACCACCCAGTTGCCGACGATCGCCTGGTAGAGCAGCAGCAGCGGCAGCACGAACAGCAGCAGCGCGATCAGCATCCACTTCATCGGCAGGTCGCGATCGGTCTCGGCGACGATCGCGCCGCTGCCCGCGCGCGCCGCGGCGATCCCGCTCTTGATGCCGGACAGCAGCGACTTGCGCAGCGAGAACAGCGTCCACACCCCGCCGATCAGCATCGCGCCGACGCCGAGGTAGCGGATCTTGGCGCCCCAGATCGCCCAGGCCGCGTCTTCCGCATTGGCGGTGGCCAGTTGCTGCGCGAGTGCCGGATCGGTGCCCTGGAAGAAGGCGTGGTAGATCGGGATCGCGACATGCCAGGAAATCACTGCGCCACTCAGCACCACGATGCCGATGTTCAGGCCGACGATGTAGCCGACGCCGAGCAACGCCGGTGACAGGTTGGTGCCCATGAACCCCAGGTATCGGCCGAAGAAACCGGCAGCCGCGGCCGTGTCGGGAATAAGGCGCAGGCCACTGGCCGCCGCCAGCTTGACCAGCGCGCCGACCGCGCCGGACAGGCCGAGGATCTTCAGTCCCGGTCCGGGATTCTCGCCGGCCTTCAGAACTTCGGCGGCGGCCTTGCCCTCCGGGAATGGCAGCGGATCCTCGACGATCATCGAGCGCCGCAGCGGCACCGAGAACAGCACGCCGAGCAGACCGCCGAGCCCGGCGATGCCGACCACCCACCAGTATTTGAAGTCGGGCCAGTAGCCCATGATGATCAGCGCCGGGATGGTGAAGATGACGCCCGCGGCGATCGACGAACCCGCCGATGCGCCGGTCTGCACGATGTTGTTCTCGAGGATGGTCCCGCCACCGAGCAGGCGCAGCACGCCCATCGACACCACCGCCGCCGGGATCGCGGTGGCAATCGTCATGCCGGCGAACAGGCCAAGGTAGGCATTGGCCGCCGAGAGCACCACCGCCAGCACGATCGCCAGGATCACCGCGCGCAAGGTCAACTGCGGCGTTCGTTCGCGCTGGATCGGCTGGTTCATCGGATGGCCCGGGCGTTGGAATCCCGACAACCTACCGTGCCGGGGCGCGGCAAGTCCAGCCGCGTCGCGCCATCATCCCCGGCCGGCGATCACCCGGAAAACAACGACGCCCGCGGCTGCGGGCGTCGTCTCCCAGCGAATGCGGTCGATTCAGAAAGGTTGTGAACCCCTCCCCCTCCATAGCCGCCAACGAAATCGCGCGAAAGGTACTAGAAAATAAGCCTTCTAATAGTCCGCAAGAGCCATTTTTTATACATTTGTACGCGATAACGTAGAGTTAGAGCCGGAAACCAACACCGTCGATATCTTTTTCTACATTCTCGCTCTACCCGCAAGCGGACATCTGTTGTACGGCAGGGCGCCCGCCCTCAGCGTTGCACGGTATCGACCACATCCTGGACAAACCGGTTCACCGCAATTGCCGTGGGCAGCTGGTCGTAGGCTCCGGCCGCAGTGACGATCGCGAGGTTGAGGTCCGGAACGACGAACAAGCGCTGTCCTCCGTTTCCGAACGCGGCGTGCCACACGACCTTGCGCCCCTTCCATTGGGCCGTCCCCGTCCACCATTGGGCCCGGTAACGCACGCCATCGATGTTCGTCGGCAGGCCCGGCGCGCGTGCGTCGCGCACCCAAGCCGCCGGCACAAGCTGGCGCCCGTTCCAGCGGCCGTCGTCGAGGAAGAGGCGCCCGAGCTTCAGCAGGTCCCTCGGACGCAGGCGAAGGCCGTTGAACGCCATGGGGCGGCCGTGGACATCGCGTACCCATTCCAGTGTATGGATGCCCATCGGCGCCAGGAGGCGTGTTCTCGCGAAGTAGTCCAGAGGCTCGCCCGTTCGATCGGTGATGATCGCGGCGAGCAGGGCGGAGCCGCCACCGTTGTAGTTGAATACCACGCCCGGTGGATGGGTCATGGGGCGGTCGAGCACGTAGGTCGGCAGGTCACGTTTCCAGAAGAGCCTCAGTTCGTCGTTGAGCCCAGGCTGACCTTCCATCCACGCCAGGCCACTGCTCATGTCCAACAGGTCGCGGATGCGGATCCGGCGAGCATTGCTCGCGGCACGACCTGCCAGCCCGGGAAAGGCGACGGCGGCGGGTTGATCCGGTGCGGGCACCCTGCCCTCGGCGAGCGCGATCCCGTACAGAAGGCCCGTGACGCTCTTGCCCACGGAGCGGACGTCGTGGAGCGTCGCCGGGCCGAATGAACGCCGGGTGGAGATCAGCGAATAGACCGTCCGGTCGAGCCCGCCGCGATACGTCTCGGCGACGAGGCATCCACGGCGCTCTACCACTACGGCATGGACGCCCAATGGCCGCTCGAAGAGACGCCGTGTCGCCGCGTGCAGCGCTGGCTCGTCGAAGCCCTGAGCGGACGGACGGCACACCCTCCAGCCATCGACCAGCAGCGGCGGAACGGGCCCGGATCCCGCATCGATCGGACGCAGCCATCGCAACCATGCAAACCAGGCCAGCACCACGATACCCACCGCAACAATGATGCGTGCTCGCCGTGAACCCAGTTTCATAAGCACGCGCCGTCTTAATACTCTCTGACTGCTAATTGTAGGTATGTGCGCATGCCGCAGACGCTGGCGCGGTTAACGGGATGGCCGTTTCGGGCCAGAAGCGGACACTGGGAGTGTGAATCTAGCCTTCGTTAAGACTACTTAATTCGGCTCTACGGCTGATCTCTTGATAAGAACAGTTTTCAGCCCTCCGGTGGTGCAGGAGCGGGCCGGATTGCACCGTCGAACCAGTTGTCGAGCAATGCCAATGAAACGTCGGAAAGCTCCTGAGTGAAGAGCAGCGCTAGGCGCGTTGTCGGGCGGGAACAGCACACATAAAATAGATTGCGGTTCCTCTCGTAGGCATCCTGCTTGCCCGCCGGGACTCCTTCGGCAGACCATTGCAGGAACTGGTCGAAGTTGTACTTGTTCCAGCCCCGCCCGAGAACGACTAGAACATTCTCGAACTCGTCACCCTTCACGCTGTGCTTGGTAGCAAACGGGGTGTGACCGTCGATGAACCTGTCCAAGGCGATGACTTCCTTGTAGGGAACATCCCGCAACTGCTGGATCTGCTGGACCCAGCGCGGCGGCTCCGCCCCTTCCTCGCCATACCATTCCGCGGCGTCGCGGAGCGTGTCGAGCACGGCGTCCGGCAGTCGCGGATGCGGATGCTCGAGCAAGTAGTCCAGCACTTCGCCTATGCTCCCGTCGAGCCTAATCTCGATGAGGCCCTGCATCGAGGACCACCATGCGATCTTATCCGCATGCGAAGACATGGTAGGTGACAAGCTGCCTAGCAACGAGAACATCTCTCCGAACCGTTTGTATTGGAAAGCCGTGCATGCTGGTTCGAGCGCGTCACAAAAAAACGCTATGAGCGGATCTTGCTTCTTGATGAACTGGTCCGTGTAGGAAAAGATCTTGGTGATCGAATCGTAGCCCTGCTCCGAAGCGAGAACGTTGTGGGTGAGCATGAGAACCTTGGTTCGCTGGGGAGCAAAGTCCCAGCCGTCCGATTCCAGCTCCCTAATGATCGTCGCCAAATAGGCATGGGCGGCCTCGGCGGGGAGATCGCCTTTCCAGTGTCCGCCTCCCGCGCCGGATCGGCGTTCACCTTGCCAGGCGTTGGTATGAAAAGCGATCGCCGAACCAACGAAACTCTCGTCCTTCACCGATTGTGGCAGCTCTGGCCTCATCCTGTTCAGGACATCGACTATCCTGATCGCTGAGCGGAAGTTCGCCTTTTTGCCGATTTCCGTCAGTGCTTCATGGGCAACATGTCCGCACGTCTTGTCGTAGATGCGTTGCCAGTGGTCGCCGAACAAGCCGATCATGGGGCCGGTCGCGCGCCCGAGCAGATGCTCGCTCATGCTGGTCATCACCGCTACGTCCGTATCTTGGTATTCGTCTATCAGTACGAACGGATACTGCTGCGCAAGAAGCACTTGGAACTTCGCGTTCGGGAGCAGAGAGACCATCAACCCCAAGACGTCGTCATGGTGCAGGGTGACGGTGTTGGTGGTGACACGGCGGTGTCCGAGTTCGTACTCGATGGTCCGGCTGCCGATTCCGTCGACCTCGGCCAGCTTCTCTTCCCATTCCGGCATCGCCGCGACCAGTGACCTTAGCGCCGGCTGAAATTTTCTGATCAGGGACCAGCAGAACGCATGGATGGTGTCGACGAGGACCAGCGGGTCGCTGTCGATGCGGCTGTTGATGACGGCCGTGGCCGCGTTGGTGTAGGTGATGCAAGCGATGCGCTGGTGGTTCCTGCGCAGCTTGGGGCCCTCATGTTCAATGAGGTGCTTGAGCGCTTCCACCAGCGAATAGGTCTTGCCCGCGCCGGCGCCGGCTTCGAGCAGGAAGTTGCGGTGGTCCTGCAAGCATTGTGCGACATCTGCTTCCGCTTCCCGCGCGGCGATCAGCGCGGAGCTGGCTTCGGGTACGGCATTCATGCAGCCACTTCCGCTTCGCCGGGTGGCGCGGGCACAGCGGGCAGATCGCCTTCAGCGAGCCATACCAATCCGCCCCGGATGTAGCGCGGGATATTCCAGTCCTCGTCGGACAGGGCATGCTTGAGTGCGAACTCGGATTTCTTCACCTCTTTCGCTTCTTCCCAAGCGTGGGTTTCCTCCTGCTCGCCGGATCCCGGCAGCGCGAAGAGTTCCGGGTTCGCCAGCATGAACGCATCTTCGAAGCTGCGGCCACAAGGACCCGGCTCGGACTCAGGACACTGGTACGCGAGCCGCAGCCGGTCTTTGGTCTTGGCTGCATCATCAGCCGCCAACAGTTCCACCAGGGTGATGTCATTGTTGTCGTACCAGGACTTCAGGCACGCATTACTGGTCTTGTGTCCCTGCGACACTTGGCAGGCCACGAGCCTGCCGGCGCCGTTGGCCTTAACGCTGTCGAGGTCGGTGATGACCAAGGTTCGGAGCTCAAGGAACTTGACGAGGTCGAAGAAGATGTGCGCGTAGGCGCCGCCGACCTCGAGGACAGAGAGATACTGGCTACTGAGCTTCTTCCCCTCCGGAAGGTCCTTGTCCAACATCCGGATGATCCTTGGAAGCAGTAGTCTTTCCGTTGTGCCTTCGATCAGGACCGCCTTGTCTGCGAAGAACAGATCGCATCGGGTGAGGGTCATGTATTGATGCAGGAAGGTGCGATCTGGTTCAGGCTTACCGGCAAGCCCTTTCCTGAGATCCTTGACCTTGGTGCTGACGGTGCCGTTCTTGTCCGTGAAAGCCAAGAAGTACCGGATCGTCTCGAAATGAGCTTCATTGGCGACATGGGACGAGTGCGTCGAAACGACAAACTGCACTGGCCACGACTCGCCGGTTTCCTCGTTGAATGCCGATGCAATGTCCGCGATTTTTCGGATGAAGACTTCCTGCATCTGCGGATGCAGGTGAACCTCAGGTTCCTCGATGAAAACGAGGTGCACCGAGGGCCGGGGTTCCATCGCAAGATAGAGCTTGAAGAACTCCCGGAGCTGCAGGAGGATCAGGATGATATTCCGCGTTCCTAGGCCGTTGTAGGCCTCGGGAAGATGGATGCCATTGGATCCGGTATAGCGGACTTTTGTGTGGTTGGTCAGGAGCTTGGCGACGTCGAGAGTAGTTTCGGTCAGGAGCTTTGGGTCGTTGAGGCCCGGATAACCAAATAGCGACAATGCGGGAAGCAGCTGGTCAAGCTTCTCGTTGAATTCGTAACCGATCTTGTCTTGGATGGACTTGACCGCGAGCTCGAGTTCCTGAGCAATGACATGGCTGCCCGTGTCGTCCGTGTTGCTCTTGGCAGTCGAGAACAGATTCTCGAGCACCTTGCCGATGACTGCGCGCTCTTTCTGGCTCGCGTCATCCAAGCCCCTCTGCGCGCTTATGAAGCTGCCGACGCACAGTTTCCCCAACGTCGACTTATCAATGCCTTTCTCGTTGGCCTCATCGTTTGGGTCGACAGCGAAGAAGATGGTTTCGTACAGTGACGGAATGCGCTCGCGGAGGAGGCGGAAGAAGTCCGGTTTCGCATCCTCGCCCGTCTCCGCAAAGTCGGCAAACAGATCGGGCATCTTCCCTTCCTTGAGCTGGTACCGGACGACGGCTAAGGCCTCTGTGCATTCGGGGTCGAGGTCGACGATCAATTCGCTGAGCAGACCGAGATGCTCGCCCTCTTCATACGAAAAGCGAAGCCGGACTTCTATCGCAGGCAAGATCTTCCTTATCTCGGCCTCGTTCTCACCCTCGGATTTCCGAAGATGGGAGTCCCAGAACTGCTGGTAGCAGCAGAACGAGAAGTCCTCCATAGAAAAGGAAGGCGTAGCATCGGATAGAAGGCGCTTCATTACTTCCGTCAAGGATGTCTTACCGCTGTTATTGCGCCCGACGATGACGGTAGTTCGGTTCTCCAAAAGCAGCTGGACATCGTGCAGCAGCCTGAAATTCTTGGCTTCGACCCGCTTGAGATACATGATCAGTTCCCCCCTTGAATCGCGCAATGGCCGAAGCCCACTGCAGTCTGGCGAGAATGGGAGATTACTCCAAGAGATCGTGACCTCGTCAGCGATCTCTTCTTATTCCAAGAATGACCGCTTTGGGTCGTCAGCAGACCGGCCAAGAACTAAAATTAGCTGGCCCTAGCTAAAATTAGCAAGCTCAAGAAAATCTTGCTAAAGCGTCCACTTCGGGTTGCATCACGCCCCTCTTGCACCAGTGAGAGAACCATCCCATCCCCTTCCGATAGGAGATGGTCATGGCAAGTCTTCACACATCACAACCAAGTCAGCCCTGGAACAAAGGAAAGTTGGTCGGCCAGAAGGCGCCCCTCAAGCTCAAGGACATCTGGGCGATCCGGGTCCGGGTGCAACCAGGCAACAAGGTCCGTGACTTGGCGCTGTTCAACTTGGCGATCGATTCCAAGCTGCGTGCCTGCGATCTCGTCAGACTCCGGGTGTCTGACGTGTCCCATGGCGGACTCATGGCCTCCCGGGCGATGGTGATGCAGAAGAAAACCGGGCGGCCGGTCCAGTTCGAGATCACAGCGATGACCCGTGAAGCAGTCCAAGCTTGGGTCCAGAAAGCCGACCTGAAGCCCTCGGACTTCCTCTTCACCAGCCGGGTGACAGGCTCACCTCACCTGTCGACGAGGCAGTACGCCAGGATCGTCCATCGATGGGTCGAAGAGCCGGGTTGGAGACAGGATCCTATGGGACGCATACGATGCGCAGGACCAACGCGTAGCTCATCTACCGGCGCACTGGGAATCTCAGAGCTGTCCAGCTACTCCTAGGTCACACGAAGCTGGAAAGCACAGTGCGGTACCTTGGGATCGAAGTAGATGACGCTTTGGAGATCGCCGAGCAGGCGGATGCCTGATTTCTACCGCTGCTCCTCGGCCTGGCAAGGTCGAGGAGCGGCCAAATGCAGCCCTTCTATGTCGTCTCTGCCAGCTCGATCGGTCGGCTATATTGGAGGCTCACCGTTACGTCACTGCCAATGAGCTGCAATCGCGGACACGCCAACCCTGACCGCACCACGACGTTGAGGCTGTTCGCTGACTCTGGCGGCTTCTGTCAACGTCCTGGGTGCACCAGGCCTCTATTTGTTGATACCGGGTCTCGCACAATTCACATTGGCGAGATGGCCCACATCATCGCAGCAAGCGCCGGTGGCCCGCGAGCGGATTCACTTGCTACGCCGCAGGAATTGGGTGAATACGGCAACCTAATTCTGCTATGTGTGGTTTGCCACACCACGATAGACAAGGCGCCGGAAGATTTTCCGGTAGCGGTCATCCGCGATTGGAAAAGGCGGCACAGCGATCAGATCGCAGCTGTGTTTGGAGCAGTTGAACAGCCTGATCGAGGATCGGCTCGCGCCGTTATTGACGGTGCGCTGGCCCAGAACCGCGCTGTGTTCGAGCATTTCGGGCCGCACAACGACTATCGCTGGGATCCAGAGAGCGAAACCGCACGGGTATGGCAGCGCAAGATGCGCGCAATCATCCTGCCCAACAATCGCAAGGTTCTGGCCCATTTGGATGCCAATCAGCGCCACTTGCAGCCTCATGAGCTCGCGACGCTCGAAGCCTTTCGGCAGCATGTGGACGATCTCGAGGCGAAACATATTGGTGGTGCTATCGACGTCGCGTCTCGATTTCCTTCCGGCATGGATGAACTGTTGAGGTAGTCAGATGACACGTTATTCGCCGCGCGAGACCACGCAGTGGGTAGCGGGGAATCTTCGAGAAGCCCGGGATGTGGTAGACGTGGACGTGGTTTCAGACCAAACGCTTCGCATTACGCGGCGCAAATATGCCCCGTTCGTCGCTGGTGTCGTATCTGTGATCCGCGTGGAGGCTGATACAGTTCGGGCAGTTGTATCTCAACCGGATGTCGAGATCGTCGCCAACGTCCCGAAAGAATCCTTCTGGACCGGTGATGCACTTCGAGTCGCTAGTGAGCGCGGGATCGCCACCGGCTCGTACGGCGATTTGCTGCGTGTCATCGGATTGGAGGACGTCCGCAGCTTCGTTCCTAAGGACATCACTTTCATCGAGCGAGGGCTACGCCAGCATGACCGAATCGCGGGTTTCGAGCGCGTGCACGACCGCATTTACCACATCAGGCGCAACGGCATGCCAGAACTCGTGGTCGCTATGCTGACCGAGTATGAGCTCACCGGCGATCACCTAAGGACGGCACGCGATCGCTACGGCGCGTTCGACCTCGCGGTAATTACCGATCCCAACGGCCGGGCTACGAGGACCGCGACGGAGGTCGCCGGAAGATTGGGGGCAGAGGTCTTGAATTGGGCGGGGTTCTACGGACGCCTAAATAGGCCCTGATGGACGCGTTGGATGTCTTGGAATTGCCTCAGGTCTTGATGCGCTTGGAGCAGGTGCGAGTCTCTCTAGAGAGTGCGCGAACATTCCTGTTCGGTTCGATCACGAACGGTCGTCGTCCAGCGGGAGACTTGGATGTGCTGGTGGTCTGCGCTGACGAGGCCGACACTGATCGTGCTCGGAAGATCATGTCGCCCGCCTGCGCCGACTATCCTGTTCACCTCATGATCATGACCTTCGCCGAGGAGTCCGAGCTTGAGTTCATTGCAGGCGTAGGCGCCATCGAGGTAGACGGGAGAAAGGCTTAACCCATCCAGGGTCTGGAACTAAACGGCAGAGGAGAGTCCCCAGTTGCGTGGGCGTATGCCCTGGACCGTCAGCTTAGGGTCGAAAGTCGCCCATTTTTGTGCTGCTTGGACGAGTCGTTCCTTTCCCGCACGCTTGGGCCAGCAACTACTCACCCGTTCTGTCCACCACTAATCGTCTGGAGGTAGCGCAAGACCTTGGCTGCATCACCGTCAGATATTGCTTGGGCAATCGTCCTTCCTCCAAGTACGCGAATTGGCACTTCCCGCATATGCCTGATTGCCATCTCGGAATCCGAGTTGAGACTCATCAAGACGCGCATGACAACGGCGGCTTCATCGCTCAAGGGTTCACTTTCAACCTCTGTACTCATTGAACAACCTCCTTAGGCGAAACTCATCGCGATTGTGAATCTCTGCGAAGGGGCACGCTAGTCCGCCTCTATCGCGGCCAGCCATGCACCACAAACTCCGTATCGCGTACTGCGTGGGCCATGCCGCCGTACTTGGCGAGCCGGTCATGCTTCGCTGCGCACCACTGCCCTACGACATCGCGCCGCAACCCAGCCGCCGGGTCAATGTCATGTCGCTCGCGCTGGATCTTCGCCATAGGCGCCCGCCCGATAGTCCACGCCTGCGAGCATAGCAGCGCATTAAACAATGGCGGCTAACGTCTCGAGGGACACTCTGACTGACCTGCGCCCGCGAGCCGCGGCAGATGCCCGGGGCGCTTAGAAAGACGCTCAAGAGTCGTACCTCCTCGCAAGGAACAACGAATGAGAGGCCAAGAGCCTTTGTGTCATTGACGCTTTCGCCTGACGCCTCTCCCTCCGACCGATAAGACCGCTATTGTTGAACACGGTTGCGGTCAGGTGGCTGCGGCGCCGTCAACCATGGGCACGTGGCCACTCTCCTTGCGCGCGAAGCGCCTCGTATAGCTGCGCTGGCCCCATCAATATGTCCTTCAATCCTTCGCGTACCCTCTCGGAGGCCAGCGCTTGGCTGCTCATGGTGTTGTGCGCCTCCAGCGCATCCATGATCGCGTCCATCAGGGCCTGCTTGAGGTCAGGCGAGTTGGCGAACTGTTCTTTGCTGTTGCCTGCAGCCTGCTGGATCAGGATCTGGTTCTCCAACAGCTTGCCCTTGAGGACGCCATTGACATAGACCAATTGGTCGTCATCCGTCAGCTGGCCTTCGAAGAGGCCGTTGACCTTCTCGATGATCTCCGCCAGGTACGCCTGCTGCTTGTCCTGCACCCGGCCACTGCCCACCGCGTCCAGCGGCGGCAGCTTGTAGGTTCCGTCTGCGCTGAGGTTGAGCTGCTGCCTGCTGCCACTGCGCAGCGTATGGTGGGTCAGCACGACTCTTGACAGGTCCACCGTGTCGCGCTCTCGGCCGAACTCCAGCAGCGGCAGCAGGCGCTGATAGAACATGAAGCGCTTCTCGATGTCGGTGTTGCCGTAGTCGAACATCTGTGACAGGAAGGCATACAGCCGGTTGAAAGAGGCCATGTCGCCCTTGAACAGAACGAGGGCGTCCAGCTCGTCCTTGGCCACTTTCTCCGCCTCGCCGTCATTGGCTTCCATCGCCGCGGCGCGGGCCAGCTGCAACGCCTTGTAGCGTTTCAGAAGCCGGTCGGCGACCGGATGGATCGCAGCCACCAGCTGCGCCTGCGTTGCGCGCGGGTCCATCTCGACCTTCGCCAAGCGCTCCACTTCGAAGTCGTCGTAATGGCCGGCGGCGTCTAGCTTGGCCCGCAGGTCGAAGATCAGGTTGGGGTCGGTTGTCGCCTCCAGTTCGGCGGTCTCGTAGTACGTCTTGAACGCCTTGAGCACCTCGCCGGCTTCATTGACGAAGTCCAGCACGTAGGTGGTGTCCTTGCCCGGGTGAGCTCGGTTGAGGCGCGACAGGGTCTGCACCGCCTGGATTCCGCCGAGCTTCTTGTCCACGTACATGCCGCAAAGCAGCGGCTGGTCGAACCCGGTCTGGAACTTGTTGGCCACAAGCAACAGGTGGAACTCCGGCTGCGCGAAGGCCTCGCGGATGTCGCGGTTCTTCAGGCCGGGGTTGAGCAGCTTGCTGGCCTCGGTGACTGGTTCCGGGTAGCTCTCCGGGTCATTGACGTCCCCCGAGAACGCCACCAGCACCCCCAGCGGGTAGCCGCGGCTTGCGATGTAGGCGCGGATCGCCTTCTGCCAGCGCACGGCCTCCTGCCGGGAAGACACCACCACCATCGCCTTGGCCTTGCCGTCCAGCAGCGGCTGCACGTTCTCGCGGTAGTGCTCCACCACGATCTGCACCTTGGCCGCGATGTTGTACGGGTGCAGGCGGACCCACTGCATGATCCCCTTCATCGCGGCAGAGCGCTCGACCTGGGTGTGGTCGATCTCCTTGCCGCCGTGGGCCAGGCGGAAGGCGAGGTCGTAGGGGGTGTAGTTACGCAGCACGTCGAGGATGAAGCCCTCCTCGATCGCCTGCCGCATCGAGTACACGTGGAACGGCTGCGGCAGGCCGTCCGGCCCGGGCTGCCCGAACAGCTCCAGCGTCTTGCCCTTGGGCGTGGCGGTGAAGGCGATGTAGGTCAGCCCGGACTCGGCGCTGCGCGCTCCCATTTGGGCCGCCAGCAGCGCCTCGGTGTCGATCTCGCCACCGTCCTGCAGCTCGGCCCACTCCTGAGCGCTCAGCAACTGCTTGAGCTTGGCCGCCGCCTGCCCTGTCTGGGAGCTGTGCGCCTCGTCGGCAATGACCGCGAAGCGCTTGCCCTCGGTCGCAGCCAGCTCCTGCACCGCTTGCAGCGCGAACGGGAAGGTCTGGATGGTGCAGACGATGATCTTCTTGCCGTCCTTCAGTGCCTGCCCCAGCTGCGCGCTCTTGCTGCCGCTGTCGCTGGTAATGCTGGCCACCACGCCGGTGGTGCGCTCGAAGTCGAAGATCGCCTCCTGCAACTGGCTGTCGAGCACGTTGCGGTCGGACACCACCAGCACGCTGTCGAACACCTTCTGGTTGTCGCGGTGCAGGTCGGCGAGGAAGTGCGCACTCCACGCGATCGAGTTGGTCTTGCCGGAGCCTGCCGAATGCTGGATCAGATAGCGCTGACCAGCCCCGTGCTCGTGCACGTCGGCGACCAGCTTCCGCGTGGCATCCAGCTGGTGGTAGCGCGGGAAGATCACAGCCTGCAGCTGCTTCTTATCATCGCGCTTGCCGATCAGGTAGCGGCCGAGTATTTCCAGCCAGCTGTCGCGCGCCCAGACCTCCTCCCACAGGTAGCGAGTGGCGAAGCCCGCCGGGTCCGGTGCGTTGCCGGCCCCTCCCGCATTGCCGCGATTGAAGGGCAGGAAGCGCGTCTGCTCACCGGCCAGCCGCGTGGTCATCATCACTTCGGCCTGGCTGACCGCAAAGTGCACCAAGGCACCACCCGGGAAGGCCAGCAACGGCTCGCGCTGCCCGCCCTTGGGGTGCGGATGCCGGTCGAGCCGATATTGGTCCACCGCATCGACCACGCTCTGGGTGAAGTCCGACTTGAGCTCCGCCGTCGCCACCGCGATGCCGTTGACGAATAGCACCAGGTCCATGCAGTCGTTCGGGCGATTGGGCGAATGCTTGACCTGCCGCACGACGCGCAGCCGATTGGCCCCGTAGTGCTGCTGGGTCACCGGGTTCATCGCCAGCGCCGGCTTGAACTGCACCAGCGACAGCGGCTGTTTGAGCCCAAGCATCTCCACACCGCGGCGCAGCACGTCCAGCGTGCCCCGCTCGTCGAGGTTCTTGCGGATGCGCTCGGCCAGCCGCTCGCCCAGCTGTGGGCCGTGGGTCTTGTGCAGCCGCTGCCAGCTGTCGGGCTGGGTCGCTTCGATCCACGCCAGCAGGTCGGGCAGGAACAAACCGTACTGGCGGTTGTAATGGGCGGCGTCGCCTTCGACATGCAGCCAACCATGGGCTGACAAGTGCGCGCAGATCTCGTTCTCGAAGTGGCGCTCTTGATGAAGATTCACGCGAGACTCCCATTGTCCATGGCCCTTCCTGCACTCACGAGCGAGTCAAGCCATGGCACGGCCTGCGGATAGTGTTCAACATCCAGGACAAATTCCTGACCTTTAGCGACAGAACGCAATACGCAACCATCATCGTCGCGGGACCAGCGTCCAATGTCGCCGTGAAAACTGAGCGGCCTGGTGCCGGGAGTTGGAAGCATCCAACTTGGCAGTCGCCATACGCTCCGTGTCCTGCCCGGCATTGTCAATTGAAGCTCAGAGCGGAAGGCCACAAAGCCCCCTCCACCGACGTGATGAGGAACAATCCGCGACGCGTGCGATGCGATGTAAAGCGTATTGCGTGGGTCCGTGTAATGCGTAGGGTTGGCGACATGTGGGTGGTCAGCAATCCACGGGTGCCTCTCCAAACACCTCTGGCGGTCTGTCACGATGGGAAGAACCTCATCTACTTCCAACCACCCGAATAAAACGTGCAAGTTGGGTGCAGACCGCTCATAGCGCCAGCGACCTTCATACCGCTCTGCCTGCCGAAACCATCCAAAAAAAAGAAACACATCTCCCGAACCGACACCCGAGTCATGCAGGTGGGATTGCGCACCACCTGTCTGCCCAAGAGAGGGACGCCACCCAGCGAGGCGCCGATCGGCACTACGATCGAGGTCGGGGTCGAGGTGGATTGGGGAACTCAATGAGTGCCGCCCCTTGCTTAGGTCGCCAAGTAAAGCCCCTAGGTCAATGCCCTCTAGGTGCAGGTCGGCCATGGTGAAGTGGTCGTGCGATGCAGGTATCGGCAACGCCACCAAGCGGCCATCCGGAAGAATCGGGCTCGGCATTCCGCCATAGCCGCTATCGAATCCCTTTCGGGACAACACGACTCGGCGGGGCTGCCCCACCTTGATTGACTCTTTCATGTGCCGCAGCTTCTTACCGTAGGTCGCCGAACGCGTTTTCCTGCCCCGCGCGCTTCCACCACCGGTTCGTCATCGATACCGGTTCGTTTCGGATCACGTGCGATCCTCGCGCCACGGTCGTCAATGGGTACACCCAAACGGCCCGCAGGCCAGTTCGCTAGCCAAGCCCGCAGTTCGGCGACGTCACCGGGACGACGATTCACGTGGACTGCATGTCCCTGCGTTGTCTGGACCAAGTGCAACAGATGGTTTGGCAGCGGCACGCTGTCGCGGCCGAAGTACCAGAATCGATCGCTCAACAGTACGTGCAGTCCGCTGCAATCCTTTGCACTGTTAGCGGGTCCGTGAACCGGGTTGGGCACCTGCTCCAGCTTCCCGTCTTCTCTCGGCCGATAAAAGTTGTCGGGGTATGGGGTCGCTCGGGGTCGGCGGTTCGCGAAGCGGGGATCATGCCAGTATTGCCCCAGGGTAATCCGCTCTGTGACCTGCATTGCATAGACAACGTCACCAGGATGGCGGCTGCGGAAACCAACGATCCAATCACCCACCTGGGCTCTTGCGCGAATGCTCGGCTTGCAGACTGCTAACGAACAGATGCCGTCAAACGGCCGAGGTGCGGTCCCGCTGTCATAACGGACTACATAGCGATAGATCCGCGCCGTCTGATCGACGCCGTTAACGGTTGGGCATAGCGCTGTCGCTGGTGCCCCACGAATTCTTGAACGCCGGCCTCGCGTTGTTGGATCATTCATCGGATGTCACCTCTGCGCGCTCCACATCTTGCAGTGTCAGCCCGTCTGCCCGCCTCCACTCCAACCACCCGTTGGTGTTGCCCCCCGTCAAACAGTCGCTTGCGCCGCTGGGCGTCTTAAACAGATGGTCGCGCTCGAAGCGGACCCGGTCACCATCCAACACCAGCACACCCTGTTTGAGCAGGCGCTCGCGTGCCCGCGACATGAAAGAGGGTGTCACGTCGGCTCGCCCGCTGGAACCTTTCAGTACGACGAACCCTTCCTCGGTGTACTGGCCCCGCCCTCTTGCGTTGCGTGCCCGGCAGTAATACAGCTCGCCATCGTCACTCTGTCCGCCGATAGTGACGGGCTTACTGAGCGGGTCGAACACCGGATGGCCAAGCGTAGCCAGCAGCATCCGCATGGTGTCGTGGATCTCGCTGCAGTCCGCCTGCATCGGTGCCGGCGTGTGTGGCCGTGCGCCCGCATTACCGTTGTCCATGACATAACGCCCTGCCGCCTGCGCCTGCTGGATCGACAGCCACTCCAGGTAACTCGCATGGGTGTTGGTCAGACTGTTTGTTAGCGACACCGAGATCAAAACGCGGTTCCAAAAGTCCTTGGCCCCGTTGTGCTGGGAGAGACGGGTCTTGAGGGAGCCGGTCTGGCCGATGTAGCAGCGTGGGGCGCCGCCTTCCTCGTCTTCTCCAAACAGGAAGTACACGCCGACCTGCTCAGCCTCTGGCATTTTCAGGAAGTCGCCCAGCAGGCTGCGCGGCACTTCGATGACGCGGACGATGCGGGTAGTTATTTCGGCGATGCGGATGCCCTGGGGGTCACCGGCGGGGAGGAAGATCTGGATGGTCTGCGGATGCGGCATGCCTAAATCCCGAGAAGTCTGCTGATCAGATTTACAAGGACGCCCTGCCCAAACCGCCCCGCCGAACGCGCAGCGCGGACGAAAGCAGTTGACGGCTCCTCAAGCTGAGGGAAGTACGCATGGCACCCGGTCTTGACATGAAAATGCCGAGCCATGAACCAGAGTTCGGCGGCGATCGCCTCTTCGCTCGCGCCTGCCCCGTGCAGGCGAACGTATCGTTCGAGAGCGAGCGTCGTGAGCTCGTCACCCTCCGCCAGCATTTCACGATTGGGATCGCCCTGCCACCACACCCGGACAGTGCCGCGCTCCTCGACCCAAGCTGATTCGTCCACCGGCAGGATCAGTGTGCCGTCCTGTAGCGAACGAGCGCACCACACGCCATCGCGGTTTTCATGGGTGTACAGCGGCATCAGGTTGGCCAGGAACCCGACAACCGCTCCGCTTTTACCTTCTCCGCGCCGGGTCATGCTGCTTGTGCCTCGACGAAGCCGCGCACGTCGATTTGGCCGGTCACGGCCGCGGCAATCAAGACGCTTCTCCGTTCCTTCAGCGTCGACATAGCCTGCAACACCTCATTTTCCAACCTGTCACTCCGCTCAAGGCATTCTGCAAGAAAGCCTGATATGCGGCGTTGCTCACTGAGAGGGGGAAAAACACCGACGACTTTGAGGAGGTTCTGGATCGACAGTCTCGGGAGACCTGCGCCTTTTACAAAGCCTTGGACCTGATTCTTCACAAGCCGCGACTGACACAGATAATCAAGAAAATCGGGGTCCAAACGACCTCCCATCGGACGAATGATGATGAGAGAAGAAGCAACGACGAACTCCTGCGTGTCACGCACAACGGTGGTGCGCCCTACAGTTCCGTCTTTGCTGAAGAGAACGTCGCCGACCAGCGGCTGACAACCTGTTCTGACCAAATATTCGTAGCTTGCCGCCGAAGTCAACAGGCAACCTTCGAAATCAATTACATCTCGCCCAAGGTCCTTTGTGGACACGAAGCAAAAGGCGCCATCCTCGGTTTCCGGGGATACGTGAGCTCCATCCGTGATCAATTCACATAGACGTTTGATGTTTGCGATCTGCCAATGCGCCGGAACCGCACCTAGCCACGGGATGCCCGAGTCCTTCAACGGAGGGTTGGGGTCAATACCGTGGGTGACAGCGTGAGAGATGGTGGCCTCGCGCTTTTCGGCCAGCAGCGCCAGCAGCTTTTCCTGCTCGGCGATCAGCGCGTCGATCTTGGCGGTTTCGCGGCCAATAAATTTCGAAATCGCCGACTGCTCTTCGAGCGGCGGCCACGGCAGCTCTACGTTATCTACCGCGTACTGAGTTAAGCCGACGCGGGTAAGGCCATTTGCAAGCACTGCAAATCGAGCCTTTGTGTAATGCGTGTCAAATAGCCACTTAACGTATACGCCGTTGATGCCAGCGCCTGGGCGTGCGATCGACAAGTGGTATCCGCACACAATTCCGGGCAGATCTGACGGCACGTACGCTGCGACACCAATATCACTGGCGGTTTCGGAGTCCTTGGTGAAAACCGTGTCGCCAGCCCTCAGGGTGAACTTTGCGATTTGCTCATCGGACGCCGTGGCGTCCATCAACGACATATCGGAAACTATCCTGTCGTTGTAGTAGACGTCCGTGTAGTTGCACAAGCGAACCGCACGTTCACCTTTGATGGTCTTCTTGTCGACGTTGCTTGGGAATACATTGCATCGTCGCTTCAGACGATCCATCGTCCAATGAGATGGAATCGACCCGAGCCACTCGACCCCGCTGCTCTTGTACTGCGGATACCTCGGCAGACTCATTCCGCCAGCTCCCCCAGCATCCGCATGATGTTGCCGGCCACCTGCTTGAGCTCGGCGTCGATCTCCTCCAGCGGGCGTGGCGGCTCAAAGACGTAGAAGTGGCGATTGAACGGGATCTCGTAGCCGACCTTCGTCCTGCCCTCGTCGATCCACGCATCCGGTGCATGCGGCAGCACCTCGCGCTCGAAGTACGCCTGGATGTCCTCGCCCAGCGGCACGTTCTCGGTATCGCGCAGGCTGCTGTCGGGCTGGGGCAAGCCCTTCTGCCTGCCCTTCTCGAACTTGACGACGTTGCCAGCCTCGTCGCGGAGCGGACGCTCGACGGTGATGGTGGTGTAGCCGAAGGCCGCGTTGTCGAAAATGCGTGAGATCGGCACACGCTTGAGCTTTCCACCCTCGGGCGCCGCGGGCGGGTTGTCCGTGCCGGTGACGATGCGCTGTTCCAGCTCGCGGCCGTCGGCGTCCAGCACGGTGACGCGCTCGGCCTCGGTGAAATCGCCGAACAGCCGGGTGACGATGGCGATGTCCTCCTCGCTCATCTCCTTGCGCTTGCTGCCCAGGCTCTTGCGCATCTTGCGCCAGAAGCCGCTGGCGTCGATCAGCTGCAGCTGCCCGCGGCGGTCGTCGGGCTTCTTGTTGCTAACGATCCAGACGTAGGTGGCGATGCCGGTGTTGTAGAACATGTCGGTCGGCAGGCCGATGATCGCCTCGACCAGGTCGTTCTCCAGCAGGTAGCGGCGGATCTCGCTCTCGCCACTCCCCGCCCCACCGGTAAACAGCGGCGAGCCGTTGAGCACGATACCGAAGCGGCTCCCACCTTCGCCGTTGACCACCGGCGCCATCTTCGACACCAGATGCAGCAGGAACAGCATCGAGCCGTCGGACACCCGCGGCAGGCCGGGGCCGAAGCGGCCATCGAAGCCCTTCTGCTCGTGTTCGTCGCGCACGGCCTTCTGCACCTTCTTCCACTCCACGCCGAACGGCGGGTTGGACAGCATGTAATCGAACTTGCGGTGTGAGAAGCCATCCTCGCTGAGGGTGTTGCCCGGCACGATGTTGTCCACGTCCTGGCCGCGGATCAGCATGTCCGCCTTGCAGATGGCGTAGGACTCGTCGTTGAGCTCCTGCCCGTACAGGGTCAGGCGCGCGGCCGGGTTGTGCTCCATCAGGTGCTCGGCCGCAACCGACAGCATGCCGCCGGTGCCGGCCGTGGGGTCGTAAATGGTGCGCACCACGGCGTTGCCGGGAGTCAGCACGTCGTCGTCCTCGATGAAGATCAGGTTGACCATCAGCCGGATGACTTCGCGCGGGGTGAAGTGCTCACCGGCGGTCTCGTTGGACAGCTCGGCGAACTTGCGGATCAGCT
>JAEWNY010000111.1 GCA_023461075.1 Pseudomonadota bacterium | reverse complement strand
GTGGCGCCCATCCGCGGCACGGTGATGCCCGAATTCGGTTCCAGTGGCTGCGGCTTCGCGATCAACGACCCTGAAGTGGACTGGATGTCGAAAGCCTACGGCGCACCGCGCCATGCCTATTTCGTGCTGGAGAGGGACGGCCAGGTGCTCGGCGGCGGCGGCATCGCCCCGCTGGAAGGCGGCGATGCCGATACCTGCGAGTTGCGCAAGATGTATTTCCTGCCTGAGGCGCGCGGTCTGGGCGCAGGCGCCGCGATGATGGCCTTTTGCCTTGATGCCGCGCGCGAGGCCGGGTTCCGCCAGTGTTATCTCGAAACGCTCACAGGCATGGACGCGGCCATGCGCCTGTACGAGCGAAGCGGATTCCGCCGCATCGATGGCGCGATGGGCGCGACAGGACACGGCGGCTGCAACACCTTCTACCTGCGCGCGCTGTGACCTCCGGCTAAAATCGGGTTTTCCCCGCCGAGATTCCCCATGCAGCTGAAAGATTCCCGAGCGATCGTCACCGGCGGCGTGTCCGGGCTTGGTTTCGCGGTCGCCAAGCACCTCGTCACGCAGGGCGGCAAGGTCGTCCTGTTCGATGTCAATGCGGAGAAAGGCGCGGCGGCCGTGGCCGAACTCGGCGAGGACAATGCCCGCTTCATCAAGACCGATGTCAGCGACGAGGCCGGCGTCACCGCCAACGTCGCCGCTGCCCGTGAGTTCCTCGGCGCGTTGAATGCCTGCATCAACTGCGCCGGCATCCTCGGCGCGGGACGGGTGCTCGGCAAGAACGGGCCGATGGCGCTCTCGCAGTTCCAGACCACGGTGATGGTGAACCTCATCGGCAGCTTCAATGTCGCCAAGGCCTGCGCCGATGTCATGCAGCACAACGACGTCAACGACGCGGGCGAACGCGGCGTCATCGTCAACACCGCCTCGGTCGCCGCCTATGAGGGCCAGATCGGCCAGGCGGCGTATTCGGCATCCAAGGGCGGCGTGGTCGGCATGACCCTGCCGATGGCGCGCGAACTGGCCCGCTTCGGCATACGGGTGATGACGATAGCGCCTGGCATCTTCTGGACGCCGATGGTCGACGGCATGCCGGAGGACGTGCAGGCCTCGCTTGCGGCGTCCATTCCCTTCCCTTCGCGCCTCGGCAAGCCGGAGGAATTCGCGGATCTTGTCGCCTACATCCTCGGCAACAGCTATCTCAACGGCGAGACCATCCGACTGGATGGCGCGACCCGGCTGGCACCGAAATGAGCCTGAGCGGCGGCACAAAAGTTAGCGACGGCTGGTTGCGCAAGCGCTGGCCGGCTATCCGCACCCGCGGCTTCGGGCGTTTCCTGCTGGTGCGCGGAGTCATGGGCTACGGCGGCGTGATGTTCTTGTTGATCACGGCGATGGTCACTTTCCAGCTCGGCACGGATCACCCGCGCCTGCCGCTGTTGATCGGCTTCGCCGCCGTGCTTTGCGCCATGGGAGGCGCATTCTGGGCCGCGATGACCTGGTGGCTCAACGAACGCTTCTTCCGCTCACTCCTATCAAAGAATCCATGAAGGCTTACGACATCAAGAAAGGCAACGTCGTCGAACACAATGGCGGCGTTTACCAGATCCGCGACATCGAACGCTCCAGTCCGCAGGGCCGCGGCGGCAACGTGCGTTTCCGCTTCGTCATGTATTCGGTGCCGGGCGGCCACAAGCTCGATGCCAGCTTCGATGGCGATGACAACCTGACCGAAGTCGAGCTGCTGCGCCGACAGGCGACGTTCTCGTACAAGGACGGCGATGCCTTTGTCTTCATGGATGACGAGGACTACAGCCAGTACCCGCTCGACGCGGCCTCGATCGGCGAGGACGCCGGCTACATCACCGACGGCCTCTCGGGCTGCCACGTGCAGATCATCGACGACACCCCGGTGGCGCTGCAGTTGCCGACCTCGGTGGTGCTCGAGGTCATCGACACTCCGCCGGAACTGAAAGGCGGCACCGCGACCAAGCGCCCGAAGCCGGCGCGGCTCAACACCGGTATCGAGATCCAGGTGCCGGAGTACATCACCAATGGCGAAAAGGTCTGGGTCAACACCAGCACGGGTGAGTTCGGTGGCCGTGCGGAGTAAGCCGATGCTGGGGTCGATGTCGATGCTGGCCGCCGCCTTGTGGCTGGCCGCCTGTACCGCGCCGACGCCGGCGCCCGCCGCGCGCCAGTCGGTGCCGCTACCTGCGCCGCCCGAAGAATCCGCGACGCCCAAGCCAGCCCCGGCAGTCACCGGCACCGGCAGCGAAGTGGCGGTCGAGACACTGCCGCAGGACGTGCGTGACTACATCCTCAAGCAGCGCATGTGCCGGCATTTCCGTAGCGAAGCAGCCGGCAGCGCCGCACTCGCGGATGCGATGTGCACCGGCGGCGATGCCTCGGTGTGGAAGTCGCTGATCCGCAAGTACCAGGCCGATGACACCATCGGCAGCGTGTTGCTGGCGGAAAAGCCGTTCGACGCACCGGCGACATCGCCATGAGCGAGATGCCGTCCACGTCGCTTGCGGGTTGGGGCATCACGCTCGAGCCGCTGGTGCTCGCGCATGCCGAAGCATTGCTGGAAGCCAGCAGCGACGGCGAGTTGTGGAAGCTGCACTACACCAGCGCGCCCGGCCCCGGCATCGAGGAGGCCGAGCGCTACATCGCCAAAGCCCTTGCCGGCCAGCATTCGGGCCTGATGCAACCGTATGCAGTCATCGTTGATGGCCGTGTGGTCGGCAGCACGCGACTTTACGACATCGATTACGAAGTGCCGACCTGCGCGATCGGCTACACCTGGTACGGTGCGTCGCTGCAGCGTACCCACGTCAACACCGCCTGCAAGCGACTGCTGCTCGGCCACGCCTTCGACGAGCGCGGGATGCGCACGGTGTATTTCCACACCAGCCACGAGAACCTGCGCTCGCAGGCGGCGATCGAACGGCTCGGCGCGAGGAAGGACGGCGTGATCCGCCAGCACAAGCGGCAGAAGGATGGCTCGCTGCGCGACACCGTCGCCTACTCGATACTGGACAGCGAGTGGCCGGCGATCCGGGACGCGTTGGATGCGCGACTGGCCGATATCCCGCGCTAGGGGCCGCGATCAGTCGAACAACTTGCCCGGGTTCATGATCCCGTCCGGATCGATGGCGCGCTTGATCCCGCGCATCGCCTCGATTTCCGCAGCGCTCCGGGTGCCTTGCAGGTAAGGCTTCTTGACCAGACCGATGCCGTGCTCGGCGGAGATGCTGCCGCCGTGCCTGGCCAGCAGCTCCGCCAACAGTTGGGTCACCCGTTCGCAATCGCGCACGAAGTCGGCCTGCGCCATCTCGCCCGGCTTGAGCACGTTGATGTGCAGGTTGCCATCGCCGATGTGGCCGAACCAGACGACTTCGAAGTGCGGGTATTCGCCGCCGATCAGCGCCTCGGCTTCTTGCAGGAAGGCCGGCAGCGCGGAAATCCGCAAGGCCACGTCGTTCTTGTACGGCATGTAGTCCGCCAGCGATTCGGTGATCCCTTCGCGCAAGCGCCACAGCGCGGCCGCCTGCGCATCACTGCCGGCGATCACCCCATCGACGGCCCAGCCATCCGTGAGCCCCCGCTCGAACAGCGAGAGCATCGCCGCCTCGTCGGCATCGACTTCGTGCGCGGTCTCAACCACCGCATAGAATGGGTAGGTTTCATCGAACGGCGGCTGCGCGCCATGCGCGACCACGTGGCCCAACGCCAGGTCGGTGAAGAATTCGAAGGCCTCCAGCCGCAGGCCTGCACGCAGGGCCGAGAACGCACGCAGCACCGCATCGAAATCCGGCAAGGCCAGCAACATCACCCGCGTCGGCGGCGCTGGATCGGTGAGTTTCAGCATCGCCTCGACCACGATGCCGAGCGTGCCTTCGCTGGCAATCATCAGATGTCGCAGGTCGTAGCCGCTGGAATTCTTGACCAGTCCGTTGTTGAGCCGCAGCACCTCGCCCGCGCCGGTCACCACGGTCAGGCCGGCGATCCACTCGCGGGTATTGCCATGCCGCAGCACACGGATACCGCCGGCATTGGTGGCAATGTTGCCGCCGATCGTGCAACTGCCACGCGCGGCGAAATCGACCGGATACTGCAGGCCATGCGCGCGCGCCGCGTCGTGCACCCTCTCCAGCGCGATTCCGGCCTCGACATGCAGCAGGCGATCGACCGGATCGAAGCCGAGCACCTTGTTCATGCGCTCAAGACTCAACACCAGCTCGCCGTTCGCCGCGACCGCGCCCCCGGACAGGCCGGTGCGCCCGCCCGAGGGCACGATGCCGATGCCGGCCGCGCGCGCCCAGCGCACGATCGCCGCGACTTCATCGACATGGGCCGGCAACGCGATCGCCAGTGGCGCCGGCGTCCAGCGGCGGGTCCAGTCGCGGCCGTAATGCTCCAGATCGGTCGCGTCGGTCAGCAGGCGCAACCCCGGCAAGGCGGCACGCAGATCGTCGAGGGCGTTCGTGCTCATGCGGGCTAGCCTAACGCAGTATGCTGCGATGCAACGTCAAACCGACCCGCTCGCCGTGGCCCCCACTTCCTTTCCGAAATCCGACATCCGCGTGCTGCTGCTCGAAGGCATCAGCGCCACCGCCGCGCAGGCTTTCAGCGATGCCGGCTACAGCCACATCCGCCGCTTCGACAAGGCGCTGGCCATCGATGATCTGCGCCGCGAACTGGGCGACGCGCACATCGTCGGGATCCGCTCGCGCACCCGACTCGATGCCGAAGCGCTGGCCGAAGCGAAGAAGTTGATCGCGGTCGGCGCGTTCTGCATCGGCACGAACCAGATCGACCTGGCCAGCGCCAAGCGCGCCGGCGTGCCGGTGTTCAACGCGCCGTACTCCAACACCCGCAGCGTGGCCGAGCTGGTGATCGCGGAGATCATCATGCTGATGCGCGGCATCCCGGCCAAATCCGCGCAATGCCATCGCGGCGGCTGGTCCAAGTCCGCCGCCGGCAGCCACGAGATCCGCGGCAAGACGCTCGGCATCGTCGGTTATGGCCACATCGGCACCCAGGTCGGAGTGATGGCCGAAGCCCTCGGCATGCACGTCATCTACCACGACGTCGAGACCAAGCTGGCCCTCGGCAACGCGCGCCACGGCGGCAGCCTCGATGCGCTGCTGGCGACGAGCGACGTCGTCACCCTGCACGTGCCGGAAACGCCGGCGACCCGTCAGATGATCGGCGCGGAAGAGCTGGCGAAAATGAAGCGCGGCGCGCACCTCATCAACGCCTCGCGCGGCACCGTGGTCGATATCGATGCGTTGGCCGACGCGTTGAGGAACGGGCGGATCGGCGGCGCGGCGGTCGACGTGTTCCCGCTCGAGCCCGAGGGCAATGCCGATGCGTTCGTCTCGCCCTTGTGCGGGCTGGATAACGTCATCCTGACCCCGCACATCGGCGGCAGCACGCTGGAGGCGCAGGACAACATCGGCGCGGAAGTGGCGGCCAAGCTTGTCCGATACAGCGACAACGGCAGCACGCTCTCGGCGGTGAACTTCCCCGAGGTCACCCTGCCCGGCCACGCCGGCAGCCATCGCTTCCTGCATATCCACCGCAACGTGCCGGGCGTGCTCGCGGCGATCAATGACGTGTTCTCCACGCGCGGCATCAACATCGACGGACAGTACCTGCGTACCGATCCGGACGTGGGGTACGTGGTGATCGATGCGGCTTCGACCCGCGAACAGGCCAGCCGCCTGCGCGAAGCTCTCGATGCGATCGAAGGCACCCTGCGGACGCGGGTGCTGTACTGAGGAGGCTTGAGGTAACCGGCAAGCGCGGTGCCGGCGTCAGCGATCATCAGGGCCGGCAGCGCCGGACTCGCCCGGCGGCCGACGCTTCAACCGGCGATCAAGGCGACCGGCGCTGCAACCAGCGCCTCGCCATCCTTCGCAACGAGGCATCCATCGATTCATCGTCTGCCATCTCTTCGATGTCGCGCCAGGCCAGATCGAGCGATTCCTCGCTGACCGCGAACACCTCGCTGCCTTCGGCATGCACGACGAAGCGCACGTCGTAATGCCAGTGGCCGGGCACCTCGCGGCGCTGCGGGTTCCAGTGCCCATCCAGATCGAAGATCTCCGGCTCCACGCGCAGTCCGCGCAGTCCGGACTCCTCTTCAGCCTCGCGCAGCGCGACTCGGGCCAGGTCTTCATCGCCATCGGCATGGCCACCGAGCTGCAGCCAGCGGCCCAACTTGCGGTGATGGGTGAGCAGCACGCGTCGGCCATCGCCCGAGACCAGCGAGCTTGAGCCGGTGAAATGGCCCTGCAGCCGTTCGCGCGTGTAGGCGATGGCGCCTTCTTCCGCCAACTCGGCGAACGGAGCATCCGCATCGGTGTCGCCGTCGATATCCAACTGCGCTTGTCGCCAATGCTCGAGTTGCTCGCGGAGACGCGAAGGCCTGTTCATGCGCCGATGCTGCATTGCATCACCGGCGAATTCAAGCCGGGCGTGACCTGTTGCCCTTGTGCCGCGGGGCGTGGGCCGGTTATGTTCGCGGCTGCTCGTCGATTCGGGCATTCCATCCAACCGCATTGCCCGGGGAGAACACGATGCTGTTCCAGCGCGTCAAGCCACTCGACAAGATCCTTGAAACCGCCGAGAAGAAAGCGCTCAAGCGCCAGCTCGGTGCCTTCCAGCTCACCATGCTCGGCATCGGCGCCATCATCGGTACCGGCATCTTCGTGCTGACCGCCGAGGCAGGCCAGAAGGCAGGCCCGGCGATGATGTTCGCCTTCGTCATCGCCGCCATCGTCTGCGCGCTGGCCGCGCTGGCCTACTCCGAACTCGCATCGATGGTGCCTGTTTCCGGGTCGGCCTACACCTATACCTATGGCGTGATGGGCGAAGGACTCGCCTGGGTCGTCGGCTGGGCATTGGTGCTCGAATACGCGGTCGCAGCCGGCGCGGTATCGGTCGGTTGGTCGGGCTACATGAATGGCCTGCTCACCAGCGCGGGCGTGGAATTGCCGCGCGCGCTCAAGACCGGTCCGATGGACGGCGGCGCCTTCAACCTGCTCGCCTTCGGCATCGCGCTGGTGGTGACCGGCCTGCTGGTCATCGGTACCTCCAAGTCGGCCAAGGTCAATGCGGTGCTGGTGCTGATCAAGGTCATCGCGCTCACGGCCTTCATCTTCATCGCGATCCCGGCGGTGCAGGACAGCAACTTCGAGCCGTTCTTCCCGACCGGCTGGGGCAGCCCGATGGGTGGCGTCGGCGTGCTCGGCGCGGCCGCTTCGATCTTCTTCGCCTACGTCGGCTTCGATGCGGTCTCGACCGCGGCGGAGGAAACCAAGAACCCGAACCGCAACATCCCGATCGGCCTGATCGGCTCGCTGCTGGTCTGCACCGTGTTCTACATGCTTGTCAGCTACGGCGCGGTCGGTGCGATCGGCTCGCAGCCGATGCTCGATGCCGCCGGGATGGCCATCCATCCGGGCACCCCGGAAATGGCCGCCGCCTGCGCCGCGACCAATCCCGATGCGCTGGTCTGCTCCAAGGAGCCGCTGGCCCACGTGCTGAAGGTGCTCGGCTTCGCCGGTTGGGGCAATGCCATCGGCATGGCCGCCGCGCTGGCGCTGCCGTCGGTGATCCTGATGATGATCTACGGCCAGACCCGCATCTTCTTCACCATGTCGCGCGATGGCCTGCTGCCGGAGAAGCTGTCCAAGGTGCACCCGAAGTACCACACCCCGCACGTCATCACCATCATCACCGGCGTGTTCGTGGCGTTCTTCGCGGCGCTGTTCCCGGTCGGCATCCTCGCCGACATCTCCAACTCCGGCACGTTGTTCGCCTTCATCGCCGTGTCCGCCGCGGTGCTGATCCTGCGCAAGCGGGAGCCCAACCGGCATCGTCCGTTCCGCACCCCGATGGCCTGGATCGTCTGCCCGCTGGCGATCGCCGGCTGCCTGCTGCTGTTCGTCAACCTGTCGATGTACACGATCGCGCTGTTCTTCGGCTGGGCGATCATCGGCCTGATCATCTATGCGCTGTATGGCTACCGCAACAGCGACCTGGCCCGCGGCATCACCGGCCCGGAAGGCGGACCCAAGATCGACCCGGAGCCGCCATTCCACGAAGGCCCGCAGGCCTGACCGAACGATCCACGCAAGCCCGAAACGGCGCGGAATCCCGCGCCGTTTCCTTTTGGGTGACGCGGCTTGCGAGGAAGCGCGGTCGTTGCCGAAAGCTCACCGGCGATTCGCTACACTCGCCGGATGAATGCAGCCCTGCCCTACGATCCGACCCGCCTGCGCCACCTCGCCGGTGAATTGATCACCAATATCCGCGAGCTCGGCCATGCCGGCTGGACGCCCGCCACCAGCAGCAATTTCTCGATGCGGCTGGATGAGCGCCACGCCGCGATCACCGTGTCCGGGCGCAACAAGACCCGATTGACCGAGTCCGACATCATGGTCATCGACTTCGAGGGCCGGCCGGTCGCCACCGAGCTGCGTCCTTCCGCCGAAACCCTGCTGCACACCCAGTTGTACAAGCGTTTTCCCGAAATCGGCTGCGTGCTGCACACCCACTCGCTGGTGCAGACCGTCGCCTCGCGGTTGTTCGCGCCGCAGGGCCACGTGCGGTTCGAGGACTACGAGCTGCAGAAAGCCTTTGCCGGCAACACCACGCATGATGACGCGATGGACGTGCCGGTATTCGCCAACACCCAGGACATGGTCGAGCTGGCGGCGAAAGTCGAAGCCGCGCTCGACGGGCAATGCCTGTGGGGCTACCTGATCGAAGGCCACGGCCTTTATGCCTGGGGCCGCGACATGGCCGAGGCGCGTCGCCACCTGGAGGCGTTCGAATTCCTGCTCGCCTGCGAGCTGAAGATGCTGGAGCTGAAGCGATGAGCCGTTTGCGCGTGTTCAATGAAGACGACGGTGGGCAGGTGCTGCTGGAAACCCGCGAGCACACCGCGATCGCCACCGAACTGGCGGAGATCGGCGTGCGCTTCGAGCAATGGCAGGCCGCCGCGCCAGTCAAGGCCGGCGACAGCCCGGAAGCGATCATGGAGGCCTACCGCGGCGACATCGATGCGCTGGTCGCGGAAAACGGCTTCAACAGCGTCGACGTCGTCAGCATCGCGCCGGACAACCCGCAACGCGAGGCGATGCGCGCCAAGTTCCTCGAGGAACACACGCACAAGGAAGGCGAGGTGCGCTTCTTCGTCGACGGTAGCGGCCTGTTCTCGCTGCATGTCGATGGCAAGGTCTACGAAGTCCTGTGCGAAAAAGGCGACCTGATCTCGGTGCCGGACAACACCACCCACTGGTTCGACATGGGCGAGGCGCCGGAATTCGTCGCGATCCGCTTCTTCACCAATCCCGACGGCTGGATCGGCGACTTCACCGGCAGCGACATCGCCCGGCGCTTCCCGCGCTACGAGCGCGAGGCATGAAACCGGTCATCCTCACCGACATCGAGGGAACAACCGGCAGCATCTCCTTCGTCCGCGACGTGCTGTTCCCCTACGCGCGGGCCGCCCTGCCCGGCTTCGTGCGCGCACGCGGCGATGAGCCGAAGGTGCGCGCGTTGCTCGATCAGGTCGCCACCGAACATGGCGCGATGTGCGACGACGCGATGATCGTGGAGACGCTGCAGGGATGGATCGACCAGGATCGCAAGCACACCGTGCTGAAGGCACTGCAGGGCATGATCTGGGAAGACGGCTACCGCGACGGTGATTTCACCGCGCACATCTATCCCGATGTCGCGCCGGCGCTGCAGGCCTGGCACGCGGCCGGCCATGCGTTGGCGGTGTATTCGTCCGGCTCGGTGCCGGCGCAGAAACTGTTCTTCGGCCATTCCGATGCCGGCGACCTGCTGCCGCTGTTCGACCATTTCTTCGACACCGAAGTCGGCCACAAACGCGATGCCGATAGCTATCGACTGATCGCCGACCGCCTGGGCCGCTCGCCCGGCCACATCGTGTTCCTCTCGGATGTGATCGCCGAACTGGATGCAGCGCGCAAGGCCGGCATGCGCACGGTGCTGCTCGACCGCCGCGAGGATTATCCGGAACCGCGCAGGGGTGAGGCCGCCAACGGCCACGCGCGGGTGGAATCGTTCGCCGAGATCGACCCCGACTAAAGCGAAAACATCGCCATCAGCGAGCGCGAGGCGACCGCAGCGGCGTCATCGTTGCACCAAGCGCGGCAAACTCTCGCTGCTCGGTTGGCTGTCCTATCTCGCGCCGTTGCTCTCGACATCGCTGCTGGTGCTGGCCGGCCGTGCTTGGCCGCACTGGGTGCAGGCGGTGGCGATCGGCGCTGCCGGGTGCGTGGCCCGGCCTGCGCGCATCACCTCCGGCTCAAGGCGAGGCGTCTTCCAGCCGGTAACGGGTCGTCGCCCGTTGCTCGCCCTGCCAGCGGTCGAGCGCGCGGACTTCAATGACGTGTTCGCCGACTGCCAGATCAGTCGGCAGCGCGCCACGCCACAGATGCGGAGAAGGCTGCGCCTCGGGCGAGCGATCGTAACCGCGCAACTGCACGGCCTCGTCGTCGCGGCGGTTCTCGGCCAGCAATCGCGGATCCGGCTGCGAGACCTTGCGCATCGGCTTCCACTCGCCGCCATCGACCCGATATTCGACGCGGCTGTCCGCCATGCCCATGTAGACATTCGCGTACACGCCCCAGGCCGGATACGCCCCGCGCCGCAGTACCGTGGGGGCATGAAGGTGCATGGCCTGATGTGGATCTTGCGCTGGGTGGTAGCTCAGCGAATAGTGGCCGTCAGCCCGCACCGACATCCGCGCCCAACCTTTCGGGGTGCCGTCGGACATCGTCGAATCCGGTACGCCATTCGCGTCCGTTACGCCCGACCAGAATGCGCCGCAAGTCGCGCCCAGGTTGTATTCGTGCAAGGGCTGCGCGCCGTGCCAGCCGCTCGCGTCATCGTGGAAGAAATGCTGCTGGGCATGCATGTGCGCGCTCAACACCAACACGTTGGGGAAATCGCGCAGCAGCGCGAACAGCCGCGCCCGATCCTCGTCACGGAAGGTGTCGCGGCTGGCATTGCTGCCGGCCGGCTCGTACAACGGGATGTGCAGGGCCAGAACCAACAGGCGCTGTTTCGGCGCATCGCGCAGGTAATTACGGAGGAAGGCGAACTGATCCTCGCGGAAACCGCCGATGTAGTTCGGGCGGGCGGCCGGTTGCCAGATCACGTCATCGAGCACGATGAAGGCGGCCTCGGGTTCTTCCCAGGCGAAGGTATCGGGGCCATATACCGAGCGAAAACTCTTCAGCGATGTCGCGTCATCGCCAGCTGCCAGGTCGATGTCGTGGTTGCCCGGCGCATGCAGCCACGGCACGCCGAGCCTGGCGGTGGCGCGATTGAGCGCCGGATACAGCGATGGATCGTCGTGGGTGATGTCACCCATGCTGAGGCCAAGGTCGGCGACCTGCGGCGCACGATGCAGGTGCATGCCATGCACGGGATTGGCGTTTTCGACGATCAAGGGTTCAATGATGGCGCGCTCGTAGTGACCGACATCGACCAGCGACTTGGGCTGCGGATCGCCGAACAACAGCACGCGCAAGCCCTGCTCGCGAAGCCGCGGAAATGCTTCCTTGCGCAGGGCGATCGGTGCGCAGGTCGCGGCCGGCGTGGCGGGGTCGGCCTGCCATGCATCGTTTCTCCAGACATCGGGCAGGCCGTCGGCACGCGATGCGGCCCTGTGACCGGCGGGCTTGATGACGAAAATCTCTGCGCCCTCGCGCGGCGGCAGTCCATAGTCGCCGCGTGCGTCGGTGCGGACGATGTCGCGCCCGTTGGACACCGCGATGTCCCCCAGCCCCGGCTCGCCGGCATCACGCACACCGTTGCCGTTGCGGTCTTCGAACACGTTGCCGACGGCGCAACCCGGCGGCTGGGCCTGCAGCGACAGCGGCAACAGAGCGATGGCCAGGAGGATGGCGGGTGCGATTTTCTTCATCCGCACATTATCGCTTTCGCCAATGACGCCTGCTGCCTGCGCTCAATCCCCGACTTGCCGCGCCGCTGCCAGCACCGCTCCGCTTTGCACCATCGCCACGGCTGCGGCCACATCGCCATCGAGTGCACGGTCGTGCCGCATCACCGCGACGTGCCGGCGCACTTCGGCATGCGCGGCCGCCACCGCATGCCCGGGATGGAACGGCTCGGCGCCCGCCAATTCTGCGCGCAACGCATCGACTTCCTGCAGGAACAGCTCACGATCGTCGGCACCCGGCGCCGGGCCGCCGCGCACCTTGGCCGCGAACCCTTCGGCATCGGTGCGACCGGCCAGGTCACGCGCGGCATTGATCATGTCGCGGCGGAAATCCAGCGCCTGCGCGGCGGTGGCGAGTTCGAGTCCTATCACCTTGGCGAGATCATCGGCCATCGCCAGCACATGGCGGGCCTCGTTCGCGCCCATCGAGACGTGGTCCTCGGCATTCGCGCTGGTCGGGATCGAATACACCGATGCGGGCATGGCGCGCGAGGCCAGGTCGTTGACGATCGCCGCAGCCGTGTACTGCACGATCATGTAGCCGGACTCGGTGCCGTCCTCGTTGCCGATCAGGAACGCCGGAAGGCCATCGTTGGTGGCCGGGTCCACCAGCTTGTTGAGACGGCGTTCGCTGATCGACGCCAGCACCGGGATCGATGCCTTGACGTAGCTCATCGCCAGCGCCAACGGCATGCCGTGGAAATGACCGGCGGAAATCACCTGCTCCTCCACATGCGGCTTGTCGGCCTCCGGGAACACCAGTGGGTTGTCTGTGACAGCGTTCAATTCGATCTCGAGCACGCGCGCGGCCTGCGCCACCGCATCGCGCACCGCGCCATGTACCTGCGGGATGCAACGCAGGCTGTAGCTGTCCTGCGGCTGGTGCTTCTTGCCGCCGCGGAACGGCTTGAAGCGCCGGTAGAACTTCTCGCGACCGTGGCGCTGCGAGTCCGGCACCCAGTCCCAACCGATGTCGAAGGTCAGCACCTGAGCCTCGGCGGTGTCCCAACTCTGCGGCGACCATGGCCGGAAGCGCGGGACAAGGTGATACGGGATGTCGGCCAAGGTCGATCCCTGCAGCAGGCGGCGCAGGTTCTCCGCCACCTGCATCTGGCCCGGGTGTGGGCGCAGCGCGTGCACCTCGGGCGCGAACGCACCCAGGCGCCCGGCGAAGGCATCAAGAGTCATCGCGGCGGCCAGGTCGGCGGTGTCGAGCAGCTCCTCGAGTTTGGCGACCGCAAGCACGCCGGTCGCCAGCATCTGCGCGGTGCCGTTGTTGAGCGCGAGGCCTTCCTTGTAGCTCAGTTTCAGCGGCGCAAGACCGGCCTTGGCGAGTGCGTCCCTGCCCGGCATGCGTACGCCATCAAAGAACGCCTCGCCACCACCGAGCAACACGATGGCGAGATGCGAGAGTGGTGCAAGGTCGCCGGAAGCGCCGACCGAACCCAGTTGCGGCACCACCGGCACGATGCCGGCATTCAACATCGCGCACATCGCCTCGAGCGTCTGCACGCGGATGCCGGAGTGCCCGCGCAACAGGGTGTTGATGCGGATGCCCAGCATCGCGCGCACCACTTCGGGCGCGAATGGTTCGCCGACGCAGACCGCATGGGTGATGATGAGGTTTTCCTGCAGTTCCTCGTGCAGGGACTTGGCATTGCGTGAATGTTCCGGCAACGCATCGCGCAGGTGGTGCGCGCCCAGCAGCTTGTCGGCATTGCTGCCGAAGCCGGTGGACACGCCGTAGATCGGCTCCTCGCGCGCGACCTGCTCGGCGAGGAAGGCGACAGCGCGTTCGACGCGCGCGAGCGCATCGTTTTCCAACGCGACCTGCGCGCCACGCGCGATCGCCAAAAGGCCGGCGCGATCGAGCGAGCGGCCGTCGAGGCGGATCACCCGATCTGATTGCGTGCTCATGCAGCCACTCCTTCGATGCGCGCCCTGACCCACTCCGCCGCCTGCGCCATCACGATCGTCTCCTGCTCGCCGAGCGTCAGGTCCTTCAGCGTCACCCTGCCATCGGCGCGCTCGCCTTCGCCACGCAGGGCGACGAAACGGATGCCGGCGCGATCGGCATACTGGAATTGCCGGGCGATCTTCTTTGCCTCCATCTGCGTCTCCACGCGCAGGCCGGCCTCGCGCAGGGATTGCGACAGAGCCAGCGCGTCCTCGAAATCCGCCTCCGCGAGCAGGCCGACCAGCACGTCGACCGAACTGGCGGCAACATCGACCAAGCCCGCCTCGCGCAGCTGCCAGAACAAGCGGGTCAGGCCGATCGAGATGCCGACGCCCGGCAGTTTCGATTTCGTGTAATGAGATGCCAGATCGTCGTATCGGCCGCCGGAACAGATCGAGCCGATCAGCGGATGCGCGTCCAGCGTGGTCTCGTAGACGATGCCGGTGTAGTAGTCCAGCCCACGCGCGATCGAAAGGTTGATCGCGTAGCGCGACTCGGGAATGCCCATCGCCTTGAGTTGCCCGAGCGTGGCGACGAGCGCATCGCGGCCTTCGTTGAACAGCGGCGTACCCTCGCCCAGCGCCGCGAGTTTCTCCAGTGCGTCATCGTGACCGCTTGAGCGCACGCGCGAGAACGCGAGCAAACGTTCGACGACATCAGGCGCCAGCGAAAAGCCTTCGCCCACGAGCGTCTCGCGAACCGCGTCTTCGCCGCGCTTGTCGAGTTTGTCGAGTTCGCGCAGCACCGGCAGCTGGCGCTCACCCTCTATCCCCAAGCCCTCGAAGAAGCCGCGCAGCAGCTTGCGATGATTGAACTGGATGGTGAAATCGCCGATCGCCAGCCGCTCGAACACCGCATGGATCACTGCCGGGATCTCGGCATCGACGCGCGGGTTGAGCGCGTCCTTGCCGATCACGTCGATGTCGCACTGGTAGAACTCGCGGAAGCGGCCGCGTTGCGCGCGTTCGCCGCGATACACACGCTGGATCTGGTAGCGCCGGAACGGAAACGCGAGGTCGTGCTCGTGCTCGGCGACGTAACGTGCCAGCGGTACGGTCAGGTCGAAACGCAGCGCCAGCTCCGGCATCCCCTCGCCCGCCTTCTCCAGCGCCCCGGTCGACTGCGCGAAATAGACCTGCCGCTCGGTCTCGCCGCCGGTCTTGGTCAGCAGCACCTCGGACAATTCGAAGACCGGGGTCTCGACCGGCAGGAAACCGAACGATTCGTAGGTGCGGCGGATGGTATCGAGCATGCGCTGGAAGGCGACCTGCTCGCGCGGCAGCAGTTCCATGACGCCGGGCGGGGTGCGGGGCTTGATCAAGTCGGACTCGGTCGGGATGGCGAATCCGCCTAGTTTAGCGGGGGTCCTTTCGATCGCTACGGGGCACTTGCCGCGAGGCGGTGCGGACCGTACAATGCGCCGCTCGGAATCGGGGTGTAGCTCAGTCTGGTAGAGCGCTACGTTCGGGACGTAGAGGTCGTAGGTTCGAATCCTGTCTCCCCGACCATTTCGCGAAAACCGGCCCTTGTGGCCGGTTTTTTTTTGGGTATCCGGATTTTAGTGTGGGGTGCAGGGTCTGCCTGCTCCTTGGTCCTGAGAGCCTTTCTGTAAGTTCCTCCACTTTTGCCTGCCCTCTTGGATCAGTCTCCATTGTGGATTCCGGCTCCATCGGGCTAACGGCGAAGGGCGTGGCACTGACCACCGAGAGTCCTCGGATCGCCGGAGGCCCGAAGCGAAGTGACCGGCAGTAGGCGAGCCAAAGCGGACTTCGCTTGCTCACTGACGTAGCGCCTCGATCATCAGTTTGAACGCCGGCGACTGTTGGCGTCGGCTCGGGTAGTACAGGTGATAGCCCGGGAAAGGCGGGCACCAGGCTTTCAGCACCTGTATCAAGCGTCCCTCGGCGATGTGTGGGGCGAATTCGTCCTCCGGCAGGTAGGCAACGCCGAGCCCGGCGACCGCCGCCGCGACGATGTGGTGGCTGGCGTTGAAGATCACCTGCCCATCCACGCGCACGTTCTGCTCGCGGCCGGCGCGCTCGAATTCCCACACGTAGGTGCCGCCGTGGGTGGGAAAGCGGATGTTGATGCAGCGGTGGTCGATGAGGTCGCGCGGGGTCTTCGGTGGCGCATACTGCGCCCAGTAGCCGGGCGAGGCCACTGCGGCCATCCGCAGCTTCGGGCCGATCGGCAGCGCGATCATGTCGCGGTCGAGCTGCTCGCCCAGGCGCACGCCGGCATCGAAACGGTCGGCGACGATGTCGCGCAGGCCGTTGCTGACATCGAACTCCATGTGGATGTCGGGGCAGTCAAGCATCAATGGCGTCAATTTCGGCAGCAGCAGGGTACGCAGGATGAAGTCGCCGCAGGTGATGCGCACGGTGCCGGCCGGCTTGTCGCGCAGCGCGGTCAACGCGTCCAGCTCGGTCTCGATCTCGTCGAAGCGCCCGCCGATGCGCCGCAGCAGTTGCTCGCCGGCGGGCGTGGTGGACACGCTGCGGGTGGTGCGGGTGAGCAGGCGGATGTCCAGCCGCGCCTCCAGCGCGCTGACGGTCTGGCTGATCGCCGACTGGGTGACGCCGAGCTGCGCGGCGGCGCGGGTGAAGCTGCCCTCGCGCGCGACGGTGAC
>JAEWNY010000110.1 GCA_023461075.1 Pseudomonadota bacterium | reverse complement strand
GCACCCAGCGACACCTCGTCCATGCCATCGCGCCCCCAGACCACCAGCGCGCGTTTCGCACCGAGTGCCTGCAGCACGCGCACCTGGATGCCCACCAGATCCGGATGGAACACGCCCATCAGGATGTTCTCGGCACCGGCCGGGTTGGTGAGCGGACCGAGGATATTGAACAGTGTGCGAACACCGAGTTCACGCCGCACCGGGGCGACTTCCTTCATCGCCGGATGATGCAAGGGCGCGTACATGAAACCGATGCCGGTCTCGGCGATGCACTCGGCCACCGCCTCGGGTGGCAACTCGATATGCGCCCCTAAGGCCTCGAGGACATCGGCACTGCCGGAGCTCGACGACACGCTGCGGCCGCCGTGCTTGGCCACTCGCGCACCGGCCGCGGCCACGACGAACATCGATGCCGTGGAGATGTTGAACGTATTGGCGCCATCGCCACCGGTGCCGACGATGTCGACCAAGTGCGTGCGGTCGGCAACATCGACCTTGCGCGAGAACTCGCGCATCACCGTGGCCGCACCGGCGATCTCGTCCACGGTTTCCTTCTTGACCCGCAGGCCGGTCAGGATCGCCGCGGTGATCGTGGCTGAGACTTCGCCGCGCATGATCTGGCGCATCAACTCGACCATCTCGTCGAAGAAGATCTCGCGATGCTCGATCGTGCGTTGCAAGGCTTCCTGCGGGGTGATCGGCACGTCAGCGCTCCAGGAAATTGCGCAGCAGGTCATGGCCATGCTGGGTCAGGATGGATTCGGGGTGGAACTGCACGCCCTCGACCGGATGCTGGCGATGGCGCAGGCCCATGATCGCCTCGATGGCGCCATCGTCGTCTTCGGTCCATGCGGTGATCTCCAGCGCATCGGGCAGGGATGCGCGATCAACCACCAGCGAGTGGTAACGCGTCGCCTCGAAGCCGTCGGGGATATCGGCGAACACGCCCTTGCCCTCATGGCGGATCGGAGAGGTCTTGCCGTGCATGATGCGGCCTGCGCGCACCACTTCGCCGCCATACACCTGGCCGATCGCCTGGTGGCCGAGGCAGACGCCGAGGATCGGGGTGCGCGGGCCCAACCGTTCGATCACTTCCAGCGAAATGCCGGCTTCGTTCGGCGTGCAGGGTCCGGGCGAGATGACAATCTTCTGTGGCGACATCGCCGCCACCTGCTCCACCGACAACGCATCGTTGCGCTCGACGCGCACCTCGGCGCCGAGTTCCTGCAGGTACTGCACGAGGTTGAAGGTGAAGCTGTCGTAGTTGTCGATCATCAGGATCATGGCTTCAAAGTCCCTTCGCCGCCTGCGCCACCGCGCGGAACAGCGCGCGACCCTTGTTCATCGTTTCTTCCCACTCCTTTTCCGGCTCGGAGTCGAAGACGATGCCGGCGCCGGCCTGCACGTGCAGGCGCCCGTCCTGGATGACCGCGGTGCGGATGGCGATCGCGGTGTCGGCATCGCCATTCCATGCGATGTAGCCGACCGCGCCGGAATAGACGTTGCGCTTGACGGGCTCCAGTTCGCGGATGATCTCCAGCGCGCGGATTTTCGGCGCGCCACTGACCGTACCTGCCGGGAACGCGGCACGCAGCACGTCCATGTAGTTGAGGTTCCCGCGCAACCTGCCGGTGACCTCGCTGACGATGTGCATGACGTGGCTGTAGCGCTCGATGGCGAAATGTTCGCCGAGCCGCACGCTTCCGGCATCGCTGACCCGGCCGACATCGTTGCGGCCCAGGTCGATCAGCATCAGGTGCTCGGCGCGCTCCTTGGGATCGGCCAGCAATTCGGCTTCCAGCGCGGCATCCGCCTCATGCGTGTCGCCACGCGGGCGGGTGCCGGCGATCGGACGCACGGTGACCTTCCCATCCTGCAGACGCACCAGGATCTCGGGCGATGAGCCGACCACCTGGGTGCTGCCGGTATCCAGGAAATACATGTAGGGCGAAGGGTTCATCGCTCGCAGCGCGCGATAGACGTCGACCGGGCGCGCATGGAACGGCACCGACAGGCGCTGGCTCAGCACCACCTGGAAGGCATCCCCGGCGCGGATGTACTCCTGCGCTTGCCTGACCGCAGCGATGAAACCCTCGCGACTGAAACCGCTGACGAAGTCCGCCTCATCCAGCGCATTGCCGTGCAGGTTTTCCGGATACCCGCTGCCGGCCTGGCGCAGCCGGTGCACCAGCGCGTCGATGCGGCGGTGTGCCTTCGCATAGGCATGGGGCGATGCGGCATCGGCATGGACGATGAGGTAGAGGCGGCCCTTCAGGTTGTCGAACACCGCCAACTCGTCGCTCTGCATCAGCAGGATGTCGGGCGTGCCGAGCTCGTCGCGGGCGTGGCTGTCGGCGAAACGCGGCTCGATGTAGCCGATCGACTCGAAGCCGAACCAGCCGACCAGTCCACCGGCGAATCCGGGCAGGCCCTCGACCTGCGGCACGCGCTGCATCGCACGCAGGCGCTCGACTTCGGCCAACGGATCATCGACATGACGACGTTCGATCTCCACGCCGTCCTCGCTGACCCGCAACTCGAATCCGTGGAAGGCATACACGCGCCGCGCCGGCAATCCAATGATCGACCAGCGACCGAAACGTTCGCCGCCCTCGACCGATTCGAACAGGTAGCTGTGCGGGCCGTCGGCCAGCTTCAGGTAGACCGACAGCGGCGTGTCGAGGTCCGAGAGGACTTCGCGCACGATGGGGATGAGGGTGTGGCCTTCAGCGGCCAGGCGCTGGAACTCAGCTTCGGTAATCACGCGGCATCTCTCGGACGAACGGACAGGCGGAACGCAGGGTGGCTCGGGGCCACCATCGCCAGCATTCGTTCCGGGTGCCGTTGACGGGGAGTGCCGCAGGATTCATGGCTCTACTTTATCGACAAGCCGGCCGCGGTCAAAGCCCCGCCTGCGTACCGTCCGACGACAACAAGACGGAGCCGGGCGGCAGGTGCAGGCGCACGCGCCTGGCGACGCAATCGACGCGGAAGGCTGCGGCGCTCACCGGTTCACCGTCCAAGTTGAGGGTGAGCGGCGCGTCCGCACTGATTTCCAGCCACGGCAGACGGGTTCGGGTCGCCACCCGATCGAGCGCCGCTTCCTTGCCTTCGGCGATCACCGTGCCGAGCGTGCTCGCCAACCCGCCATCGAGTGGCGGCACGAGGGTGAGGTCGAGCAGGCCGTCATCGACCAGCGCATCCGGGCACAGGGCCTGGCCGCCGCCCGCCTGCCGCCCGTTGCCGATGCCCAGCGCGATGAACTCGCCCTGCCATTCGAAATCCGGCCCGGTGAATCGCGCGCGCTGCGGCTCGATGTGGCCCAGCTTGCCGAGCCCTGTGACGACGTAAGCCAATCCACCCAAGAGGCTCTTCAGGGTTTCGTGGGTCTCCACCGTCACCTCGGTGCCGAAGCCTCCGCTGGCCAGGTTTGCGCACCAGTGCTCTTCGCCATCACAGCTGATGCGCAACAGGTCGATGGCCGGTGCCGGCGCCTCCCGCACCCGCCCCAGGGCCGCGGCCGCATCGTCGGCGGGGATGCCAGCTGCGGCGGCGAAATCGTTGGCGGTACCCATCGGCACCAGGCCAATGGAGGGCAACGCGTCTGCATCGTGGCCGCTGCGCGCGAGCGCGGTGGCGACCTCGCTCAAGGTGCCATCGCCACCGGCGGCGATCACCGTGGCCACGCCGTTGTCCAG
>JAEWNY010000109.1 GCA_023461075.1 Pseudomonadota bacterium | reverse complement strand
TCTGCCTACGAAGGATGCGTTCGACCACCTGCTCCGCCAAGACCTCGGCTTCCGCTTCGGCGGTTTGCAGGCGCAGTTCCGCCGCTTGCGGTGCCTCGTACGGCGAGTCGATGCCGGTGAAGTTGGGGAGTCCGCCGGCGCGCGCCTTGGCGTACAGACCCTTGACGTCGCGCGCTTCAGCGACTTCCAGCGGGGTGTCGACGAAAACCTCGATGAAGCGATCGGGCGCGAACAACTCGCGCGCCATCCGCCGCTCGGCGCGGAACGGCGAGATGAAACTGACCAGCACGATCAGGCCGGCATCGGTCATCAGCCTCGCCACTTCAGCGACCCGGCGGATGTTCTCGACCCGGTCGGCATCGGTGAAGCCGAGGTCGCGATTGAGGCCTTGGCGGATGTTGTCGCCGTCGAGGATGTAGGCGTGGCGCCCGCTCGCCTGCAGTTTCTGCTCAACCAGGTTGGCGATCGTCGACTTGCCGGAACCGGACAGCCCGGTGAACCACACGCACATCGGTTGCTGGCCGAGGCTCAGCGCACGCGCTTCGGCATCGACACTGGTCGCCTGCCAGTGGATGTTGGATGCACGGCGCAGCGCATGCTCGATGGTCCCGGCGGCAACGGTGGCATTCGATTGCCGGTCGATCAGGATGAAGCCGCCCAGCGCGCGACTCTCTGCATAGGGCGCGAACGCGACCGGCTCGGCCAGCGACAGGTTGCACACCGCCACTTCGTTCATCGCCAACTCGCGCGCGGCCAGTTGCGCCTGGGTATCGACATCGATGCGATGGCGGATGTCGCTGACACTGGCATCCACGGTCTTGCTGCCGATCTTGAGCAGGTAGCGACGCCCGGCTAGAAGCGGGGTTTCGTCCATCCACAAGATGTGCGCGGCGAACTGGTCGGCGACTTCCGGTGCATCGGCCGCGGAGGCGACCCAATCGCCGCGGCCGATGTCGAGGTCATCCGCGCAGGCCAGGGTCACCGCTTCGCCGTCCTCCGCGGAGTGCACCTCGCCGCACGCGCCGATGATGCGCGCCAAGGTGCTGCGCTGGCCGGACGGCAGCACCACCACCGCTTCGCCGACGCGCGCCCTCCCCTCCAGTGTGCCGGCGAGGCCGCGGAAATCCTGGCCGGCGCGATTGATCCATTGCACCGGCATGCAGAAGCCGCGCTTATCGTCCTCGCGCGGCAGACGGGCATGCTCGAGTGCCTGCATCAGGCTCTCGCCTCGGTACCACGGCATCGCCGGCGAGACCCCCACGACGTTGTCGCCTTCCAGCGCGGACAACGGGATCGCCGTGACCTCATCGATGCCGAGTGACGACGCCAGTGCGCGATATTCGCTTTCGATCTCGCGGAAACGTACTTCCTCAAAGCCGACCAGGTCCATCTTGTTGACGGCCAGCACTACCTGGCGGATGCCGAACAGGCGCACGATCCAGCTGTGGCGGCGGGTTTGGGTGAGCACGCCCTTGCGCGCATCGACCAGCACCACCGCGAGATCGGCGGTGGAAGCGCCGGTGGCCATGTTGCGGGTGTACTGCACATGCCCCGGGCAATCGGCGACGATGAAACGGCGACGCGCGCTGCGAAAGTGGCGGTAGGCGACATCGATGGTGATGCCCTGCTCTCTTTCGGCGGCCAGGCCATCGACCAGCAGGGAGAAATCGATGCCCTCGCCGGTCGCGCCGGACTTGCGGCTATCGGCGGCGAGCGCGGCCAGCTGGTCGTCGGCCAGTTGTCGGCTGTCGTGCAGCAGGCGGCCGATCAGGGTGCTCTTGCCATCGTCCACGCTGCCGCAGGTGATGAAGCGCAGCAGGTCGATGTCGGAGTCGGGGTGCGGGGCCATCAGAAATAGCCCTCGCGTTTCTTCTTCTCCATCGATGCCGACGGATCGTGGTCGATCATCCGCCCTTGGCGCTCGGAAGTGGTGGCATGGCGCATCTCGTCGATGATGTCGTCGAGCGTGGCGGCATCGGATTCGATCGCGCCGGTCAGCGGGTAGCAGCCCAAGGTGCGGAAGCGCACCCGGCGCATCCGTGCGACCTCGCCTTCGCGCAGCGGCAGACGTTCGTCATCCACCATGACCAGCGCGCCATCGCGCTCGATGACCGGGCGTTCGGCAGCGAAGTACAGCGATGGTACTTCGATGCCTTCGCGGCGGATGTATTCCCAGACATCCAGCTCGGTCCAATTCGAGAGCGGGAACACGCGCACCGATTCGCCGGGATGGATGCGCGTGTTGTAGAGGTTCCACAGCTCCGGGCGCTGTCGGCGCGGATCCCAGCGGTGGCCTGCATCGCGAAAGCTGAAGATGCGTTCCTTGGCGCGCGATTTCTCCTCGTCGCGTCGCGCGCCGCCGATCGCCGCATCCACCTGCCACTGCTCCAGCGCCTGCTTCAGCGCCTCGGTCTTCATCACGTCGGTGTGCACGGTCGCGCCGTGACTGATAGGGCCGATGCCGGCGGCCAGGCCCTGTGGGTTGGTGTGCACGCGCAGATCCAGCCCGGTCTCGGCGGCGCGGCGGTCGCGGAAGGCGATCATCTCGCGGAATTTCCAGCCGGTGTCGACGTGCAGCAGCGGTATCGGCGGTTTAGCCGGATGGAACGCCTTTAGCAGCAGGTGCAGCAGCACCGAGCTGTCCTTGCCGATCGAATACAGCAGCACTGGTCGGCGGAATTCCGCCGCGACCTCGCGCAGGATGTGCAGGCTTTCGGCTTCGAGCTGGTCGAGCGGTTGCAAGGCGCGCGGGTCGATGATGGGAACGTCCGGCAGTTTAGCGGCTCATTGCTTGTCGCGCGCCGCCTGCCGCGCGGCCCGCAGCGCGTCCAGTTTTTCCTTCAACTTCAGTTCCATGCCGCGCGTCACCGGCTGGTAATAGACGCGCTCGCCCATCGCATCCGGAAAGCCGGTCTGCTCGAGTGCGATGCCGCCTTCGGCATCGTGGTCGTACTGATAGCCCTGACCGTAGCCGAGCTCCTTCATCAATTTCGTCGGCGCGTTGCGGATGTGCAGCGGCACCTCCTGCGTGCCGTATTCGCGCACGTCGCGGCGCGCGTTGTTCCAGGCCATGTAGGCGGCGTTGGATTTGGCGGTGCTGGCGAGATAGATCACCACCTGCGCCAGCGCCAATTCGCCTTCGGGCGATCCCAGCCGCTCATAGGCATCCCAGGCCTCGGTGGCCATCGCCAGTGCGCGTGGATCGGCCAAGCCAATGTCCTCGACCGCCATCCGGGTCAGCCGACGCGCGAGATAGATCGGGTCGCAGCCGCCATCGATCATCCGCGCAAACCAATACAGCGCCGCATCCGGATTGGAACTGCGCACCGACTTGTGCAGGGCGCTGATCTGGTCGTAGAACTGCTCGCCGCCCTTGTCGAAACGGCGGGTACGGTCGGCCAGCACCTGCTCGATGAGGTGGCTGCCGACGGTGCCCTCGCTGCCCTCGCCCACCAGTTCCGCGGCGATCTCGAGCAAGGTGAGGGCGCGCCGGACGTCGCCATCGGCGGCGCCGGCAATCGCCTGCAGGTCTGCATCGGCGATCTCGATGCCGCGCCCGCCCAGCCCGCGCGCCTCGTCGGTGAGTGCGCGCCTGAGCGTGGTGGCGATGTCGTCCGCCGACACCGCCTCCAGCACATGCACCCGGCAGCGGGACAGCAGCGCGGAATTGAGCTCGAACGAGGGGTTCTCGGTCGTCGCGCCGACGAAGATGAT
>JAEWNY010000108.1 GCA_023461075.1 Pseudomonadota bacterium | reverse complement strand
ACATCCTGATGGGCGTGTTCCATCCGGATCTGGTGGGCATCCAGGTGCGCGTGCTGCAGGCACTCGGTGCGAAACGCGCGCTGGTGGTCTGGGGGCGCGATGGCATGGACGAGGTGTCGCTGGGTGCCGCAACCCTAGTCGGCGAGTTGCGCGATGGCGTGGTGCGCGAGTACGACGTGCATCCCGAGGATTTCGGCATCGCGATGGCGCACACCCGCAACCTCGAGGTCGCTGGTGCATTGGAGTCGAAGGAGAAGATGTTTGAGGCGTTGTCTGGCAAGGCGGGTCTGCCGCTGGAGATTGTGGCCTTGAACGCGGGCGCAGCCTTGCATGCCGCGGGCGTGGTGGATGGCATTGCCGATGGCATCGGGCGGGCGCGCGAGGCGATCGCATCGGGGGCGGCGCAGGCGAAGGCCGCGCAGTTCGTCGAAGCGACGCGACGGCTCGGGAGTATGGGCTGATGGCTGCCGTGCTTGAACGCATCATCGCGCGCAAACGCGAGGAAGTGGCTGCCCGCAGCGCAGGGCTTCCGCTCGCTGCGCTGGAGGAGCGGCTGCAGGCCGCGCCCTCGCTGCGTGATTTCACCGCGGCATTGCTGAGCAGGGTCGACGCCGGTGGCGACGCGGTGATCGCCGAGATCAAGAAGGCCAGCCCGTCGAAAGGCGTGATCCGCCCGGATTTCGATCCCGCCGCGATCGCCGCCAGCTACGAGGCCGGCGGCGCGGCCTGCCTATCGGTGCTGACCGACATCGATTTCTTCCAGGGCAGCGATGCCTTCCTGCAACAGGCGCGTGATGCCTGCCGCCTGCCGGTGCTGCGCAAGGATTTCATCCTCGATCCCTGGCAGGTGGTCGAATCGCGCGTGCTCGGCGCCGATTGCATCCTGCTGATCGTGGCGGCGCTCGACGAGCCGACGCTGCATCGGCTCGCCGCGCAGGCGCTGGCGCTCGACATGGATGTGCTGATCGAGTCGCATGATGGCGACGAACTGGCATCGGCACTCAACGTACCGGGCTTGAACGGCCGGATGCCGTTGATCGGCATCAACAATCGCGACCTGCGCGATTTCGCGGTGACGCTCGATACCACGCTTGAGCTGCGTTCGGTCGTGCCAGAGGATCGAACCCTCATCACCGAGAGCGGCATCGCTACACACGCGGACGTGGCGAGGATGCGCGAAGCTGGCGTACACGCGTTCCTCGTTGGCGAAACCTTCATGCGCGTGGATGACCCGGGTAGCGCGCTTTCGGCCTTGTTCTCCGTCGCATGAACCCGGCTCCGCCCGCTTCGCGCTATCCCAATCCGGACGCCGATGGGCCGTTGGTCGTCTTCGACTTCGACCACACGCTCTACGACGGTGATTCCGGCACCCATCTGTTCAAGTGGTTGATCAATCGCGCCTGGTGGCGGCAATTGCTGGCGCTGCTCATCGCTCCGGTGTTCGCGCCGATGATCGCCTTCCTGCCGACGCGCCGTCGCGGGATCTCCGCATTCGTCTGGGTCGGCACGGTCGGCCTGCATCGCCGCCGCGACCTCGATGACTTGATCGATCGATACGTGCTGGCCAACACCGAGCAAATCAAGTCGAAGCTGCTGCCGATCGCACTGGAGGTGCTGCATCGCCATCGCGAGGCCGGGGACCGGGTCATCGTTGCTACCGGCGCGCCGCCGGAGTTGGCGCGGGCGATCCTCGCCTTCGTCGCACACGAAGACGTGCCGGTGATCGGCACCGAAGTCGGGCCGAAGTTCGGCGCGGTGGGTGCGATCCGCCATTGCCACCATGAAATGAAGGTGCGGATGATCCGCGAGGCCGGCCACGTCTCGATCATCGACCGCGCCTACAGCGACAGCAGCGCCGACCTGCCGCTGCTGCAGGCAGCGACCCGGCCGGTGGTGGTGAATCCCAAGCCGGGGCGGATCGAGTGGTTCCGCGAACGACTGCCGGCCGGCACGCCGATGCTCAATTGGGGTTGCCCCGATCGCGGCGGGGATGCGGTCGCCGGCTGAGTGCGATGCGATGGCTGCTCAGCAGCCGAGGTGCTTGACGAAGCGGACGGTGCCGTCGCTGTAGCCGCAGGCGCGATAGAACGCATGTGCATCGATGCGCTGCGAGCCGCTGGTGATTTCCAGGCGCGCCGCGCCGCCCGAACGTGCGCGCCGTTCGGCCTCGCGCAGCAGCAATTTGCCGAGGCCGCGGCCCTGCGCCTCGGGCGTCACGACCATGGCGGTGATCCGGCAAGTAGTGGTGCCGAGCGGCAGGTAGTACATGAAATCGAGCGCGATCAATCCGCAGACCGCGCCATCGTGGCGGGCCAGCACCAGGGCCTGGCGATCGTTGGCGATGATCGCGTGGATGCGGTCACTGGCATCGTCACGCTCGCAGGGATAGCCGAGGGCGGACAACAGCACGGCGACATCATCGGCATCCATCAGCGATGCGCTGCGCAGGTCGACATCGTGCATCGGGTCGCTCATGCCGGTGGCCTCCGGTCCTGTTTCAGCGGGTGCCGTACAGCACGAGCGTCTTGCCGCGCGCATGCAGCTTCTCGTCGGCCTGCAACTTCTTGAGGACGCGTCCGGCCATCTCGCGCGAGCAACCGACCAAGCGTGCCAGTTCCTGCCGCGAGATCCGCAATTGGGTGCCTTGCGGATGACTGAGCGCTTCCGGCTCCTGCGCCAGGTCGTGAAGCGTACGGACGATGCGGTCGGACACGTCGAGGAAGGCGAGGCTGCTGGCCTTGCGGCTGGTGTCGCGCAGGCGGCGCGCCAGCTGGCTGCCGATGCCGTAGAGCAGGCGCGGAGCGTCGGCGGCCAACGGTCCCGACATCAACTGCAGCACCTGCTCGCAACCGATCTCGGCCAGTTCGCAGGCCGAGCGCGTGCGCAGGATGACCTCCCGCTGCTGAGGCGTCGAACCGAACAGGCCCATCTCGCCGACGAATTCGCCGGGGCCGAAGTAGCCGAGGATCAGTTCGCGGTTGTCGTCCTCCTCGGCGAGGATTGCCACCGAACCGTCGATCACGAAGTAGAGCGTGCCCGCGGCATCGCCCGGACGGAAGATGTCGGTGCGCGAGGGATAGCGACGACGCTGGGTGTGTTGCAGGAAGCGTTCGATGGTGGCCGCGTCGGGGGAGAGCGGGCCGATGTTCCGGCGCAAGGCCAGGCTGAGGGACGCGGGGATGTTCATCGCGGGGCCGGCAGGGGGAAGCGGCAAGCTTAGGCGCTTGCGTGCGCGGCGGCAAACCCGGCTCACGCGTGTGCAGCTTCAATGCCTCATAATGCCGATTTCGCGCACCATCTTCCGGAGTCCGCCCGTGGTCAAGCCGTTGCCGCGCCTGAAGCTGCAGGGTTTCAACAACCTTACCAAGTCGCTGTCGTTCAACATCTACGACGTGTGCTACGCCTCGTCCGAAGACGAGCGCCGGCGCTACATCGAGTACATCGACGAGGAATACAACGCCGACCGCCTGACCCAGATCCTCACCGACGTGGCTGAGATCATCGGTGCCAACATCCTCAACATCGCGCGCCAGGACTACGATCCGCAGGGCGCCTCGGTGACCATCCTGATCTCCGAGCAGCCGGTGATCGACAAGGCCGAGGCCAAGGGCGTCAT
>JAEWNY010000107.1 GCA_023461075.1 Pseudomonadota bacterium | reverse complement strand
CAGGGGTGAAAACTCCGGCACCGCATCGTGGAGAATTTCAGCTAGCCGCACTTCATCGTAGCTGGCGATGGCCTGCCGCATCTGCTGAATCGCAACGTCCACTCCGGTCTCGTTGACCGCGCGCGATTCGCCCTTGAGGATCTTGGGGTGGGTGGTGGCACGATAACCTTCATCCGCGTGGAACAGGGTTTCGTGCAATTTTTCGCCCGGCCGCAGCCCGGTATACACAATGGCCACGTCCTTGCCGGGTTGTTTATCGGCAAGCCGGATCATCTGCTCGGCCAGCATCCGGATGGCGACCGGCTCGCCCATGTCGAGGGTGTAGATCACATCGTGCTCGTCCATCGCCGATGCCTGCAGGATGAGTTGGCAAGCCTCCGCGATGGTCATGAAGTAACGGGTGACCTCCGGGTCCGTCACCGTTACCGGACCGCCCAGCCGTATCTGCTCGCGGAACAACGGAACCACGCTGCCTGCCGAGTCAAGGACGTTGCCGAACCGTACCGTGACAAAGTGCGTGCGGCTCCGGCTTGCATGCATCTGGCAGGCCAACTCCGCCAGGCGCTTGCTGGCACCGAGCACGTTCACCGGGTCAACCGCCTTGTCGGTCGAGATCAGGACGAAGGTCCCCACCTCCGCCTCGGCTGCCGCCTGGGCGACGACGTGGGTGGCGATCGAGTTGTTGCGCAGCGCTTCGCGCAGCTGGCTCTCCAGGATCGGCACCTGCTTGTACGCGGCAGCGTGGAACACGGCCTGCACCGGATGTTGCTTGAGCGAATGTGCCATCACGGCCGGATCGCCGCAGTCGCCCAGCACCGGCAAGCAGCCTACCGATGGAAAATCGCGCCCGAGTTCCTGTTGCATCCGCATCAGGGACAATTCGTCCTGTTCAATGAGGGTCAGGTGCCTGGCCCCGTTCCTCGCGCACTGGCGGCACAGCTCCGACCCGATCGAGCCGCCGGCGCCGGTCACCAGGACGCTCCTTCCGCCCAACCAGCCACGGATGGCCTGCCAATCCGGCGGCACCGGATCGCGTCCGAGCAGGTCTTCGATCGCGACTTCCTTGAGCTCGCCGGGCAGTGACCGGCCGGTCAGCACATCCTGCAGGCGCGGCACCATGCGGAATGGCAGGCCCGTGGATTCGCAAACCGCGATCACCCGCTGCATTTCGTCGGCGCCGAGCGAGGGCATGGCGATCACGATGAGTTTGGCTGCGGTTTCGCGCGCGATTTCCGCCGCATCCTCGATCTTGCCGAGCACCGGGATCCCATGCACCCGGCTGCCACGCAGGCTGGCGGCGTCATCAAGCAGACCGACGGGCGAGTACGCACCCGATCGCAGCAGGTCGCGGATGAAAGCTTCGCCCGCGCGCCCAGCGCCAAGAATGAGTACCCGAACCACCGCATCGCGACGGCGATCGAAAGTCGAGTCCTTCCACGCGCGGTACAGCAGGCGCGGCATCCCCAGCAAGGCGACCAATGCGAGCGGATACAGCACCAGGACCGCACGGGGAACCGAATCGAGCCGGTTGTAGAGAAAAAGGCCGATGACGACGAAGAGCAGGCCGAGCAAGGCCGACTTCAACAGGTTGGCCAGATCCGGGACGCTGGCGAACCGCCACAGGCCGCGATACAGGCCCACCCGCCAAAACACCAGTCCCTGCACCGCGATCACGATCGCCAGCTGCGCGAAATCGAGCGCCGGCACGGCACCGTCGGCGACCATGCTGTAACGCAACCAGTACAGTCCAAGCCATGCAAGCGCGACCATGAACAGGTCGTGCGTCACCACCAGCATTCTGGGCAACGCCGCGCTCCATCGCTCGCGAAGGTCCAGCTTCATTGCATCGCTCCATCACTCCTGTGGGCGTTCCGGCGTCGCAGCATCCACCATCCCCCGGCGCATGCCGTATACCACGCCACCAGCCAAGGTGATATGAAACCGGGCCGCAGTTGCAGCCGGGCCAGGAGCAACGCGGCAATCACCGCGGTCACGGTGACCGTCAGGTAGCCCAGCGTGACCGGCCAGTGGCGGCCGAGACGACGTGCAAGGATCTGGTAGGTGTGGCTGGAATGCCCTTCCCACCAGCGTTCCCGGCGCAGCACGCGACCTGCCAAGGTCAGGCCCGCATCCACCAGGAACGGAGCCAGCACGAACAGGATCAACAAGCCCGCGACCGGGAACATGGCGGTCGCTGCGGCCCAGCCCCACGCAAGCGCAACACCCAGCAGGCCGCTGCCGACATCGCCCATGAAGATGCGGGCCTTCGGAAAGTTCCAGACCAGGAAACCCAGTGCCGCTCCTGCCAATGCCAGGCAGAACGATCGCCACGGATCGGTCGACAGTGCGGCAATCACCAAAGCGGCCACCCCCGCCTGCGAAGCGGCGATGCCATCGATCCCGTCCATGAAGTTCCACACGTTGGTCAGCACCAATGCCAGCAATGCCCCCAGCCATCCCACCCACGTGGGCCAGCCCAGCAGCGCGCCCGCCAGTGGCAGTCCCATCGCGGCGAGCCCGTGCACAAGCAGGCGCCACCAGGCCGGCAGGGCGCGGTGGTCATCCCACCAGCCGATGCCGCCCACCAGGATCAGGGAAACCGCTGCCAGCAGCAACGCCGTTCCGTTTCCCGGCGTCGCAAAGGCCAGGAGCGCCGTGGCGGACAGCAGGACCACGAGCATGGCGATGCCGCCTCCCCTGGGCGTCGCCACTCGATGGTTGCGACGCGGATCATCGGGCGCATCCATCAGGCTCCGATTCAAGGCATAGCGACGGGCGACGCCCGTACCGATGCAGGTGGCCAGCCAAGCCACGATGAAATAGACCCAGGGACTGCTCATACCACTGCGTAATTGAGCAGCGGTTTCACCGTGCCCCATGAACGGCAACTGGGACACTGCCAATGATGGGAACGCGCGCCGAAACCGCACTGGTTGCAGCGGTAGCTGGGATTGCGCACCAGCAGCTGGTCGGTGATGTGGCCAAGGTCCTGCAACGTCGCCAACGGCTCGGTACCCTCGCTCAGGGTCAGTTCGATCAGCGCAGCCTCGCCGCGTACCGAAGGCCGGTCCTTCAACTGCTTGGCCAGATACTGGCGTGCGGCATGGACGCCCTCCTCACGCTCGACCAACCGGGTCAACGCGAGCACCGGCGCAACGCCGCGGTAATGCTCGGTCATCTCGGTCAGGAAGCGCTTGGCACCCGCCAAGTCACCCGCTTTCTCGTAGCACTCCAGCAGCGTCGGCAGGATTTCCGGCAAGTAGTCACTGTCGTGGCGCGCGGCGCGTTCGAAGGCCTTGATCGCCGCGACATGGTTGCCGGCCAAGGCCTCGATACGCCCTTCGATCATCCCAGGACGCACCGCGTTGGAATCGGCGGCGTAAGCACGGGCGATCGCCGCACGCGCCCCATCCGTATCACCACCCGCGCGATGACGCTCGGCCAGCTCGCACTCGAACATGGCGATGAGTTCACCCATCGGCGTGCCGGTCGCTTCCTCGAAACGATGGGCGTTCTCGATGGCGCGGTTCCAGTCGCGCTCGGACTGGAAAATGTCGATGAGGTGGCGCAGGGCCTGCGGCGCGCGCTGGTCGATCTCGGCCAGATCGGTGAAGACGGTTTCCGCGCGGTCGAGCAAGCCCGACTTCATGTAGTCCTCGCCCAGTGCCAGCAAGGCCTGCACGCGCTGTGGATCAGTCAGGTCCTTGCGTTCGACCAGCCCTTGGTGGAGGCGGATCGCGCGATCAACCTCGCCGCGGCGACGGAACAGATGGCCCAGCGCGACCTGGGTCTCGAAAGTCTCCTTGTCGAGTTCGGCGATGTGCAGGAACAGCTCGATCGCCTTGTCCGGCTGCTCGTTGAGCAGGTAGTTGAGGCCACGGAAATACGTCGTCGAGAGCTTGCTGACCTGGCTGTCGCTATGGCGCTCACCCCCTCGGCGGCCGACCACCCAGCCCATGACGGCGGCGGCGGGAAGCAGCAGGACGAACCAGAACCATTGCTCGATGAAGGCCATCCGGCATGTTAACCATTAAGCCGATGACCGAACAGCTTGCGCGCGCGCGAGTGTTTTCGGTCAGCGCTGTCGCAGGTTCAACCCTCTTCAGGCAGCGGTGTCACGCCGGTCACGCGCTCGCGCAATTCCTTGCCCGGCTTGAAGTGCGGGACATGCTTGCCGGCCAACGCAACGGCATCGCCGGTCTTGGGATTGCGCCCGGTCCGCGGTGGCCGGTAATGCAGGGAAAAACTGCCGAAACCGCGCACCTCGATGCGGCCACCACTGGCCAGGCTCGCGCTCATCATCTCCAGCAATGCCTTGACCGCCAACTCGACGTCCTCGGTCTTGAGGTGACGTTGCCGCTGGCCGAGGATTTCGATGAGTTCCGACTTCGTCATTCCGCTTCTTCTTCAATCCACCAGCGCCGGCTTGGACGCGGGCGGGCATCGGCAGGGGGGGGGCGGCGGGCGGGGCCCCCCCCGGGGGCGGGGGG
>JAEWNY010000106.1 GCA_023461075.1 Pseudomonadota bacterium | reverse complement strand
TGGCTGAGATCATCGGTGCCAACATCCTCAACATCGCGCGCCAGGACTACGATCCGCAGGGCGCCTCGGTGACCATCCTGATCTCCGAGCAGCCGGTGATCGACAAGGCCGAGGCCAAGGGCGTCATTTCCGATGCGGTGGTCGCGCATCTGGACAAGTCGCACATCACCGTGCACACCTATCCGGAGACGCATCCGGACAACGGCATTGCCACCTTCCGCGCCGACATCGACGTTTCCACCTGCGGCGTCATCTCGCCGCTGAAGGCGTTGAACTACCTGATCGAGTCGCTCGAGAGCGACATCGTGGTGATGGACTACCGCGTGCGCGGATTCACCCGCGATGTGAAGGGCCGCAAGCACTACATCGACCACAAGATCAATTCGATCCAGGATTATCTGGCCAAGAACGTCAAGGCGCGCTACGAGATGCTCGATGTCAACGTCTACCAGGAAAACATCTTCCACACCAAGATGCACCTGAAGGACTTCGACCTCGACAACTACCTGTTCGAGGAGAAGTCGCGCAACCTCTCGTTCAAGGAGCGGATGAAGATCGAAGCGCGACTCAAGCGCGAGATCGAGGAGCTCTATCAGGGCCGCAACCTGGCCGACTGAGCGCACCACGTACTGACCGCCGCAAGCGAAAAAGGCCGCAGCGATGCGGCCTTCTTAGTTTCGGACGGGCGTCCAGTCCTCAGACGCGATAGGCGACGGTCTTCATCACCTTCGATGCCAGCGCCATCACTCGCGGGATCGGTTGCGGAAGGACTCGGGCGCCGGCGGCCTGCGCGGCACCGGCATGGCGCACTTCATCGTCCTTCATCTGCGCGAGGATGGCGCGGCTGCGCAGATCCTCGGGCGGCAGCGATTCCAAGTGTTCGGCCAGATGGGCCTCGACCTGTCGCTCGGTCTCGACCACGAAACCCAGGTTCCAGCCGTCGCCGCGCAGGCCGGCCAAGGCGCCGATCGCGAAGCTGCCGCCATACCAGATCGGGTTGAACAGGCTGGGGCGGCTGCCGAGTTCGTCCAGCCGCTCGGCGCACCAGGCGAGATGGTCTGTTTCCTCCTGCGCCGCGTGCAGCAATTGCGCCCGCGTGGCTGGGTCGCGGGCGACCGTGGCCTGGCCGATGTAGAGCGCCTGCGCGCAGACCTCGCCCACGTGGTTGATCCGCATGAGGCCCGCGGCGTGGCGGCGGCCCGCCTCGTCCATTACCACGTCGGGTTGGGGTTGGCCGGGATTGGGGCGCTCGGCGAGGGGGTGGCCGAACACGGTTTCCATGGCGTTCTGGCCGCCGGCGAGCAGGCGGTCGAGGGCGGTGAGCTGACGGATGGTTTCCATGCCGGGTATTCTCGCCGATCCGGCGTCACTGCCGCCTACAGGCCCAGGACTTGCGCGGGCCGGCAGGAATGGCTAAAATCCCGCCTCTTTGCTGCCTGCAGCAATACAACGCGTGGAGAAGTTCGGCAGCCCTGCGACGCGAGGGCCGCCCAACCAACCCGACCAGTCACCCAAGAAGCGACATCATGAAGACCTATACCGCCAAAAACGAGACCGTCCAGCGCGACTGGTACGTCGTCGATGCCGAAGGCAAGACCCTCGGCCGCCTCTCCGCCGAACTGGCCCACCGCCTCCGCGGCAAGCACAAGCCGATCTACACGCCGCACGTCGATGCCGGCGATTACATGATCGTCATCAACGCCGAGAAGATCGTCGTCACCGGGAACAAGCTGGCCGACAAGAAGTACCACCGCTTCACCGGCTACATCGGCAACCTGAAGACCGAGACCCTGGGCCAGGCGCTGGAGCGCCACCCCGAGCGCGTCATCGAGATCGCGGTCAAGGGCATGCTGCCGAAGAACCCGCTGGGCCGCGCGATGTTCCGCAAGCTCAAGGTCTACAAGGGCTCCGAGCATCCGCACGCGGCGCAGCAGCCGCAAGTCCTGGACATCTAAGGTCGAATCATGGCTATCCAACAGAATTACGGCACCGGCCGTCGCAAGTCTTCCACCGCCCGCGTGTTCCTGCGCAAGGGCGAGGGCAACATCACCGTGAACGGCCGCCCGCTGGACGAGTTCTTCGGCCGCGAGACCGCGCGCATGATCGTGCGTCAGCCGCTTGAGCTGACCCAGTCGACCGACAAGTTCGACGTCGTCGCCACCACGATTGGCGGTGGCACCACCGGCCAGGCCGGTGCGATCCGCCTCGGCATTGCCCGTGCGCTGGTCGAGTACGACGAGTCGCTGAAGTCGGAGCTGCGCAAGGCTGGCCTGATGACGCGCGACGCCCGCGAGGTCGAGCGCAAGAAGGTGGGCCTGCATAAAGCCCGCCGCGCCACCCAGTTCAGCAAGCGCTGATCCGAGTCGCCCGCTGGCTTTGTCGTGGGGGTTTGCCTGTGCCGCAGTACAGGCTGCACCTGCCACTTCGCGCCTGAAGACGATCGGATGCGCTTGTCGTTCGGCGCTCGAGCCGACGCAACGCGCTACAATTGCTCCATAGCCCCGTCGCCAAGCGGTAAGGCACCTGACTCTGACTCAGGCATTCGGTGGTTCGAATCCATCCGGGGCTGCCACACCAAGTCCGGCCAAGCCGGCAGACAAAGCCCGCCATTGGCGGGCTTTCGTCGTTTCGGGCCGATGTTGCTCCGGAGGATCGATGTTCCAGCCGCCGTTCTCCACGCTCCAGTCATTGCAGGACGACATGCAGGCGCATGGCTATGCACTGCTGCCGCCCGCTGAAGTCTTGCGCTTGACCGCATGCACGCGCGCCGAACTGGACGCGCTGCTGCCGTCATGGGATGACTTGCCGCCGGACGAGTATCTGAAGGATGGCGGGCGTTACCGGCATCGTCGCCACGCAAGCTACCGCTGCGAAGGCGGGGTGCTGGAAGAC
>JAEWNY010000105.1 GCA_023461075.1 Pseudomonadota bacterium | reverse complement strand
TGTTCCTTGGTGGGCGCGACAAGGGCGCTTTCCTCGATGCCTTCGGCGCCGACATCTTCTTCGACGATTCCCTGCACAACATCGATTCGGCCAGGCGCCATGTCGCCGCCGGCCACGTGCCGCACGGCGTCGCCAACGATTAGAGATCCTGCGGCTAGAGATCCTGCGGCAGGCCGATGTCAGTCAGCCGCCAGCGCAGCCCCTGCCGTTCGAAGATGAAATCGATCGGCTTGCCCTCGGCACTGTCCACGGTGGCGACGAAGCGCGAAGCCGATTCGAAGCGGGTGCCTGCATCCTTCATCGGATCGTAGGGGATCGGTGCGGCGGTCACGCCGCCGTTCGGATCGACTTTGCCGGTGGCGCGTTGCTTCAGGGCATGGCCCTGCAGCAGGATGGCGATGCCGGCCGGTGAGACCATCGCGTCCACTGCGCTGTCCGAAAGCATCCCGGCGACGCCGCCCATCATCCCGCCGCCGACTTGCGCGCCGTAACGCCTGCCGATCTCGCGCGCGATGCGATCTTCCAGACGCGCGCGCAGGTTGCTGCGCAGTGTCGGGTAATCGACATGGCGCTCCAGGCCGGAAACGTCGCGGGCTTCCATTGCCCGCTGGATGCCACGGATGGCGAGATAGGGGCCGGCGGCGATCCAGCCCGCAAGCGCCAGCACCACCAGGATGATGAGGATGAGCAGGCGTTTCGCGTTCTTGTTCATTTCAGAACTCAAGGTCGAGGGCGGCGCAAAGATAATCGACGAACGGCGCGAGCATGGCCAGGTCCTTCTCGACGCGCTGTCGCAGGCGCGGGCCGGTCATCTCGTCATCTGCGAGCGCTGTGAGCAGCACGAAGTTGCGATGGCGCAGGTCGTCGATGTGCTCGAAATCGGCCGGAAAACCGGGCGGCGTGCGCACCAGCATCTCGTCCTCGGCAAGGTCGAAGCGACGCCGCAAGGCCTTGTCGTGCGCAGCGCGTGACCAGCCGGCCGGGTTCTCGAAGATGAACTGGCGGATGCGACGCTGGGTCGGCGTTTCCGGATGCCACAGCCCGGCCCCGATGAAGCACGCGCCCGGTTGCAGGTGGATGTAGAACGAGGGCGCGGCGACCTGCTTGCGGCGCTCATGGAACAGCCGAGCGCCCTGCCACGGCTTGTAGGGCGACTTGTCGTTGGCGAAGCGGGTATCGCGCTGGATGCGGAACATCGAGCCGCCAACCGGCTTCGGATCACTGAGGAAATGCGGGCTGATCGCGGCAAGCGCCGGTTGCAGGTCGACCAGAAGTCGCTGGAATGGCTCGCGGACATGGGCGATGTAGTCCGGCCTGTGCGCATCGAACCAGCTTCGATCATTGTTTCGTGCAAGGCCACGCAGGAAGCGGAAGCTGGCGTCGCTGAAATAGGCGCTCACGCGACATCCCCCTCGAGGTCATCGCCCCAGACATCGAGATGATCGAGCAGACGCTGCGCCTCGGGATCCTCCGCGCGCTCGCCGCGCAGGATCGCGATCTGCTGGCGGTACTGGGGCAGCGAAAGCTCGCCAAGGCCGCTGTCTCCGAGCAGTCTTTCGCGGCGATAATCGGACCAGCGTTGCTGTTCGTCGAAATCCAGCGTGTGCGGCCAGTTGCGCGCGCGATAGCGGAACAACAATGCGTCCAGGCGCGGGTCGCGGAAGTCGATGCCGGAATGCCCGAGCTTGTGCGGCGGGGTCGCGCGCACCTGTGCGGCGAGCCGCTTGTCGCTGTCGGGAATGAAGCCATCGTATAGCGCGCCGTCGGCGTCGGCATCCGGGAACTCGCGCGATTCGGCATAGACGCGGCGGATTTTCTCGGCCAGCTTGGGGCCTGCGGCACGCAGGCGCGTGGCACGGGCCTCGACCGTCTCGCGCTCGATGCCGAGGCGCTCAAAATCGCCATCGCGCAGGTGGTTCCATTCGACCAATGCCGGGCAGCGGTTGGCATGCACTTCCTTCAACGCAATCCGCTCGACGCCTTCGGGCAGGTCAGCGCGGGCAACGTACAGTCGGGCGGCGATGTCCTCGGCTGACAGGGCAAGCAAGGGTTCGACATCCTGCGCCAGGTCGAAAACGATCACCCGTGAATCGATGCGTGGATGCCGGGTCAGCGGGATAACCGGCGCGGCACACAGGCGACTGGCCGGGAAGCGCTGCGAGACATGCAGCAGGGGTTGCATCGCGAAGGCGTCGAGCATCGCCATCGCACGCTTCTTGTCGCGGAGAGTCAGCGCGTAATCCCAGAAGCGGGGTTGCGCGGTCTTCAGTACGCGAGCCAGGCCGATCAGCGCGCGCACATCGGAGAGGGCCTCATGGGCCATGCCTTCGCGCAGCCCGTTGTCCTGGGCCAGGTGTTCCAGCTTGAAGCTGGTGCCGCCGCCGTCTTCGCGCGCACGCCAGGCGATGCCTTCCGGGCGCAGGGCGTGGGCCAGGCGCATGACATCGAGCAGGTCCCAGCGCGAATTGCCAGCGCGCCATTCGCGCTCGTACGGGTCGAAGAAGTTGCGCCAGAAGCCGAAGCGGATGAACTCGTCATCGAAGCGCAGCGAGTTGTAGCCGACGCTGCAGGTCTCCGGACGGGACATCTCGTCGAAGATGCGCGCCATCGCCTCGGCCTCGCTAACGCCTTCGCGCAATGCATGCTGCGGGGTGATGCCGGTGACCAGGGTGGCGCCGGGCGAAGGCAGCAGGTCGTTGGCCGGCTGCACGAAGAAACTGATTGGGTCATCGACGATGTTCAGGTCGGCATCGGTGCGAATCGCCGCGAATTGGGCGATGCGGGTCCGGCGCGGATCGCTGCCGAAGGTTTCGAGATCGTAGAAGAGGAAGCTTGCGGGCATGAAGGCACCGGTCATCGGCTATTCGTTGGCGTCAGCCGTTGCGACGGCATCATTCTGGTTTGGACGGATGGCAGGCGGAGGCGCGATCGTAGAAGAGAAAGCGTGCGGGCATCAGGCGTCTGCGGGCAACGGCGGCAAGCGTCGTTCGATCTCGGCATCGAGCCAGGCCAGATCGATGTTGTCGATGGATGCGTGGCCGCGCGTCGCCTCGACCAGCAATTCGCGCTGCACCCGCCCGCGCTCGAACGCGGTGGCATAGGGCACGCGCATGAAGCTGACCATGCTGTAGCGCGGGACGAATCGATCCGGGTGACGATCGGCAAGTTCCAGTTCCAGTGCGCGCTGGAGCAGGTAGTCGTTGTCGTCAACGCGGTCGCGCATTTCCAGGTAGTTTTCCAGCGCCATGGTCTGGATCGCCAGCGCATTGGGCGCACGTTCGGATTCGTAGGCGGCGAACGCATCCGCAAGGTCGGGAGTCTTGTCCAGTTGCCGTGCCAGCGCCACGCAGTCCTCGAACGCGCAGTTCATGCCCTGGCCGTGGAACGGAACCATCGCGTGCGCGGCATCGCCGACCAGCACCGCGCGGCCTTGCATGTGCCAACGATCGAGGTAAAGCGTGGCGAGCGTGCCGACCGGGTTGCGGTCATAGTCCTCGATCAGCTGCGGAATCAGCGGCACGGCATCGGGGAAATCGCGCTGGAACAGGGCGAGTGCCGCTTCGCCATCCGGCACGCCGGCGAAACTCGGCTCGCCGCCTTCGTTCGGCATGAACAGAGTGACGGTGAAGGTGCGCTCGTCGTTGGGCAGGGCGATGCACATGTAGCGACCGCGCGGCCAGATGTGCAGGGCATTGGGCTCGATCTGGAAGCCGCCATCGAATGCCGGCGGGATTTCCAGCTCCTTGTAACCGTGCCCAAGCCATTCGGTGCGTGCGCCAAGCGGTTGGATGTTCTCTATCTGCGCACGCAGGGTGGACCCGGCGCCGTCACAACCGAGCAGGGCATTGAAGGCATGCCGATGCAGCTGACCGTGGATGTCGCCGAAGTGGGCGATTCCGGCATCGAAGTCGACCTCGGCCAGGCCACGATCGAAATGGACGGTTGCACCTGCGGCCTCGGCCGCTTCGATCAGGGTGATGTTGAGCTCGCCGCGACTGATCGACCAGATCACTTCGGAATCGTCGCGGCCGTAGCGCTGCAGTTGTGGCTCGCCGCCGAGCGGATGCACCATGCGGCCGCGCATCATCACCGCCTGCTGCAGCACCTCGTCATCGACGCCGGCCTGGCGCAAGGCGTGCAGGCCGCGTTCGGCGAGCGCGAGGTTGATCGAGCGGCCGCCGGCATAGCCGTCGATGCGCGGATCGCCGCGCCGCTCGAACACCTCGACCTTGTAACCGCGTTGGGCGAGGAGGGTGGCCAGCAACGCACCGGCAAGGCCCGCGCCGACGATGCTGAGGTGTCGGTCAGCGGCCATCGATCCATGCCCCCGCGGCTTGGGCGAAGCGCAAGACGTCTTCGTGATTGTTGTAGAGCGGGGCCGGCGAAATGCGGATCACGTCAGGCTCGCGCCAGTCGCCGAGCACGCCGCGCGATTGCAGATGTTCGAAAAGGCTGCGTCCGGCATCGCGCCCCGCCTTGACCCGCAGCGACAGTTGCGCGCCGCGTTGCGCCTCGTCGCGCGGGGTGACGATCTCGATCGCATCCGCCAACTTCGCATCGATCAACTTCTCCAGATAGCCGGTCAGGTGCCGCGATTTTTCGCGCAGCGCCGGCAAGCCCGCACGCTGGAACTGATCGACCGAAGCGCGCAACGGCGCAAGCCCCAGGATCGGCGGGTTCGACAACTGCCAACCCTCTGCGCCCGGTGTCGGATCGAACTCGGGCCCCATCCTGAAGCGCACGTCCTTGTTGTTGCCCCACCAGCCGGCGAAACGCGGGCGCTCGCTGCGCGCGTGGCGCTCGTGCACGAAGCAGCCGGCGACCGCACCCGGACCGGAATTCATGTACTTGTAATGGCACCAGACCGCGAAGTCCGCGCCGCTGTCATGCAATTTCAGGTCAAGGTTGCCGACCGCATGAGCCAGATCGAAGCCGACGATCGCGCCGGCCTCGTGCCCGATGCGGGTGATTTCCTTGAGGTCGAACGCTTGCCCGGTGCGGTATTGCACGCCAGGCCACAGGATCATCGCCAGACGCGGACCGTTGTCGCGGATGGCGCGTTCAATCGCCGTCATCGAGAACACGCCGTTCGGCAGGTCGGGCTCCACTTCGATCAGGGTCAGCTTCGGCGGCAGGCCGCGATACGTCAGCTGCGATTCGACCGCGTAGCGATCGGAAGGAAAGCTGCCGGCCTCGATCAGGATCGCAGTGCGTTCGATGGTCGGCTGGTAGAAGCTGACCATCATCAGGTGCAGGTTGGCGGTCAGCGAGTTCATCGCCACCACTTCCGACGGCTTGGCACCCACGATCTTGGCCAGCGGCTCGCGCACCAGCTCGTGGTAGGGCATCCATTGCGCCTGTCCGGTGAAGTGGCCCTCTACCGCCTCATGCGCCCATTTGTCCAGCACTTCCTCGACATGCGCGCGCGCGCCCTTGGGCTGCAGGCCCAGCGAATTGCCGGCGAAGTAGGCCTGCTCACGGCCTTCGTGTCGGGGAATGAGGAATTCGTCGCGGAAACCACGCAACGGACACGCCGCATCCTGCGCGCGCGCGTATGCGATGTCGAAGATGTCGTCGCTCATTGGAACCTCGATGCAGGCAAGCCGAGCCATTCCAGCGCGGTGCCGTGGTAGAGCCGCGCGCGTTGCGCCTCGTCCAGCTGCAGGCGTTCGATGCCTTCGCCGGGCACCTGCTCGCCCAGCGGGAACGGATAGTCGGTACCCAGCATCACCCGCTCGCTGCCGCAGGTCTCCAGCAGGTAACGCAGGGCGGCATCGTCGGCGACCCAGGAGTCGAAATACAGCCGCTGCAGGTAGTCGCGCGGATTGCGGAAATTGTCCGTCGCCACCAGGTCCGGGCGCATGTTGAAGCCATGCTCGATGCGCCCGATCGTGTAGGGGAAACTGCCGCCGCCGTGCGCCATGCAGACCTTGAGTTTCGGCAGGCGCTCCAGCACGCCGCCGAATACCAGCGAGCAGGCGGCGCGTGCCTGTTCGGCCGGCATGCCGACCAGCCAGGGCAGCCAGTACTTCGGCATGCTGTCGCTGCCCATCATGTCCCACGGGTGCACCAGCACCGCCGCGCCGAGTTCGGCCGCGGCCTCGAAGAACGGAAACAGCTCGGGCGCGTCCAGGTTCCAGTGTCCGCCATCGGCCAGGTGCAGGTGCGAACCGATCTGCACGCCCTGCAGGCCGAGCTGGTCCACGCAGCGCTCCAGTTCGCGGATCGCCAGCGTGGGCGATTGCAGCGGCACCGTGCCGATACCGGCGTAATGCCGCGGGTAGTTGCGGCAGGCCTCGGCCATGTGGTCGTTCAGCGCCTGGTGCAGCTCGAGCGCGTGGTTGGCCTTCGCCCAATAGGAGAACATCACCGGCACGGTCGAGAGCACCTGCACCTGCACGCCGAAATCGGCGTACTCATCAATGCGGATCTGCGGATCCCAGGTCTTGGCCCATATCTCGCGGAAGAACTTGCCGTCCTTGTAGATGCGCGAGCGCCCGTCATCGCCATGGTGGATCACCGGGAAGCGCGCGTCGCCGTACTTGGCGGCGAGGTCCGGCCAGTCGCGCGGCAGGTAATGGGCGTGGACGTCGATCTTCAGCATGTCGTTGCGTGCATCAGGTGATGTCGGCGCGGTTGTCGGCCTGCATCTCGTAACGGGAAGGCCGCGGGTTGAGCGTTCCGCATTGCTTGCAGGTCCGCAGCTCCTCGCTTCGATAGAAGGTCTCGAACACCTTGAAGAAATCCTGCTCGATGTCCTTGAGATGGAAGAATTCCTCGTAGAGCCTGTGGTTGCATTGGATGCAGAACCACATCAGCGCGTCGTCTTCGTGCGGCAGGCGCTTGCGTTCCATCACCAGCCCCACCGAGCCTTCCATGCGCTGCGGCGAATGCGGCACCCGCGGCGGCAGGTAGAAGATCTCGCCGGCCTTGATCGGGATATCGCGGACCGCGCCGTCTTCCTGCACCTTCAACACCATCTCGCCCTCGAGCTGGTAGAACCACTCGGGGCCGTCCTCGAAGTGGTAATCGGTGCGCGCGTTCGGCCCGCCGACGATCATCACGATGAAGTCCTCCTGCACGATCGTCTTGTTGCCGACCGGCGGTTTCAGCAGATGACGATGCTCCTCGATCCAGTCCTGCAGGCTGAAGGCGGCGGACAGCGGCATCTCAGGCTCCTTGCGGGAAGTGCGCGACGACTTTCAGCTCGATATGGATCGGGCCGGGCAGGCGGCTGACTTCCATCGTGGTGCGGCAGGGCGCGTCGGGGATGGAGGGGAAGTGCGCCGCCCACAGCGCGTTGTAGGTGGCGAAGTCGCGGTCGTAGTCGGTCAGGAACACGGTGACATCGACCACGTCGGCCCATCCCAGTCCGCAATGCGTCAGAACGTGCTCGATGTTGCCGATAACGCTGTGCCACTGCGCGGTGATGTCGTGTTCGATGACCTTGCCCGATGCATCGACGATGTTGCCCGGCACCGCATTGCTGGCCGCATCGCGCGGGCCGGCACCGGAGATGTAGAGCAGGTCGCCGACGCGGCGTGCATGCGGGTAGTGGCCCACCGGCGAAGGTGCGCCCGGAACGATGATGCCTGGTGCTGACATCTCAACGATCCTCCCGATCAATGCTTATGGTCGCCAGCGCCGGTCGGTACTGGCGTTCAAGATCCTGCATCGAGCCGACGTTCAACCCCAGGTCGTGTGCGCGGCCGTCGCGCAGACTATAGACCCACGCATGCACGGCGACCTGCTGGCCGCGGCTCCAGGCATCGCGCAGGATGGTGGATTGGCAGACGTTCACCGCCTGCTCGAGTGCATTCAGTTCGCACAGGCGATCATGCGAGAGCACATCGTCGAGTGGCGCAAGGATGTCGGCGTGCTTGACCGCGACATCCCCGACATGGCGGATCCAGTTGTCGGCCAGCCCGATCCGGCTTCCATGCAGCGCCGCATGCACGCCACCGCAACCGTAATGGCCGACGACCAGCACATGCTTGACCTTCAGCACGTCCACCGCGAACTGGATCACCGACAGGCAGTTGAGGTCGGTATGCACGACGACATTGGCGATGTTGCGATGGACGAAGACCTGGCCCGGTGCCAGGTCCACCACCTGGTTGGCCGGCACCCGCGAATCCGAGCAACCGATCCACAGGTATTCGGGCAACTGCTGGGCGGACAACCGTTCGAAGAATCCCGGGTCCTCGGCGTTGATGCGTTCGGCCCAGGCCTGGTTTTTCTGCAAAAGGTGATCGATGCGGTTCATGCGGCCATTGTCATGCAGGGAAACCTATGTTGCGCGGCTCGGTGTAGAAGCGAAGTGCATCCATGCCGCCCTCGCGCCCGTAGCCGGATTGGCCGACCCCGCCGAACGGGGTGCGCAGATCGCGCACCAGCCAGCTGTTGATCCAGACCATGCCGACGTGCAACCTGCGCGCAACGCGATGGGCGCGGGCGAAATCGCGCGTCCACACCGAGGCCGATAAGCCATAGTCGCTGGCGTTGGCCAGCGCGAGTGCTTCTTCCTCGTCGTCGAAGGGCTGCAAGGTGAGCACCGGCCCGAAGATCTCCTCGCGATTGGTCGCGCAGTTTGGGCCGAGGCCGTCGATGATCGTCGGCGCAACGAACCAGCCCTCGCGATCCAGTCCTTCACCGCCGGTGAGGAAGTTGCCGCCTTCCTCGCGCGCGCGTGAGATCGCTGCCATCACCTTGTCAAAATGCGCCTGCGATACCAACGGTCCCATCCGCGTCGCCGGCTCCAACGGGTCGCCGACCGGCAATGACGATGCCGCATCGACCAGTGCATCGCGCACCGCGTCGTAGATGCCGCGCTCGATCAGCATGCGCGAGCCGCACAGGCAGATTTGCCCGCTGTTCTGGAAGGCGCTGCGCACAAGGGTGTCGAGATTGGCGCGCCAGTCGCTGTCGGCGAACACCAAGGTCGGGTTCTTGCCGCCGAGTTCCAGCGAGACCTTCTTGAGCGATGGCGAAGCCAACCCGTGGATGCGCTTGCCGACCGCCGTGCTGCCGGTGAACGAGATCGCGCGGACGGCATCCGACGTGACGATCGCTTCGCCCACTTGCGGGCCCATGCCGTGCACCAGGTTAAAGACGCCTCGCGGAAAACCGATCTCCGCGGCCAGTTCGGCCAGCATCGTCGCGCTTGCCGGCGTCACTTCAGAAGGTTTCGCCACCACGGTATTGCCCGCGGCCAGCGCCGGCGCGATCTTCCAGCTGAACAGGTACAGCGGCAGGTTCCAGGGCGAGACGGTGCCGACCACGCCGAGCGGCTCGCGCAGCGTGTAATGCATGCCGGCCTCGCCGTGGTGGAATTCGCTGGCGAACTGGGTCGCCGCATGGGCGAAGAAGCGCAGGTTGCTGACCGCGCGCGGTATCTCGACCTTACGGGCGAGGGTGACGGGTTTGCCGCCATCGCGCGCCTCGGCCGTGGCGAAGGCGTCGATGCGCGACTCAAGCGCTGAAGCGAGTTTCTCCAGCCACCAGGCGCGTTCGCTGTTGGGCAGGGATGACCACAGCGGAAAGGCCGCCTCGGCCGCTTCGATGGCGGCGGCGACATCATCGGCGTCACCATCGGCGACTTCGGCATAGGGCTTCGCGCTCGCCGGCTCGAACACCGGCAGCCACGTGCCGCTGGCCGCATCGCGCGGTTCTCCGTTGATCCAGTGCGGGAAACGTTGCATGCGTCTAGCTTATCGTGGAGACGTGGCCTGCTTTCAGATCGAATTCATCCGCCCGCCATCGACCGCGATCGACTGACCGTTGATGTAGGCGGCGGCCGGGCTGCACAGGAAGGCGATCAATGCCGCGGTTTCCTCAGGTTCGGCGAAACGACCCGCTGGCACCCCTGCCATCATCTCCTTGCGGATGTCGGCTTCGGATTCTCCGGTCTTGGCCTGGCGTCCGGCGACGATTTGCGCGATGCGTCCGGTTTCGGTGAAGCCTGGCAGCACATTGTTGACGGTGATGCCGTCGGCCGCGAGCTCGCGCGAGAGTGTCTTGGCCCAGCTCGCCACCGCGCCGCGGGTGGTGTTGGACACACCGAGGTTGGGGATCGGCTCGTACACCGAGGTCGAGATGACATTGACGATGCGGCCGTACCCGGCATCGCGCATGCCGGGCGCCAGCGCCTGCGTCAGTGTCTGGTTGGCGACGAGGTGCCGGCGGTAGGCAGCGAGGAAGGCATCGATGTCGGCATCGATCGCGCGGCCACCGGGCGGGCCCCCGGTGTTGTTGATGAGGATATGCACCGGGGATGTCGACGCAAGTTCGCTGACCGCCTCGCGCAGTGCATCGGTCGCGTCCATGTCGGCGACGATCAAGCCATGCGTCTGCCCGCCGTTGCGAGGCAAGGCTGCGCTGACTTCGCGCAGCGCGACCTTACGGCGGGCGAGCACGGTGACGCTTGCGCCGAGCGAGGCGAATTCGATCGCGGTAGCACGGCCGATGCCTTCGGAGCCGCCGCAGACCAGTGCGTGCTTGCCGGTGAGGTCCAGATCCATGTCAATCCTCGCGTGAAGTGTCGTGGAAGCTGGCGCGCATCATCGCGGCGATCTCGCGCTCGCGTTCGATGCCGGATGCCGTCAGCTTGGATGCCACCGATTCGCGGTTCGGCAGCGGGTGGTTCTGGTTGAGCTTGTGCTTGATGTCGATACGCGTGGGAAGGAAGCGGAAACCGACGATGCCGCGCACCTGCATGCGTTCGCGCGGGTCGGCCGGATCGAAGCGCCAGTCGCTGCCGGCGCCAGCTTCAAAATGCGCGGACAGGCGTGCCAACAGGTCGATCTTGTCGTCTTCGCCATCGATGGTTTCCAGCCTTCCTTCCAACTGGGCCATCGCGTAGTTCCAGGTCGGTACGCGGGCTTGTTCCTGTTTGTCGGGGTACCACGCCGGCGAGACGTAGGCATGCGGCCCGTGGATGATCAACAGCGCATCGCCCTGATGTCGCGATTGCGGATTGGCCCGCGACCAGTGGCCTTCGACCACGATGCGATCGCCCTCGCGACGGTAGAGCACCGGCAACGCCGTCGCCCGGGGCAGGCCGTCATCGACCGTCACCACGGTAACGAACGGATCGCGTTCCAGCAGGTCGTCCAGCAGCACCAGGTCGGTTTCGACGAAGGCGCGCGGCGTATGCATCAGGCGCGATGCCCGAGTGATCGCACCATCTGGCCGCGCAACCGGGAGTCATCGCCGGTGGGCGGTGCCACGTCGTGCAGGCTGAAACCGCGATGCAGGGCATCGTCCTCGTCCAGCCCGTCGTAGGCCACGAACTCCGCATCCATCAGCGCCGCACGGGCGGTGTCCGGGCTGTCATAGGGCAGGGTGTTGCCATCGGAATCGAAGACCTCGGCAGTGCCGGCCTCGCGCACGCGCAAACGCGCCCAGATCAGGGTCGTGCCGAGCGTGGCCAGCCACCATTCGTCATGGGCAAGGTCATCGTCATGCAGGAGGTCGGTCATCAGCCCATCTCCGGGAAAGCGGTGGCCCACAGCCAGAGCAGACCCGACAGGCCGACGCCTAGCAGGATCACCGCGAGCGCGATCCGCGCAGGCGTTGCCAAGCCGGTGAAGGCGCGGTCGCGGACCACCCGGTAGTCGCCCCGCAACAACCAGCCCAGCGCGCGTGGATGCAGGAAGGCCGGTTGCGCCAGCGTCGCGGCGACATCGGGATGACGATCGCGCAGATGCACGAGCGCCAACGGCCAGAAGATCACGAACGCGGTCAGGCCGCCGGTGGCGACGCCGATAAAGGCCATGGCTAGGAACAGCAGCATCAGCAGGCAGCCCGCATCAGAACTCTGCGCTGCCGGGCGCACGCGGATAGGCGATCGCGTCGCGGATGTTGGCCAAGCCGCAGACGTAGACCACCAGCCGCTCGAATCCGAGGCCGAAACCGGCGTGCGGCACGCTGCCATAGCGACGGAAATCCCGGTACCAGGCGTAATGCTCGACGTCGAGGCCGAACTGCTGCATGCGCGCATCCAGCACGTCGAGGCGCTCCTCGCGCTGCGATCCGCCGATGATCTCGCCGATGCCCGGCGCCAGCACGTCCATCGCCGCGACCGTGCGACCGTCCTCGTTGAGTCGCATGTAGAAGGCCTTGATTTCTTCCGGATAATTCATCACCACCACCGGGCGGCCGACGTGCTCCTCGGTCAACCAGCGCTCGTGCTCGGTCTGCAGGTCCAGGCCCCATTCGACCGGGAACTCGAACTTCCTGCCGGATTTCTGCAACAGGGCGACGGCGTCGGTGTAGTCGATGCGCTCGAACGGCGCGTTGATGAACGCCTCCAGCCGGTTGATCGCGTCCTTCTGCACGCGCTCGGCGATGAAGGCCATGTCGTCGGCGCGCTCGTCGAGTACCGCGCGGAACAGGTACTTCAGGAAGTCTTCGGCGAGGTTGGCGTCGTCATTGAGATCGGCGAAGGCGATCTCCGGCTCGATCATCCAGAACTCGGCCAGGTGCCGGGTGGTGTGGCTGTTCTCGGCGCGGAAAGTCGGCCCGAAGGTATAGACCTTGCTGAGCGCCAGGCAATAGGCCTCCACGTTCAACTGCCCGGACACGGTGAGGAAGGTTTCCTTGCCGAAGAAGTCGCGGGAAAAATCGACTTCGCCATCCTTGCCGCGCGGCAGATTGGCCATGTCGAGGGTGGACACGCGGAACATCTGGCCGGCGCCTTCGGCGTCGCTGGTGGTGATGATCGGGGTCGAGATCCAGTAGAAGCCGTTCTCGTGGAAGAACCGATGCACGGCCATCGACAGGCAGTGGCGGATGCGGGTCACAGCACCGAACAGGTTGGTGCGCGGGCGCAAGTGGGCGACCTCGCGCAGGAACTCCGGCGACATCGGCTTGGGCTGGATCGGGTAGGTCAGCGGATCCTCGACCCAGCCGACGACTTCGAGCGCATCCGCCTGGATCTCGAAACCCTGGCCCTTGCCCTGCGACTTGACCAGCTTGCCGCTGGCGATCACCGAACAACCCGGCGTCAGCCGCTTGACCTCATCGAAATTGGCCAGCGCATCGGTGGCGACGACCTGGATCGGCGCGAAGCCCGAACCATCGCTGACGTTGACGAAGGCCAACCCCGCGGATGCGCGCACCGTGCGTACCCAGCCGCGCACCGTCACCTGGCCACCTTCGGGGAGATGGCCGGCCAATGCCTGGGCCACGGAACTCGTCGTCATCGCCTTGAATCCTGCGCGTCGCGCATCGATATGAAAGGGGAAGTTTAATCGACAGGTACACTCGGCACATGGCCATCACCCTCGCACCCGCCGCCCTCGAACGCGTCCAGGGCTACCTTGCCGCCGAGCCGGCCAAGGCCGGCCTGCGTTTCGGGGTCAAGCGCACCGGCTGTTCCGGCTGGGGCTATGTGATCGGGCTGGCCGATGCAGTCGAGCCGGGCGATGCGGTCTCCGAGCAGGCCGGCGTGCGCATCCTGGTCGATGCCGACAGCCTGGCGCTGGTCGATGGCACCGAGATCGACTTCCTCAAGACCGGCCTCAACGAGCAGTTCGTCTTCCGCAATCCCAACGTCAAGGGCGAATGCGGCTGCGGCGAGAGCTTCACCACCGATCCGGACAAGGCCGCCTGACCTGACTTCTGGCCTATGGGGTCGGCAGGGCTTCCCGTATAGATTCGCCTTTTCCGTACGGGTGTCGATGATGAGGAAGATGCTGTTGTCCGCGTTGTTGGCGAGTGGCCTGTTCGCGCCCGGGCCGGCGGCTTTCGCCCAAACCTCCGATGAGGCCAGGCGCCTGCATGCGTTCTTCGATGCGGAGTGGGAGCGTCGGCTGGAAGAAAGCCCGATGGCCGCCACCTACGCCGGTGACAACCGCGCCAACGACCGCTGGGACGACATGTCGCTCGCCGCCATTGAGGCGCGCGGTGCGGCCGACCGCAAGGCCTTGGCCGAACTACTGGCGATGGACCGCGGCAAGCTCTCTGCCGCCGACCAGCTCAGTTACGACATCAAGCGCTGGCAGTTGGAAAACGGCATCGAGGCGCAGAAGTTCAGGCGCCACCTGATCCCGCTGAGCCAGAGGGGCGGGGTGCAAAGCGCCAACGAGACCGCCGAGGTGATCCGCTTCGCGACGACCCGGGATTACCGTGACTGGCTTGCGCGAATGCGTGCACTCCCGGCGCTGATCGACCAGAACACCGCGCTGATGCGCGAGGGCATCAAGGCCGGAGTCATGCCGCCGAAGGTGCTCATGCAGCGCATCTCTGCCCAGATCGACAAGCAACTCGTCGATGACCCGACCAAGAGTCCGTTCTACGCCACCTTCGAGCGTTTCCCCGATGCCATTCCGGCCGCCGAACGGACGGCATTGGCGGCCGAGGCGCGCAAGGTGATCGCCGGCGACATTGTCCCGGCCTACCGCAAGTTCGCCACCTTCTTCAACGACGAATACCTGCCGAAGGCGCGCAATAGCATCGCCGCCAGCGATGGCCCGGACGGGCAGGCCTATTACGCCTACACGGCGAAGATGCACACCACCACCGACCTCACGCCGCAGCAGATCCACGACATCGGCCTCAAAGAGGTCGCGCGGATCCGCGCCGAGATGCTGAAGATCAAGGACGAGGTCGGCTTCAAGGGCGATCTCAAGGCCTTCTTCATGGATTTGCGCAGCAACCCGCGCTTTTTCTACAAGACCCCGGAGGAACTCTTCACCGCCTACCAGGCGATCTCCAAGCGGATCGACCCGGAGCTAGTCAAGGTGTCGAAGATGATCCCGCGCATGCCCTATGGCGTGCGACCGATCCCGATGACCACTGCGGCCGACAACACCACCGCCTACTACATGGGCCCGGCGCAGGATGGCAGCCGGCCCGGCTATTACTACGTCAACCTGTATCGCCCGGAAGTGCGGCCGAAGTGGGAGATGATGGCGCTCTCCCTGCACGAGGCCGTCCCCGGTCACCATTTCCAGATCGCCCGCGCGCAGGAACTGGGCGAACTGCCGAAATTCCGCCGCCATGGTGGCTTCACCGCCTACATCGAAGGCTGGGGGCTGTATGCCGAGCGCCTCGGCTTCGACATGGGGCTGTACGACGATCCCTACGACCGCATGGGCCAGTTGGCCTACGACATGTGGCGCGCGGTGCGACTGGTGGTCGATACCGGCATGCACGCCAAGGGCTGGAGCCGCGAGCAGGCGATCGGCTACTTCATGGACAACTCGCCCAAGACCGAGGCCGACATCACCAACGAGATCGACCGCTACATCTCCTGGCCCGGGCAGGCGCTGGCCTACAAGATCGGACAGCTGAAGAGCTCGGAACTGCGGGCGCGGGCCGAGCGCGAGTTGGGGCCGAAGTTCGACATCCGCGAGTTCAACGATGCGGTGCTCGATATCGGTGCGGTGCCGCTGACCGTGCTCGAGGCGCGTATGGATGCCTGGATCGCCGCGCGCAAGCGAGCCTGAGCCACCGGCGCCGAGACTGGGTTTGCACGCAAACCCTTGATCCTGCATAATTTCCGGCTCCCGTTTCGGCGGGGGCTTGCCCGAACGCGCCATCCGCTTGCCGGATCGTGGCCGAGGGCTATCGGGACCGGGCAATTCCGCTTGGCCGATATCCACAAGGAAATCAACAAGATGCGTCATTACGAAGTCGTGTTCCTGGTCCATCCGGACCAGAGCGAACAGGTCCCGGGCATGCTCGAGCGTTACAAGGGCCTGATCGAAAACGCCGGCGGCACCGTTCACCGCCTGGAAGATTGGGGCCGCCGCATGCTGGCCTATCCGATCAACAACCTGGTCAAGGCCCACTACGCGATGTTCAACATCGAGTGCGAGCAGGCAGCCCTGAACGAGCTGGTCGACAGCTTCCGCTTCAACGATGCGGTCCTGCGCCACCTGATCATCAAGCGCGACGAACCGGTCACCGAGCAGTCCCTGATCATGAAGAACAAGGACGAGAAGGGCGACAAGCCCGAGCGCGGCGAGCGCCGCCGCCGTGACGACGAGTCCGCCGAGGCATCCGATGCCGGCGACGCCGACGACAACGCCGAAGCCGCCTGAGGAGCCCTGACATGTCCAAATTCTTCCGCCGCCGCAAGTTCTGCAAGTTCACCGCCGAAGGCGTGACCGAGATCGACTACAAGGACCTGGGCACCCTGCGCCAGTACCTGACAGAGACCGGCAAGATCGTGCCGAGCCGCATCACCGGCACCAAGTCGCGCTACCAGCGCCAGCTGGCGACCGCGGTGAAGCGTGCGCGTTATCTGGCGCTGCTGCCTTACACCGACAACCACGACGTCTGATTGCTGCGCCAGCTTGGGCTGGCGTTGTCGGCTTCGGGCGCGCGGCCCCTCATTGACCTCTCGTCAACATCGGGTCCGCGCACCCTTCGCCTCCTTGGCCAGCCCTGCGCTGGCTGTGCAATCGGTTCATTGGGCAAACCTTGCATGGTTGCCGAACTTTCCCCGTCCATCCGGACAACTCAACGCTGCGGGTCCAACCCGCTAACGGAGACACACAATGAAACTCATCCTCCTGCAGAAAGTGCAGAACCTCGGTGCCCTCGGCGACACCGTCGCCGTCAAGCCGGGCTTCGGCCGCAACTTCCTGGTGCCGCAGGGCAAGGCCGTGCCGGCGACCGCCGCCAACCTGGCCGAGTTCGAGGCCAAGCGCGCCGAGTACGAAGCCAAGGCCAAGGCCACCCATGACGAGGCCGAGAGCCGCCGCGCCGCGATCGAAGGCCAGAGCATTACCATCCGCGCCAATGCATCGAACGAAGGCAAGCTGTTCGGCTCGGTCACCCCGCGTGACATCGCCGCCGCCTTCACCGCCGCCGGCTTCCCGCTCAACAAGAGCGAAGTCGTGCTGGGCGAGGGCCCGCTGCGCAACACAGGCGAGTACGAAATCATGGCGCACTTCGCCGCCGACGTGGAGACGCCGGTCAAGGTGATCGTCGAGGCCGAGGAAGCCTGATCCTGATCCTGCTTCGCCAGCTCGTGCTGGCGTTGTTGGCGACAGGTTCGCAGTCCCTCCTGGCGAGTTGCAGATCTCCTGCCGCCGCGCATGGCCTGAATATGGAACGGACGCTTCGGCGTCCGTTTCCTTTTGCGGATGCCGCATCGTCGCGGGCGCGCGGTCTCATCCACTGCGACGACGCGATATCACACTTATCCACAGGATGTTCCGTCGCGGCTCCACAAGGCGACGGCCTAGCATGGACGCAACGGATCGCCACGCCGGCGATCGACGACTTCGAGTACGCCCGCGCCCATGTCCAGCCGTCCCGAATTTCCCCAGCATGGCCGAGGCCAGGATCGTTTCCCGGACAGCCGGGTGCAGCAGTTGCGTTTGCCGCCGCAGTCGGTCGAGGCCGAGCAGGCGGTGCTGGGTGGCTTGATGCTGGCACCGGAGGCGTTCGATCGCGTCTCCGACCTGCTCACCGAAGGCGATTTCTATCGCCGCGACCACCAGCTGATCTTCCGCGCGATCCGCGAGCTGGCCGAGCGCAATCGGCCGTTCGATGCGGTGACGCTGGGTGAGTGGTTCGAGTCGCAGGGCAAGGCCGAGGAGGTCGCCGGCGGCGCCTATCTGGTGGAACTGGCCAGCACCACGCCGTCTGCCGCCAATATCCGCGCCTATGCGGAGATCGTGCGCGACAAGGCCGTGCTGCGGCAGTTGATCGAGGTCGGCACCGGCATCATCAATGACGCCTTCCAGCCCGAGGGCCGCGAGTCGGGCGAGATTCTTGCCAAGGCCGAGCAGGAAGTATTCGCGATCGCCGAAGCCGGCGCACGCGGCCGCGCGGATTTCGTCGCGGTGACCACGGCGATGAAGGAAGCGGTGGAGATCCTGCAGGAGCGCTTCGACAGCGGCGGCAGCGTCACCGGCCTGCCGACCGGCTATACCGAGTTCGACGAGATGACCGCCGGCCTGCAACCCACCGATCTTCTGATCCTCGCTGCGCGTCCATCGATGGGCAAGACCACGCTGGCGATCAACATGGCCGAATACGCCGCGTTGAAATCCAAGAAGGCGGTGGCGGTGTTCTCGATGGAAATGTCGGCCAGCCAGTTGGCGCTGCGCCTGATGTCCTCGGTCGGGCGAGTCAACGCCAGTCGCCTGCGCACCGGCCAGCTGGAGGACGAGGACTGGAGCCGGGTGTCGAGCGCCGTGCGCATCCTGAAAGACGTCAAGATCTTCATCGACGACACGCCCGCGCTCTCGCCCGACGTGCTGCGCTCCAAGTCGCGCCGGCTCAAGCGCGAGCATGACCTCGGCCTCATCGTCATCGACTACCTGCAGCTGATGGCGGTGCCGGGCAACAGCGAGAACCGCGCGACCGAGATCTCCGAGATCTCGCGCTCGCTCAAGGCACTGGCCAAGGAGCTCAACGTGCCGGTGATCGCGCTCTCCCAGCTCAACCGCTCGCTGGAAACGCGCACCGACAAGCGTCCGGTGATGGCCGACCTGCGCGAATCCGGCGCCATCGAACAGGATGCCGATGTCATCGTCTTCATCTATCGCGACGAGTACTACAACAAGGAGAACTCGCCGGACAAGGGCCTGGCCGAGATCATCATCGGCAAGCAGCGAAACGGCCCGACCGGCGCGTTCAAGCTGAAGTTCTTCGGCGAGTACACCCGCTTCGACAACCTGGCGCACGACAGCGTCGGCAGCTTCGAGTGACGCGCGCGCGGCCTACAATGGCCGCATGAGCGATTCCCTCGAGCAGCGCCCGACCCGCATCGATGTCGACCTCGATGCGTTGGCGCGCAACCTCGCGGCGATCCGTTCTCACGTCGGTGTGCCGGTGACGGGCATCGTGAAAGCCAATGGCTACGGGCATGGACTGGTACCGGTGGCGCGCAGGCTGGAGCGCGAAGGCATCGACCAGCTGGGCGTCGCGTTCGTGGAGGAGGGCATGGCGCTGCGCCGCGCCGGCATCCGCAGCCCGATCCTGGTGCTGGGCGGCATCTTCGGTCCGCAGGTGGCGCAATACCTCGAGCATGACCTCGAAATCACCGTGTCATCGCTCGAGAAGTTGCACCAGGTCGAAGCCACGGCCGAGGCGGTCGGAAAGCGCGCCATCATCCATCTCAAGATCGATACCGGCATGGAGCGCGTCGGCGTGCACAGTTATTCGTGCGGGCCGTTCATCGAGACGGCGGTGGCATCGCGATGGTGCGAGTTGAAAGGCATCTATTCGCACCTGGCCTGCGCCGACGATCCGTCATCGCCGATGACGATGCGGCAGCTCGAACGATTTCGCGAAGCCTGCGCCCACTTCGAACGCATCGGTGCGCCGATGCCGATCCGTCACCTCGCCAATTCCGGCGGCGTGCTGCATTTCCCCGACACCTGGCTGGACATGGTGCGTCCGGGCATCGTGCTGTACGGGGTGCTGCCCGATCCGGCATCGCGAGACACGGTCGGCATCGAGCCGGTGATGCAGCTGAAATCACGCGTGGTGTATTTCAAGGTGGTCAAGGCTGGCGCGACCGTCAGCTATGGCGCGAGCTGGCAGGCCGGGCGCCAGACACGGCTGGTGACGGTGCCGATCGGTTATGGCGATGGCTGGCCGCGCGCGCTCTCATCGAAGGGTGAAGTGTTGATCGGCGGCAATCGCTACGCCATTGCCGGGCGCGTATGCATGGACCAGTTCATGGTCGACATCGGCGAGGGCAGTGCTTTCAATGAGGAAGAGGTGGTGTTGATCGGAGCACAGGCTGGAGAAACGATACGCGTCGAGGATGTCGCCGCGCGTGCGGGCACCATCCCTTACGAATTGCTGGTGCAACTCAACGAACGGATCCCGCGCCATTACGCCGACGATGGCGTGCGCTGAGCGCTGTCTTCACCCCACCGTGACCTCTTTGCGCAGGGACTGAACGCATTCTCCGCATTCACGTTCGAGCCACGCCGCCCCGCCTAGCCTGCGTGGGTCATCCACGCACAAGCAAGGAAAGAACGCATGAACGCCATGACCAAGACGGGTATCGCCGCGGCACTTGCCGTCACCATGCTCGGCGGTTGCGCCACCTACACCGGCCAGACCACTGACCCTAACGATCCCAACCGCACCCAGCGCGGTGCACTGATCGGTGCCGGCATCGGTGCAGTTGCCGGCCTGTTGTCCGGCAAGGACGCGACCGAACGCCGCCAGCGCGCGATGATCGGCGCGGGCATCGGCGGTATTGCGGGTGCCGGCGTCGGCGCCTACCAGGACCGCCAGGAAGCCGAACTGCGTCGCCAGACCGCCGGCACCGGCGTCGACGTGCAGCGCGATGGCGATGTCATCAAGCTCAACCTGCCGGATGGCGTGACCTTCGACTTCAACCGGACCGAGGTCAAGCCGCAGTTCTACCCGGCGCTGAATTCGATCGCGCAGACGATCGGCCAGTACAACCAGACCATCGTCGAGATCAACGGCCATACCGACAACGTCGGCAGCCTGGCCGCCAACCAGACCGTGTCCGATCGTCGCGCGCAGTCGGTGGCTGCCTACTTGGCTGGCCAGGGCGTACAGCAGGTGCGCATGGAAACCCGCGGCTACAACTACCAGTACCCGGTGGCCAGCAACGACACCGAACAGGGTCGCGCGCTGAATCGTCGCGTCGAGATCCGCCTGATCCCGGTGCAGACCGGCAGCTGAGCGGCGTCACGCATCAGCGACACGTGGAAGGGCCGCAGTGATGCGGCCCTTTCTGTTTGAGCGATGTGTGCTTGCCGATGCCGGATCGGCGATTTCGCATGCTTGATGCTCGGGCCAGCCCAGGGTGCCGCGGTTATCCGTCCAGCGATGCGATGCGCGCCGCGGCTCCTGTGCGACACTGTCCCGCCCTGATCCGATGCCGACATGCTGCGCTGGTTCGAACGCCTGATCGATCCCTTCGCGCCCGACGCGGGCCGTATGCCGCCCCAGCAGATCTGGCGCTTCTACTGGCATTACCTGCGCCAGGCGCGCTGGGTGCTGCTGGGTGTGTGCGTGGTCGGGTTTTTCGTCGCGCTGATCGAAGTGTCGTTGTTCGATTACGTCGGAAAACTCATCGACCTCGCCACCCAATCGGATAGCCCGCGTGCATTCTTCGCCGAGCACGGCCGCACGCTGCTGTGGATGGCGGTGGTCGTGGTCCTGCTGCGTCCGCTGGCGACGCTGGCGCATGCCTTGCTGGTCAACCAGGCGCTGGTGCCCTCGCTGACCGGACGCATCCGCTGGCAACAACACCTGTATGTCTCGCGGCAGAGCCTGGCGTTCTTCCAGAACGATTACGCGGGGCGCATCGCTCAGCGGATCATGCAAACCGGTGCCTCCTTGCGCGAATCGGCAGTGGAGATCGTCGATGCGCTCTGGTACGTCTTCATCTACACCGGCACCGCGCTCTGGCTGTTCGCCAAGGCCGACTGGCGGTTGATGATCCCGCTGCTCGTCTGGCTGGTCGGCTACGTCACGATCATGCGTTTCTTCGTCCCGCGTACCAAGAAGCGCTCGTTCGCCGCATCGGAGGCGAAGTCGAAGTTCATGGGCCGGGTGGTCGATGGCTACACCAACATCGTCACGCTGAAGCTGTTCCCGCACCGCGAGCGCGAGCACGAATACACCCGCGAATCGCTACAGGAGAACGTGGAGAAGGTGCGGGCGATGACCCGCCTCACGACGGGCATGGATGCCTCGATGACCGCGTGGAACGGCTTGATGATCGCCGGCACCACCGGCATCGGCATGTGGCTGTGGTCGCAGGGCCACATTACCGTGGGCGCGGTGGCTTTCGCTTCCGGGCTGGCGATCCGCATCAGCAACATGAGCGGCTGGATCATGTGGGTGATCAACGGCGTGTTCGAGAACATCGGCACCGTGCAGGACGGGATGAGCACGGTGGCGCATCCGCTCACCGTGGTCGATGCGGATGATGTGACGACGCTGCAGGTCACACGCGGCGAAGTGGTGTTCGATGACATCCATTTCCACTACGGGAAAAAAGGCGGGGTCATCTCCGGCCTGAACCTGGCGATCGCGCCGGGCGAGAAGGTGGGTCTGGTGGGACCGAGCGGCGCCGGCAAGACCACCTTGGTGAACCTGTTGCTGCGCCTTTACGACCTGGAATCCGGGCGTATCCTCATCGACGGTCAGGACATCGCACGAGTGACGCAGGCCTCGTTGCGAAGCCAGATCGGCGTGGTGACGCAGGACACGGCGCTGCTGCATCGATCGATCCGCGACAACCTGCTGTACGGACGTCCGGCGGCCGATGCCGACATGATCGATGCCGCGGTGCGCGACGCACGCGCCGATGGTTTCATCCCGGCCCTGAGCGACAACGAGGGCCGCACCGGCTTCGAGGCGCAGGTGGGCGAGCGCGGTGTCAAGCTGTCGGGCGGGCAGCGACAGCGCATCGCGATCGCGCGGGTGTTGCTGAAGGACGCGCCGATCCTGCTGCTGGACGAAGCGACCTCCGCCCTCGATTCGGAAGTGGAAGCGGCGATCCAGGAAAGCCTCGACCGGCTCATGCAGGGCAAGACGGTGATCGCGATCGCGCACCGGCTTTCGACCATCGCGCGGATGGACCGGCTGGTGGTGATGGACAAGGGTCGCATCGTCGAGACCGGCACGCATGCCGAGCTCATCGCCGCGAATGGCCTCTACGCCAGGCTGTGGGCACGCCAAACCGGCGGTTTCGTGGCGATGGATGACGAGGCGGTGGAGGCGGCTTCGCCTGCCTGAACCGGCGGCATCGATCATCGGGCAGGACTGGCGCGATGCGGCGACATCCCTATACTGGTCACGTCGGATGACATCGACATTCCCGGGGGTGCACTGGCTTCGACGGGGGTTGCGAAATCGTCTGGCGCATGCCGAGGGGGTAGCTTTCCTCGCTAATCCAGCTGCAAAACTCATAGTTGCCAACGACGACAACTACGCTCTCGCCGCTTAAGGCGTAAGCCCTGAACCCACTTGTGCCTGTGCTCGTGGATGTAGGGTCACTGATCACAGGATCGGCCACGGCGGCGACCCGCCAACCGCGGCTCAACCTTAGCGGGTATGTGTCTTGGTGTGCTTCGCACGCTGTGTTGCCATGACACGAGAACCAACAGCGGGCTAAGCATGTAGTGCCGGGCATGGAGTGCCTTCGGACGGCGGTTCGATTCCGCCCACCTCCACCAAACGCGAAGGCCGGGATCCGCAAGGATTCCGGCCTTTCTCTTTACATCGCGCCAATGGCTCAGGCGTACTTGTTGTGCCGGCGCATCACCTGCTGCTTCTCGCGGTTCCAGTCACGCTCCTTGCTGGTCGCGCGCTTGTCGTGCGCCTGCTTGCCCTTGGCCAGCGCCACTTCCGCTTTGACCTTGTTGCCCTTCCAGTACAGCGCGGTGGGGATGATGGTGTAGCCATCGCGCTCGACCCGCCCGATCAGGTTGTCGATCTCGTGCCGATGCAGCAGCAACTTGCGATTGCGACGATCGTCGGCGACCACATGGGTGGATGCCTGGATGAGCGGGGTGATCTGCGCGCCGAACAGGAAGATCTCGCCGTTCTTGATCAGCGCATAGCTCTCGCCGATGTTGGCGCGGCCGGCGCGGATCGCCTTCAGTTCCCAGCCCTGCAGTTCCAGCCCGGCCTCGTAGCGCTGCTCGAGGTGGTACTCGTGCTTCGCGCGCTTGTTCAGCGCGATGGTGGGATTCTTTGCCGTATCCTTCGTGCTCTTGTTCTTGGCGTCCTTGCTCATCGTGGCATTGTCGCCGATGGATGCGCAATTTGCAGTGAGGGAGGGTGTTGGTTGAACCGGATTGAACGCAGCGCACTGGTGGCGCGTCCGGCCGAGGCGATGTACGCGCTGGTGGCCGATGTCGAGGCCTATCCCCGCCGCTTCGCCTGGTGCACCGGTGCCGAGGTGCTGGGGCGCGAAGCCGATGCAATGACGGCACGGCTGGACCTGCAATTGGCCGGCTTCAAGACCTGGTTCATCACCCGCAACGTGATGGAGCCGGGCCGCTCGATGGACATGCAATTGGCCGAAGGCCCGTTCAAGAGGCTGCACGGGCGCTGGGAGTTCAAGCCGCTCTCGGCCGAGGCCAGCAAGGTTTCGCTGCTGCTGGAGTTCGAGACCGCATCCAGCCTGCTCGGGCCGGTGATCCGCCTCGGCATGACCGGGCTGGCCGATCGCATGGTCGATGACTTCGTGCGCACCGCCAGCGCCGAGGCGGCCTGAGTGAAGATCGAGGTGGTCGCGGCCTGGCCGGATCGCTGCGCCGCACGTGTGCTCGACTTGCCCGAAGGCGCGACCGCGCTGCAGCCCTGCAGCGCCTCGGGCCTGGCAGAAGGCCATCCACTGGCCGGGATGGCGGTGTTCGGCCGCCGCGTCAGCGATGCCACCATCCTCCACGATGGCGACCGGCTGGAATTGCTGCGGGCACTGGTCATCGACCCCAAGCAAGCGCGGCGGCGTCGCGCGGAAACCGCGCAGGCCATGAAAGCGAAAGCCCGCTGACGCGGGCTTCGACACTTCGGCGGTTGCCCGCGGAAGTCCTTCAGCGGCGGTCCTTGCGCTCCTTGCGCAGGTTCGGCCCAAAGTCGCGCAGCGAGCGCTTGGACAGTTCCGCATCCTGGTTGGCGAAATACTCGCCTTCCCAGCGGGTGACCGCGTCATTCTGGAAATACACCACGAAGTTCTTCACTTCGGGCGGACCGGCACGACCCCGTCGCACGCTGCTGGTGTAGTCCCAGCGGTCGTGGTGGAAGGGGTCTTCGATGGACGGCGTGCCCAGCATCGCGGCCACTTGCTGCTTGTTCATGCCGACCTGCAGCTGCTGGGCGGCCGCCTCGTCGATCAGGTTGCCCTGGTAGATCGGCTGGCGATACACGATGCCGCAGCCGGCGGTCGTGGCGGCCAGTGCGAGGATCAACAAGCTCTTGCGCATGCGCGATGGGTCGTTCGTGGGGTTGGGTCATAATACATCCTCGCCCATGCCCACAGGAGCCGCGGGCCGCCACGGGCAGCCTGCGTTCAGATCATTCGATGGACAACGACGATCTACGCAACGCCGGCCTCAAGGTCACCCAACCACGCGTGCGCATCCTGCAGCTGCTGGAGCAGAACAAGACCCGCCACCTGACCGCAGAGGACATCTACCGGCAGTTGCTGGTCGACAACGAGGACATCGGCCTGGCGACCATCTACCGGGTGCTGACCCAGTTCGAGGCGGCGGGGCTGGTGCTCAAGCACCACTTCGAGGGCGGCCAGGCGGTTTATGAACTCGACCGCGGCGACCACCACGACCACATGGTCGACCTGGACAGCGGCAAGATCATCGAGTTCGAAAGCCCGGAAATCGAGAAGCTGCAGCGCGAGATCGCCGCGCGCCACGGTTATGCGATCGAGGACCACGCGCTGGTCCTGTACGTCCGCAAGAAGAAATAGGCCACTTCAGGCCGCCGAGGCGAGCAGGCTGCGCGCCGCGGCGCGCGCGGCATCATTGACCCTGGCGCCCCCGAGCAAACGCGCGAGTTCCTCGGTGCGACCGGCCTCGTCCAGGTGCTCGACTGCGCTCATGGTCACGCCCTCGCGGCTGGCCTTGGCCACGCGCCAGTGCGCATGGCCCTGCGCGGCGACCTGCGGCAGGTGGGTCACGCACATCACCTGGCAACGAGCGCCGAGCGCCCGCAACTTGCGGCCGACCACGTCGGCCACCGCGCCGCTGATGCCGCTGTCGACCTCGTCGAAGACCATGGTCGGGACGTTGTCGATGCCGATCGCCGCAACCTCGATCGCCAGCGAGATGCGTGAAAGCTCGCCGCCCGAGGCGACCTTGCGCAGCGGTCGCGGCGGCTGTCCGGGGTTGGCGGCGATCAGGAATTCGGCGCGTTCGGCGCCCAAGGGGTTCGGGTCGATATCCGGCTCGCGGGTCAGTTCGACGCGGAAGTCCGCTTCGCCCATTCCAAGTTCGCGGATGATCGCAGCCGTTGCATCGGCCAGAGATTTCGCCGCCTTCGCGCGCACCTTGCCGAGTTTCGTCGCGCTTTGGTCCCAGTCGCCACGGGCTGCGGCAATCTCCGCGCCCAGCGCATCCACGCGTGATTCCGCGTTCTCGAGCGCGGTAAGGTCGGTCTGCAATTGCGCGCGCAACTCGGCCAGGCCGTCAAGCGCCACGCGATGCTTGCGCGCCAGCGCATGCAGGCGTTGCAGGCGGGCATCGAGCGCTTCGAACTGCCCCGGCTCGCTGTCGCTGCCATCGGCCAGCCGGCCCAGCGCACCGGCGGCCTCGTCCAGCGAGATCACCGCCGACTCCAGCATCGCGTCGACTTCACGCAGGCGCGGTTCGTGGTCGATGACCGCGGCGATCGCCTCGCGGGCGCGGTGGAGCAAGGCAAGGGCATTGGCCTCGTCGGATTCGGCCAGCAGGCCGCGGGCCTCGGCATTGGCCGCGGCCAGTTCCCCGGCGTGCGCCTGCCGGCGATGGTCGGCGTCGAGCGCGGCGAGGCTGTCGACCTCCAGGTCTTCGGCCTCGAGCTCGCGCAACTGGTGGCGCATGAATTCGATGCGGTCGGCGACGTCGCCTCGGCCGGTAAGTTCGGCCAGCTCATCGTTCAACGCACGCCAGCCGGCGGCGGCAGCAGCGACCTCTTGCAGGAGCGGCGCGTGGCGCCCGTAGGCATCGAGCAGGGCGAGTTGCGAGGCGCGAGCGAGCAGGGTCTGCTGGGCGTGCTGGCCGTGAATTTCGACCAGCAGCGCAGCCAGCTCCGCCAATTGCGCCACGCTGGCCAGGCGTCCATTGATCCACGCCTTGGAGCCGCCATCGGCACGCAGCACGCGACGCAGGTGGCAGGTCGTGCCTTCATCCATCTCGGCATCGGCAAGCCAGTCGCGGGCCGCGGGCGCATCGACCAGATCGAATTCGGCGGACAATTCCGCGCGTTCGGCGCCGTGGCGGACCACGCCGGCATCGGCACGCTCGCCGCAGATGAAGCCGAGCGCATCCACCAGCAACGACTTGCCGGCGCCGGTTTCGCCGGAAATGACGGTCATGCCGGGGCCGAAATCCAGCGCGGCGGAACGGACCACGGCAAAGTCGGCGATGGCGAGGCGGGTGAGCATCGCGCATAGCTTAATCGCTGGCATCGCAGGGATTGAGATGCTTGAGGCCGCGGGCTGAGGCACCATATCGATGCCATGAACGATGCCGTCCCACTCGATGCCCGCGCCCGCCAGCTGCTGCGCACGCTGATCGCGCGGTATATCCGCGATGGCGCGCCGGTCGGCTCGCAGACCCTGGCCGAGCACGCCGGCCTCAAGGTCAGCCCGGCGACGGTGCGCAACATCCTGGCGGACCTTGAGGAACTGGGCTTGCTGGCCTCGCCCCATACCTCGGCCGGACGCATCCCGACCGCGCAGGGCTACCGGATGTTCGTCGACAGCCTGCTGCAGTGCCGGCCGTTGCCGGCGACCGAGATGCAACAGCTGCGCAGCGAACTGGCCGGCAGCGACACCCGCCAACTGCTGGGCAGCGCATCCGAGTTGCTCTCGGCGATGAGCCGTTTCGTCGGCGTGGTGGCGGCGCCGAAACCCGACACGCTGGTATTCCGCTA
>JAEWNY010000104.1 GCA_023461075.1 Pseudomonadota bacterium | reverse complement strand
TCGAGCCGGCGACGATCGGTGGCAAGCGCTATGTCGATGGCGGCGTGGTCAGCCCGGTGCCGGTCGATGCCGCGCGCGAGTTGGGCGCGGACTTCGTCATCGCCATCGACATCTCCAGCAAGGCCGGCGGCAACCAGCCGGGCAGCATGCTGGGCATCGTCAACCAGTCCATCACCATCATGGGCGAGAAACTGGGGGCGCAGGAGCTGGCGCGCGCCGACATCGTCATCCGTCCGCGCGTCGGGCAGATCGGCGCGGCCGATTTCGAGCAGAAGAACGTCGCGATCCTGGAAGGCGAGAAAGCGACACAAGCGGCAATGCCGCAGATCAAGTCCAAGTTGGCTGCGCTGCGACGCGCGCGCGAAACCGAATGGGCCAGGCGCCACACGCTGCCGCCTAAGCCGAAGTGCGAGCCAAGCCTGCTGGACAAGCTGGGGCGCTGGATCGGCCGCGACGGCAGCTGCGCCGCAACGGACTGAGTTTCAGACGAGGCCCAGTTGGCGGTCGTGCCAGCGCGAGAACACCAGCAGGGACGCCATCGCGCCGAGCAGGCACAGGAACATGTCCCACTGCGTGTCCCACTGATCGCCCTGGGTAGCGAGGAAGGCGTCGGCATCCGCACCGAAAGCGAGCGCCGCCCACCATTCGATCAATTCGAAGAAGGCGCTGAAACTCAAGGTCGCGGCAAGCACCAGATAGACCAGCCAAGCGCCACGGCGTAGTGGCGTCAGCCGCAGCAGCAGTTCGCGGGCGAGGATGGCGGGAACGAATCCCTGCATCCAGTGGCCGACCCGATCCCACGGGTTGCGCGCGGTGCCGAGCACCTCCTGCAACCAGAAACCGGCCGGGGTTTGTGCATAGGTGTAGGCGCCACCGTGGATCAGTACCATCGCGTGCAGCAACAACAACCAGCACAGCAGGCGCGTCAACGGGAAGCGCTGCCATCGCCGTGCAATCAATCCGAGGCCGGCGATCACCCACAGCGTTTCCAGCAGCCAGGTCAAACGATCGTGGGTGATGAGGAACGAGGCGAGCAGTGCAAGCAGCACGCCGCCGGCCAGCAGCCAACGTTCGCCGCGGGACGGGATCGAGATCGGATGCGGCGCGGGTTCCATGCGCGCAGCTTGCCGCAAGGCCGGAAGGATGTCGCGCCGGCGTTGTGCATCGCATTCACCAGTCACGGACACGGGCTGTCGCAGCATCCTCGGTGTCGCCTCAAGGAATCGTGCCATGCGCTTTCACTGGATCCTCGTCCCGGCCCTCATCGCAGGCTTGGCCGCCTGCGCCGCCAGCGGCCCGCAAGCCGATGCCAAGGGCGTGCTGACGTTCTCCGGCACGGTCGGCGCGATCGACAACAGCTGCCATTTCGATGCTGTCTGCACCGCGACGGTGGATGGCACCGTGGTCACCACGATGAGTGGGGCGCGGCTGAACAACCCGGTCTGGGGCCGGCCAAACAACCAACCGGCGGTCGGTGATCGCGTCGAGGTGCGATGCCTCAGGACCGGCGCCAGCACCTGCACGCTGAAGGGCGACACCGGCTACTACATCCGCCCAGTCAAGTAAGCCCGCGACGCGCGGCGTAAACTCGACGCATGAACAGCACACCGCGACGCGTCGAGAACATCGTCACCGACAAGGGCAAGGTCCCGGTCTATGCCACCGGCGTGATCGAGCAGCCGTGGGAGGGCTACAGCGACATCGACCACGATGTCTGGCGGCAACTCTACGAGCGCCAGCGCGCCTTGTTGGTCGGCCGAGCGAGCGACGAATTCCTGGCCTCGCAGGATGCGATGGGCATGACGCCCGACCGCATCCCCAAGTTCGCGGACTTGAACGAAGTGCTGGGCGCTGCCACCGGCTGGCAGATCATCGGCGTGGAGGGCCTGCTGCCGGAGCTCGACTTCTTCGACCACCTCGCCCACCGCCGCTTCCCGGTGACTTGGTGGATCCGCCGTCCCGACCAGCTCGACTATATCGAGGAGCCCGATCTCTTCCACGACCTGTTCGGCCACGTGCCGCTGCTGATGCTGCCGGTGTTCGCCGACTACATCGAAGCCTATGGCCGCGGCGGAGTGAAGGCGCACGGCATCGGCCCCGAGGCGCTGGTCAACCTGACCCGGCTGTACTGGTACACGGTGGAATTCGGCCTGATCCGCCAGCCGGACGGACTGCGCATCTATGGCAGCGGCATCGTGTCATCGAAAGGCGAATCGTTGTATTCGCTGGAATCGGAGGCGCCCAACCGGATTGCCTTTGACCTCGAACGCATCATGCGCACGCCCTACCGCATCGACAGTTACCAGAAAACCTATTTCGTCATCGACAGCTACCAGCAGTTGATGGATGCCACCGGCCCCGACTTCGCGCCGCTCTACGCGCGCCTGGCCGGGCAGGAGACGCTCGCCGCCGGCAGCGTGCTGGACAGCGATGAAGTGATCCATCGCGGCAGCGGCGAAGGCTGGCCGAGCGACGCCGACGTCTAGGCGGCACCCACCGCCGCGCGGCTGAGGCGCGACGGCCGGATGTACTTGCGGTCCAGCCACTTGGCCGCGACCACTGCCACCGCGAGCGGTGCGAACCACGGAAACAGGTAGACCACCATGTCGGGCACGGCGGCATGCGCCGACAGCCACGTCCATACCGGGCGCATGCCGATGCTGAGGAAAGCGACATGGGTGGCGACACCGGCGCCGAGCATCGCCTGGTAATGCATGACGATGTGCCAGTTGGGCCGATCCGGTCCCTTGCGCGCAAAGCGCCACATCCGCAGTGCCGTCACCAGGCCGATGATGGAGAAGCCGATCAACAGCGGATCGTGCATGGCGATGCCGACGCCGAACGTGAGCGTCGCGACCAGTCCCGGCAGCCACTGGTTGAGCATCCATCCGATGCGGCGGGTCAGTGCCCGCCAATCGCGCTTGTCGGTGACGGCGCGCCAAGCCATCCAACAGGTCTGCGCGGTGATGGTGAGCAGATAGGCCAGGAACAATGCGGCGACAGGTTGGTGTCGGACGTACAACCGCTCCGCGACCAAAGGCAGGCCGCTGATGACGATGCCCAGCATCGCCAGCAGGAACACCTTGCCGATCGCGCGGTGGCGCGGCGAACCTTTCTTCATCCACGCAGCTGACCAGAACGCGACCAGGGCCAACGCACCGAACGCGACATGGGCGAAGACGATGAAGGCATAACCGGGCATGAAGGGGGGCTCCTCGAACTGACGCCACCACTGTGCAGGCCGATGTCCTTGCGACCCATGCCCGGAGGTCACCGATCCATCCTGCCGGAAGTCACTTTCTTGCGCATCCGGCTTGTCTCGGCGGCCCGCCTTGACCAGCATGGCGGCATGGACGTCCTCGCCCTTCGCCCGCGCCTAGCCCGGCTGCTGCAACCGCTCAACCTGATCGGCCTTCTGACCCTGCTGGCGGTGGCCGCGACCCTTGGCCGCCTGGCCCCGGCGCAGGCATGGCTGGCCTATCCGCTGATCGTCCTGTTCGCCATGCTGATGCTGCTGGATGACGCCGTGCCGGCCCTGCCCGCCAGGCTGCGTGACGCAAGCCTAGTGGCGATGGGCGCGATCGCCCTATTCATGCTGGCCTACTTCCCGCAGCGGGGCACATTGGTGATCCTGACCGTGGTCTGGGCGGCGAACATCGCCGGCGAATGGTCGGTGCGGCGCGTGCTGCTTGCGCTCGTCATCGCGAATGCACTCATCTGGTGGGTGTTGCGCGAGGCCGGCGCGTCCAGTCCGACCGCCTCGGTCTTGCTGGTGGCCTGCTTCCAGTTGTTCGCCGCCATGACCATGCACTACGCGCGCCGCGCCGAAGACGCGCGTGACCACTTGGCCCGCGTCAATGCCGACCTGCTGGCCACCCGCGCCTTGCTTGCCGAAAGCTCGCGCGATGCCGAGCGGATGCGCGTCGCGCGGGAGTTGCATGATGTCGCCGGCCACAAGCTCACCGCCCTGCGGCTCAACCTGCGCGCCCTGAACACCGGCGCAGGCGCGTCGCCGCAATTGCAGTTGGCCGAGCAACTCTCCGCCGAACTGCTGGCCGACATCCGCGGCGTGGTGCATGCACTGCGCGATGTCGAAGGCCTCGACATCGCCACCTCGCTACAGGCATTGGCCGCGCCGTTTCCGCAACCCCGGATTGAATTGACGATGGACGACAGCGTGCACATCACCGATCCGGCGCTGGCCGACACCGTGCTGCGCGTGGTGCAGGAAGCCTTGACCAACAGCGCAAGGCATTCGGAAGCGAAGACGCTGAAGGTTGCGTTGGCGGCACGAGGCGATGCGCTGCACCTGCGCATCGAGGACGACGGGCGCTTGCCGGGCGCATGGCGCGAAGGCAATGGCCTGACCGGAATGCGCGAGCGCGTTCAGGAGCGTGGTGGCCGCATTGAAATCACCCGGGCTGCGCAAGGCGCACTGTGCATCCAGGTGGAGCTTCCGGCATGAGCGAAACAATCCGAATTGCACTGGCCGATGACCAGGCGTTGGTTCGTGCAGGGCTGCGTGCGTTGCTGGAAAAGCAAGGCATCACCATCGCGTTCGAAGCGGAGCACGGCGAGGACCTCATCGCCCAACTTGCAGATGTACCGGTCGACCTGATCCTCTCCGACATTCGCATGCCGGGCATGGACGGTATCAACGCGCTGCGGGCCCTGCGTGAGCGCGGCGATGCCACGCCCTGCGTCTTCCTCACCACGTTCGACGACAGCGCGCTGCTGCTGGCTGCCTGCGAGGCTGGCGCACAAGGCTTCCTGCTCAAGGATGCCGCGCCCGAAGACCTGCGCGATGCCATCACCCGCGCGGCGACGGGCGAGACCCTGTTGCAGCCTGTCAGCACCGACGCGGTGCGCAGTCGTTACCGATATCACGCCGACGACGCGCCGAAAGAGTTGTTCGGTGAGCGTGAAGTCGCGATCCTGCGGCTGATGGCCGGCGGCTACAGCAACAAGGAGATCGCGCGCAGCATCTTCCTGGCCGAAGGCACGGTGAAGAACTATGTGTCGGTCATCCTGGAAAAGCTCGATACCCGCGACCGCACCCGCGCCGTGCTGAAGGCGATCACCCTGCGGATCATCTGAGCGCTCGCCCCGTCTTCATCGCACCGCCGGATAATCGCTGCGAGTTCCGATTGATCGATTGGCAGATGAGCGTGCTGCAAGACATTCCCAGCCCCGCGGTGCTCTGGCGCTGGTTGCGCCAGTGGCGCAAGAAGCAACTGGTGGAACCCACCGATCGCGTCGCCGTGCTCACCCACGTCGATGAAGCGGGTGCGCCCGGCCCGCGTTATGTCTTCATGACCCTGATGTCGGTCGGCATCGCCACGCTGGGGCTGTTGCAGAACTCGGCAGCGGTGATCATCGGCGCGATGCTGATCGCCCCGCTGATGGGGCCGATCATCGAACTCGGCATGGGCCTGGCCACTTTCGACTTCCGCACCGTGCGTTCCGCGCTGAAAACCATGGCGGTCGGTATCGCGTTCGCGTTGGCAATGGCGATGCTGATCGTCTGGTTGTCGCCCTTGCAGCAGGCCACGCCGGAAATCCTGGCGCGCACCCAACCGACGTTCTTCGACCTGCTGGTCGCGGTGTTCTCCGGCCTGGCCGGTGCCTATGCGACGATCACCCGCAAGGGCGAGGCGATCGTCGGCGTGGCCATCGCCACCGCGTTGATGCCGCCGCTGGCGGTGGTCGCCTATGGCCTGGTGCTGGCGAACTGGAGCATCGCCGGCGGCGCGGCCCTGCTGCTGACGACCAACCTGCTGGCGATCTCGCTCTCGGTCACGGTGGTGGCGCGGCTCTACGGGTTCGGCGGCAGCGATTCCCCCAAGCAGACCGCCTGGCAGGCCGCCCTGATCGTCGGTGCCTTGGCGCTGCTGTCGATCCCGCTGGGGTTGTCGTTGCGCCACATCGCCCAGCAGACCCAGGCGGAACTTGCGATCCGCAGCGTGCTGGACCGCGAGGCGTCGCAGATCAACGGGCGCATCTCCGCCCTGCGCGTGGACATGGAGGGTGAAGGCCTGAAGGTGGATGCGGTATTGATGACGCCCCGTTACGTGGAAGGGCTGGACAAGCGACTTGCGACGGTGCTGCGCGAGCAGCTGGGCCGCGAGGTCGACGTGCAGCTGCGCGAAGTCATCACCGCCGAGAACGCCGACCCCGGCAACCAGCGGGCCACCCTGGCGGAATTGGGCCAGTCCATTGCCGCGCTGAAAGAGGCGCAAAACGGCCGCGATGAGCGTCGCCAGAACGAGCAGGATGCGCGCCGCAAGGTGATGGAAGCGGTCCTGGCCCGCTTCGGCACGCTCGAAACCAGTGGAGATGGTGCGCGACTGCAACTGCGGCTGGCCCCGGACAACCCCCTGAGCCTCGAGCAGGCCCGCGCACTGGAGCGTGAACTCGCCACGGCGCTTGCCGAAGACGACGCGACGGCCATCGATGTCATCCCGCCCCTGCAGCGCCTGCAACCGGTGCGCTGGCAGCTGGATGACGAGGGCCGACTGGCCCCCTCGCCCGCCCGCCAGCTCGACGCGCAACTGTGGGCCTTGCGCCGCTGGCAGGTCGGCGCCATCGACGTGGTGGCGATGGGAGGCTCCCTGCCCGACGCGCGTCGCCGCGCCGAGGATGTCGCCACCTTGGCACGCAACGAGGGGCTGGCCGTCAACCAGGCGCGCAACGCCGATGCCGCGGAACGTCGCGGTGCCGGCGTGGAAGGCGATGCCGTCTGGTTGCAACTGCCGGCCGAGCGCTGATCCCCGTCGTTGCGCGACAATGTCGCCTTCGCCCCCGGAGCCGCCGCATGCCGCACACGCGCAAGAACATCTCGCTGACCCGCTTCCTGATCGAGGAAGAACGCGCCGGCCACCTCAACGCCGAGCTGCGCCTGCTGATCGAAGTAGTTGCGCGCGCCTGCAAGACGATTTCGGTGGCGGTCGGCAAGGGTGCGCTCGGCGGCGTGCTGGGCGATGCGGGCACCGGCAACGTGCAGGGCGAGGCGCAGAAGAAACTCGACGTCATCGCCAACGACGTGCTGCTGGAGGCCAATGCCTGGGGCGGCCACCTCGCCGGCCTCGCTTCCGAGGAGATGGAGCACAGCGTGCCGATCCCGGACGTCTATCCGCGCGGCAACTACCTGCTGCTGTTCGATCCGCTCGATGGCTCTTCCAACATCGACGTCAATGTCTCGGTCGGCACCATCTTCTCGGTGCTGCGTTGCCCGGAGGGCGTGGTGTCGCCCGATGATGGCTGCTTCCTGCAACCGGGCAATGCCCAGGTCGCGGCCGGCTATTGCGTCTATGGCCCCTCGACGACGCTGATCCTCACCGTCGGCCACGGCACCCATGCCTTCACCCTCGATCGCGAGCAGGGCAGCTTCGTGCTCACCCAGCGCGGCATGACGGTGCCGGAGGAAACCCGGGAATTCGCCATCAACATGTCGAACAAGCGGCATTGGGAGGCGCCGATGCAGCAGTACGTCGACGACCTCTTGATCGGCAAGGAAGGCCCGCGCGGCAAGGATTTCAACATGCGCTGGATCGCCTCGATGGTGGCCGACGTGCATCGCATCCTGACCCGCGGCGGCATCTTCATCTATCCCTGGGACCGCAAGGACCCGTCCAAGGCCGGCAAACTGCGCCTGATGTACGAGGCCAATCCGATGAGTTTCCTCGTCGAGCAGGCCGGCGGCGCGGCGACCGATGGGCGGGAGCGGATCATGGACATCGCGCCGACCGGGCTGCACCAGCGGGTACCGGTGTTCCTTGGCTCCAGGCGCGAAGTGGAAGAGGCCACCCGCTACCACCGCGAACACGACGCCCTGCCCGGCTGAGCCGACATTCGGCGCGGAATCCTCGCTCTGTTCTGTGATATAAATCACGGTTCATGCGGTTGGGGGCGAGCCGGCATGAAATACCCGGCCGGACCGACGCGCTTCGCGGTGCCAGGCGGGTCCTGGCTTGCAGCGCACGAGAATGACGATGACCGCCAAAGCGGACCTTGTCCCATCCCCGCGAAGATGCGTCATCTGGTTCGGCGCCCTTGAAGACCGCCATCGGCGGATGCTGGCCGCCGTAGGCTGGAGCGTACGGACGGCGCCGGCGGAGGGTCTGCCACGCATCAGCCTGCGCGACAACGAAACCGTCGTCGCCTGCATCGATTCACGCGGCGTGTCCTCGGTTTCGACGCTGGTCGATGCGCTGCTGGAGGCGCATCCCGACTTGCCGTTGATCGCCATGAGCGATTCGCGCTCGGAGAAGAAAGGCGGGGTGGGCGCGTTGCTGTCCGTCTGCAGGTCGCGGCTGCGTTTTCCGCTCGACACGCACGCGTTGTCCAGGGCGCTGGAGGAATGCACGGCATCCCCCGTCCCACGCAATGGCCCGCGCGATCATCAAGGCCGTGCGATCGACGCGCTGCTCGGACAGAGCCAGGCCATGCTCGAGGTCCTCGCGCGCCTGCACCAGTTCGCGCCCATCGACCTGCCCTTGATGATTTCCGGCGAGACCGGCACCGGCAAGGAACTGGTCGCACGTGCAGTGCATGAACTCTCGCCGCGTAGAAACGCGCCGTTCGTGGCGGTCAACTGCGGCGCACTGCCGAGCGGCCTCATCCAGTCGGAGCTGTTCGGTCATGAGCGCGGTGCCTTCACCGGCGCCAACGGTCGTCGCATCGGCCATTTCGAGGCCGCCGATGGCGGCACCATCTTCCTCGACGAAATCGGCGACCTGCCGCTGGATGCACAGGTCAACCTGCTGCGGGTGTTGCAGGAAGGCAGCCTCCAGCGCGTCGGTGGCAGCCAGCCGATCCATGTCGACGTGCGGGTGATCGCCGCCACCCACGTCGACCTCCATCACGCGGTGGAAAACGGCCGCTTCCGCGAGGACCTGCTGTTCCGCCTGGATGTGCTGCGCCTGCCGATCCCGCCCCTGCGCAGCCGCGGCGAGGACATCGGCCACCTGGCCCGGACCTTTCTGGACGATTTCCGCCAGGCGCACACGGGCACGATAGCGCGCAGCTTCAATGCCGCAGCGCGGCAGGCGATGTCCGAGCACGCCTGGCCAGGCAACGTGCGGGAATTGCTCAACCGTGTGCGTCGCGCCGCGGTGGAGGCGAAATCCAGCCAGATCACCCCGGAAGACCTGGGCCTGTCGGGCGATGAGATGCCCACCGGCGATCTGCAATCGGCCCGCACCCATGCCGAGCGCGATGCGCTTCTGGCAATGCTGTTGGAGACGGGATACAACGTCAGCGCCTGCGCGCGTCGGCTCGGTGTCTCCCGGGTCACCGTCTATCGCCTGTGCCGCAAGCACGGCATCTCCATCCGACCCGCGCTCGCGTGAGCCGTGCGGCTCAGATGCTGTAGGGCACCTTGAAGGTCAGGCTGAAGTCGGGCGCATCGGGGGTCAGGCCGATGCCGAGCATCGTCACCACCGTGGCGCGCGCGCTCAACGCATGGGTCACGCCCAGGTTGAAGGTGGCCGAGGTCGCATCGCTGCCGATGACCTTGATCCAGTCCGCGCCGTCGTAGCGCATCCGCGCACGCGCCGACATGCGGGCGCTGAACGACATGCTCACGCTGGTGCGCTCGTTGAAGGCGAAGGCGACGCCGGCACCCAGGTAATACGCATCGCCCAGGCGGACCTTGCCGGGATTGAGCGTGGCCGGGTTGTTGTCGAGGTCATCGAAACTACCCTCGAACGTGCGGATGTAGCCCAGGTTGGCGAACAGGATCGCCGGATCCGTGGTCTTGACGAACGACATGCCCACGTTCGCCTGCCACAGGCCGTTGCCGGTGGGCTGCTCTTCGGGCACCGCGAACCGGATGTAATCGTCGTCGTCCCGCTCCAGCACCCTCCATGGAATACCGTAGGGCTCGCGCCCGGTCGGCGCGGTGATCCCGACGTTGAGTACGCCATCCGGCCGCCAGCCTCGCTCTCCGAACAGCTTGTAGTTCGCGCCAAGAGTGACGTCGCCGATGCCGGTGCCGGTGGTTTCCTCCTGTGCGATCGCCGCCGCCGCACCACCCGCGCCGCCTTTCTGGTACAGCGTCTTGCGCGCGATGGCCGGCACGTCCGCACTCACCGTCAGCCGCGGGCTGAGGCCCCAGCGTGCGGCGAAGTTGTAGGTCAGGGTGTCCGACTCCACGTTCTCGATGGCGATGTTGCCGAGGAAGATCGCATCCAGCGCCAGGAAACCATTGAGGGTCAGCTGCTTGCGGTCGTAGCGGTTGTAACTGATGCTGTTTTCCAGGGTCAGCCCGCGCTTGAACAACGCCTGGTTCTGCTCCTTGACGTCGGCCACGCTGCGGCTGTCCCGTTCACGCGCCTGTTCGGCCTCTGCGGCGGTACCGGCATAGCCTGCGTTGGATTCGGCGCCTGCGGGCGATGTCGCAGCTTGCGTGGCTGCAGGCGGATTCGGTGGCGCCGCAACCGATGCCGACTCGAGGTCCGCAGCTTCCGCGGGAAGCGCCGGATCGCTGCGGCCGCTCACCCGTGATTGCATCGCCTGGATCTGGATGTCCAGTTCGCGCAGCCTCCGCACCTCCTGCGCATAGCTGGATTTCAAGGCCTCCAGTTCGCGCAGCAGGCGCTGCACTTCTTCACTGTCCGCGCTGCTGGATGCCGCCTGTGCTTGCTGCGCCTGTGCAAGGCCGGGCAGTAAACCCACCGCGGCGGCCAATGCCATCGCCAACGGCGTCCGCTGGACGCGCTGTCCCATTCCCCCGGTCGTCTTGTTCATGGCCCGTGTCCGATCCCTCTGTTCAATGCGATGGCCTGCGCCACGTTCTGGGTGAGCGCGGTGGTGGCGGGCAAGGATTGCCGGACCAGTTCCATGCGCAGTTCATTGCTGACGAACTGGCCGTTGCCGGTCACGCTGATGCTTTGGCCGACGCTGCCCGGGCGGATCCATTGCGTCGCGCTGCCCAGATCGCCCGCATCGACGACCAGCCGGATGCCCTGCCCGTCGTGGGTCGCGCTGGCACTGGCCGATCCGTTGGCCGCCCGCGAGGCACCGGCGGCATACGTCTGCCTGGATACCGGCACGTCCCCGCTGCGCACGACCAGCCGCGTGCTGTTGCCGGCGCGGTTGCCGTCGCCGGCCACCTGCACGCTCTGCACCATGCCGGATACGTTGGCCAGCCCGGCGCTGTCGATGCTGCCGCCGCTGGCGATGTGCGTCTGCGCATCCGATGCGCCTTCGCTGATGTTCACATTGGGGGTGAAAGTGACCGTCGGGCGCTGGCCACGCAAGTCGATGGCGACATCCAGGTTGCCGCGAACGGTCTGCCCGGCCTGCGTCTGCCAGGTGGTGATCATCGATACGCCGAACCACAGCACCCGGTTGTCGCCGACGGTGTAGCGTCCGCGCATCTGCCCGAGTTCTTCGTCCGGAATCTCTTCCAGACCGTTGTTGGCCGGCACCAGTGGCGCTTCTTGCGCCAGCACCGGCAGCGTTCCGGTAGCCAGCGCGCCCAGAAGGGCTGCACGCAGCCGTCGGGTACTTGCCGATGAGGTGGAAGTCTTCATGACCTCTCCTAGAAAAGATCCGCGTGGGTGAAGCCGAAGTCCAGGAGTTCGGCATCGGTGATCGGGCCTTGCCGCGCGTAGAGCGCGCGTGCGCTGGGTTGCGCCGATGGCTGCAGCAGCACGGTGTTGCGGTCGAAGTCGGTGCCGATCACCACGAAGATCGCGCGTGACGGCCATGCCGCCATGAACTCGTCGACCTTCATCCGGCGGTTGCCGAGGATCGGATCGCCCAGCTCGACCATGTCGTCGTTGACGGTCTTCAACACCACGAAGTGGCGGAAGCCCTGTACATCCATCAGGATCAATCCGGGGACACGCAGCGAGCGCAGGCGTTCCTCGTTCACCCGGTAGCCGCGACCGCGCATGCCGATCGACTCGACATAGCGCTTGATGTCCAGCAGCGAGAATCCGCGCTCGCGAACCACCTCGGGATCGGCCAGGCCCATCATCCCTTCGATCACCGTCGCCTCATCGGCATTGAGGTGGTAGGCGTGGCGCAGGATGGTGGCCAGCGATGCCGCGCCGCAGCTGTAGTCGGTCTGCTGCCGCACCAGGTGGCGAAACTTCGCCTCGCGCATGCTTTCGACCGGCTTGCGCACCGTGGCCCCATCCGGCAATACGCCGGCAAAGAGCACGTCTGCCGCGGATGCGGCGCGTGAATGGAGCGCCAGGCAGAGGATCAGGCAAAGGGAAGAAAAAGCTTTCATGCGAGTTCCGATGTCGAAACGGGGGCCCCGCCCCGGGGGAGGAACGGGGCCTCCTGCATCCCGCCCTTACGGATGGGAAACGCTTGGCTGACGAATCAACGATTACTCGCCGCCGCCGCCGCCACCACCGCCCGGAGCCGAGGGCTGTGCCACGGCCAATGCCAGGCTGTTGGCCTGCATGTTGCCGGTGCCCGAGGCGACGTTCACGCCGATGTTGCCGCTGGCGCCGCTGAACGCGCTGCCCGAAAGCGACGCGCTGTTGGTGGCGTCCTTGATCACCCAGCGGCTGCTCGACACCGTGCCGGTCAACGACGCCTGGAGATCGGCGCTGCCCATCTCGCTGTACCCGAGCGAACCGCGTTCATCGGTGTCGAAGGCCAGGCCGCCGGCGCCGTCACGATACGGATTGGCCACCGCGCCCTGTGCCTCGCTGTCGAAGTCGATGTGGCCGGTCGAGTTACCACCGGTGTGCGATGCGCCGGTCCAGGTATCGGGATAGAAGTCGTTGCGCTGGTAGGCGTTGCCGCGTCCGCTGTAGCTGCCCTGACCCGAGGCACTGGTGGAGCCGGACACGCGTCCACGCATCGCCACCTCAACCGTGTCGGTGAACCTTTCGGCCACGCCCTGGTTGCTCACCGCGTTGCCCGCACTGTGCTGATTGGAGCTGATCGAGGCCGTGGCGTAACGGGTGGTCGCCACCGAAGCGGCCAACGCGTTCTTCTGCAGGTTGTTGTTGCCCGAAGCCACGTTCACGCCGATGTTGCCCGAAGCATTGGCGAAGGCATTGCCACCGACACCCGCAGCGTTGGTGACGCCGTTGTTCATCGTTAGATTGCCCGAGCCTGCCTGGTTCACGAAGACCTCGGCATCGGCCATGCCGAAGGCGAAGCTGGCGTCGGCGGCCGACAGTGCGGCAGCATTGTCCTGCACGTTGTTGTCGCCGGCGGCCACGTTGAAGCCCAGGTTGCCCGAGGCGTTGGATGCGGTGTCATCGCCAATCACCGCGTTGTTGCTGAGCGCGCGGTTCTCGCCCTGGTTGTTGCTCGAGGACTGGCGGTTGTCGATGATCGCGATCGCGGCGGAATCGATTTGCATGTCACCGCTGACCGTCGGGCGGCCACTGATCACGATGTCCGACTTCAGGCGCAGCTCCTTGTCCATCGCCACGCGCACTTCGTGTTCGTTGCTCTCGGTGCGGACATCCTTCTGGATGTCGGTGGTGCGAAGGTCGGTTTCCAGGTTGACCTTCTCGGTCAGGCTCTGGTCGATGCTCTGCTTGAACGACAGGTCCTCGGACAGGCTCTGGTCGATGCGTTGCTTGACCGCGATGTCCTCGGAATGCTTCTGGCTGTCAGTGTGATTCGAGGTGTAGTTGTCGGTGTAGTTGACAGTGTTGTTGGTGGTTTCGTTGTGTTCGATGTTGTCGGTGTGGTTGTAGTCGTAGTTGAGGTTGACGCGGGCCTTGACCTTGGCGTCGACAACAGTCTGTGCGAATGCGCTGCCGGTTGCGAACATCGCCACCGCGGCTGCGATCGCCGTCATCTTGAGCTGGGTTTTCATCGCTTCTCTCCTTGATTGCACAGTTTCAGTTGATGTGATCGCCGGTCATGGACCCAGCACGGAGATCTGCAGCCTGTTCTCCGTGGCGTTTCGCCCACCTGCGACCTGATTGAGCTGCAGCACCCCCTCGAACCCACGCAAGGCAGAAGCGTCCAGGCCCACCTTGCGGGTTTGCGCCTGTGTTCCCCCTGGTTCGGAGACGTTTTGCACCCCTGCCGACGCGACGCCGGACGCGGACAGGAATCCGTCGTCTGCTTCGCGTATGCCCCGTTGGGCCAACGCCAGCGCCACCGTGTTGAGCTCGATGTTGTCGCTGCCACTGGCCTGATTGATCGATACCAGCCCGCTGCTGCGTGCCAGCGCGCCTTCGCCGATGAAGGCTTCGGCGTGGCGCGGCGTATCGGATGTGTTGGCGGATGAGCGCTGCAGCGGCTGGATGCGGGTATCGGCGTACTCGCCCACCGCGACCGCACGCAGGTTGCCCTGCAGGTTGTTGTCGCCGGCGGCCTGGTTCACCGCGACCGCGCCACTGGTACCGGACAGCGCATTGCCTTCGATCCGGCTGGATGCAAGCCACCCCAGCATCGCCTGATAGTCCGCATCCGACTTCGATTGCGCGGCAACCGGCAGCGAAACCAGGAGCAGCAGGAGGCTGCCGAAAAGATGGCGCACCGCGTTCATGGCCCGCCACCGCCGGAACGGTTGCCCAGTGGCAATTGCGAAAGCGCGCCCGATACCGCCGAATTGATGCCACGTGTGGAGCCGCCCACCATGCCCCCCACACCACCGAGCACGCCACCCAAGGCACCGCCGCTGCCTCCGACAACGCGGCCTTGGCCGTTCCCGCCCAAGCCGGCGCTTGAAAGCCGCGTGTCGATCGACGCGGTCTGCGCATCCATCGTGGCAAGCGACTTTCCGCTGCTCAGCGCGGCGAAGTCGTCGTCACTCATTTCACCCTGGCCCAGCACGCCTTGGAGCTGGTCGTTCGGTGTCGGATCGACGATCAAGGCAAAGCTCGGCGGCACCTTGCGGTAGGCGGGCCGCGCGTTGACATCGCGGAGCAGGACCATCTCGCCGTGCTTCGGCTTGACGCCCACCCGAGCTTCGGCGGCGTGGCCGGCAGACGCCGAGAGCCCGCCGATGGCAAGGCAAAGCAGCACGATCCATATGCGCATGACGGGGCCCCTACTCGGCAGAACGCCGGTGCAGGGCATTACGCACAGGCTGTGCCAGCGCGGGTTTTTCCATTCAAATCAATTGTTTGCGCTGTGTGCCGCGGCGTGCACGCGTGGCGGGGTGTAACGTCCGTGCATCACCTGATCGTGTTTTCGCCTTGGCAAGGGGCGGAAAACCGACCGGCATCAAGGCAATCCCGCACATGTAACCCTAGTGATACACCCGTAAACAGGATGTAGCGCGGCGTGTTCGTCGTGCCGAACACCCCCAGCGGCTCCGTCCCCCGGCAATGAACCCGATCAGCGTGTCGGGTCGGTTGCTTCCTGCGGCAACAGCACGTGGATGGTCGTCCCCGCGCCGACCTCAGATACGGCCCAGATGCGGCCGCCATGCCGCTCGACGATCGCCTTGGCGATTGTAAGGCCCAGCCCGTCACCGGCGCCCTGGCCACTCCCGTGCAGGCGCATGAAGGCTTCGAACGGTTGCTCGGGACTGCGCATCTCCATGCCGATGCCGTGATCCGCCACGCTCAGGTGCAGGCCACCTGCTTCGGTGCGCTCTCCGGTGACGCGGATGCGCACGCCACGGCCGGCATCCGCGAAGCGCCGGCTGTTGTCGAACAGCTTGCCGAACAGCGCCTTCAGCAGCCCCTCGTCCCCGCGCGCCACAAGACCCGGCTGGACCTCGGCATCGATCGGCGTTTCCGGATGCAGGTCGCGCAGATCCATCAACGCCCAATCGGCGACGAAGGCCAGGTCCACCTCCGCCACGGCAGGAGACGCCTGCCCCAGTCGCTGGTATTCCAGCAAGGAGTCGATGAGGGATGCCATGCGCGCCACCGCGCCGCGGATTCGCGCCGCCTGGTCCTGGACCCGGCCATCGGCTGCGTCGGGCTCCATACGCAGGAGCTGCGACGCGGCCGCGTCGATCGCCCTCAGCGGTCCCCGCAGGTCGTGGGAAATCCCGTGCGCCATCGTTTGCTGCGCGGCGCGAAGGCGCGCCAATTCGGCTTCGAGCGTGTCATGCCTTGCTTGCAGTGCCGTGCATTCGGCCACGCCTTCGGCGCTCACTTGTTCATCGCCCTCTACGCTCGCGCTCGCGTCCCCGGCCTCTTGCACGGAGCCGCTGCAGTTCTGATTGGCGACCGTGTTGTTCATCTACCTAGCTCGAGGGCGCTGGCCGCAGCCTACGCGGTAACGTCATCGACATGGTCTATGCCGCGTGAAGAATCCACTGGCAGAATGCACAGGCATGGAGACCCAGCAAATCCTGTTCCTGCTCATCCTCGCGGGGGGTCTCTACCTGTTCGTGAGCGAGAAGCTGCGGGTCGATGTCACCGCGATGCTGATCCTGCTGGCGCTGGTGCTGACCCGCGTGCTGGATCCCAAGCAGGCATTGTCGGGTTTCGCCAGCGAGCCGGCGATCATCGTCGCAGCGGTGTTCGTGATTTCCGGCGGCCTTGCCGCGACCGGCATCACCGAGAAGCTGGGCCAGTGGATCGGCCGTGCGGCCGGCGGGGGCGAGGCGCGCACGATCGCGGTGACGATGCCGGCGGTCGCGGCACTGTCGGCGTTCACCCATCATGTGATGGTGACCGCGATGATGTTGCCGATCCTGCTGCGTCACGCGCGCGAACGCAGGCTGCCGGCCTCGCGCCTGTTGATGCCGATGTCGCTGGCGGCATCGCTCGGCACCACCCTCACCCTGGTCAGCGCACCGGCCTTCCTGATTGCGGACAACATGATCGTGCGTGCCCAGGGCGGCAAGGGCCTGGGCATCTTCTCGATCACCCCGATTGGCATTGCGCTGGTGCTGTTCGGCGTGCTGTACATGCTGATCGCGCGCTGGATCCTGCCCAAGCGCAGCGGCGAGCAGACCGATGACGACTACCTGCGACTGGATCGTTATCGCACCGAATTGCTGGTGATGAAGGACTCGCGTTGGGCCACCCGGCCGCTGTCGGATCTCAACAAGGCCTTTGGCGTGCGCGTGCTCGGCTGGATCCGCGAAGGCGTGCGCCGCGACGACCTCAAGCCGGACAGCCCGATGCTCTCCGGCGACATCCTGTTGGTTGAAGCCCCGGCCGACGAGTTGAAATCGCTGCACGACGACCCGGGCCTGGACCTGTACGCGCTCAACAAGCACCACGACACGGTCACCGGCGAAGGCGAATCGGCCTTCGTGCAGGCGGTGGTCGCGCCCGGATCCGAGTTCATCGGCCGCTCGATCCGCGAGCTGGATTTCTCGCGCCAGTTCAGCGCCATCATCGCCGGCCTGTGGCGCCGAGACGGCGCCATCGCCCCACGCCTGACCGACGCGCGCCTGCGCGAAGGCGACCTGCTGGTGCTCTGGGGCAAGCCCTCGCGCTTCACCGAGCTCGCCCAGCACCACGGCTTCCTGATGCTGGTGCCGTTCGCCGGCGAGACCCGTCGACGCATCCGCGCGCCGCTTGCACTGGCGATCCTGATCGCCACCGTGGTCGCCGCGGCCACCGAGTGGCTGCCGGCGCCGCTCGCTTTCCTGCTTGGCGCGGTCGCCATGGTGGTGACCCGCTGCGTGGACATCGATCGCGCCTACCGCGGGATCGACGTGCGCATCTTCGTGATGATCGCCGGCGTCATTCCACTGGGCATCGCGATGGAGCAGACCGGTACCGCCGACCTGCTCGCCACGGGCCTGCTGCGCGTGGTCGAAGGCTGGCCACCGCTCGCCATCCTGCTGGTGATGTTCACCGTCGCCGCGTTCCTGACCCAGGTGATGTCGGATGCGGCCACCACTGCCTTGCTCGGCCCCATCGCCATCTCGTTGGCGCAGGCGCTCGGCATGCCGATCACCCCGTTCGTGGTCTGCACGGCGCTTGGCGCGGTGGTCGCCTTCCTCACTCCGATCGGCCACCACGGCAACCTGTTGATCCTCGGGCCCGGGCGCTACACCTTCGGCGACTTCCTCAAGATCGGTTTGCCGCTGACCGTGGCGATCGCCCTGGTCAGCGCATGGATGGCGCGCTGGCTATGGATGGGCGGCCCGCTCTGGCCGCAGTTCGGCGGCTGACTCGGCAAGCGCGCGATCGCGCCTTAGAGCAGCTCGCCTTAGAACAGCTCGCCTTGCGGCGTGATCGCGCGCGGCGGCACGAACTTCGACATGTCCAGCGGCGGCATTCCTTCAAAGCCCATCCGTGCATGCGCCTTGCGGAAGCGCTGCTCGATCAGTTGCGCCAACGGCCCTTCGCCGCGCATCCGCGTGCCGTAGGCGCTTTCGTAATCCTTGCCGCCGCGCATCTGCCGGATCAGGCTCATCACGTGCGCCGCGCGGCCGGGATAATGCAGCAGCAACCACTCGCGCCAAATTTCCTTGAGTTCATGCGGCAGGCGCAGCAACACGTAGCCGGCGGACATTGCGCCGGCATCGTGCACCGCTTCGAGAATGTGCTCGATCTCGTGATCGGTGATCATCGGGATGATGGGTGCCAGCAATGCACCGACCGGTACGCCGGCCTCGCGCAACAGGCGGATGTTCTTCAGCCGCGTGTGTGGCGCCGCCGCGCGCGGCTCCAGTTTCGATGACAGCCGGTTGTCGAGCGTGGTCACCGAGACCATCACGTGCACCAGATCATGCCGCGCCAGTTCGGCGAGCAGGTCGATGTCGCGCACGATCAGCGACGACTTGGTGACGATCGACACCGGGTGCCGGGCTTCCAGCAAGACCTCAAGGCAGGCGCGACTGATCCGAAGCTCGCGCTCGATCGGTTGCCAGCCATCGGTATTGATGCCGAGCGCGATCGGATGCGGCACATGGCCGCGCTTGCCCAGCTCCGCGCGCAGGCGCTCGGCGGCATTGGTCTTGGCACTCAGGATGGTTTCGAAGTCGAGTCCCGGCGACAGATCCAGATACGCGTGCGAAGGCCGCGCGAAGCAATACACGCAGCCATGCTCGCAGCCGCGATATGGATTGACCGATTGCGAGAAGCCGACGTCCGGCGAATCGTTGCGGCTGATGATGCTGCGCGCGCGCTCCTCGCGTATCTCGGTCACCGCCGAGGTCGAAGGATCGGTGTCATCGTACGCGTAGAGCGAGCCCCAGCCATCGTCCTCGCCATGGCTCACGTTCTTTTCGAAACGCCCGACCACGCGCGAAGCTGCGCCGCGACCCTTGATGGCCGCCGCTTCCGGCATCCGCACCTTGCCTTTCATGGTTGGCCCGCCACATCCATGCAGGTAGCCTAGCGGGCAGCGGTCGCAAGCACTGCGAAACGGGAGGCGATGCGTGCAGGAAATCATGAACCCGGTCATCGGTGCCTGGGATGCGTTCTGGTCGATCCCGCACATCAGGACTTGGCTGACCGTTGCATGGCTGGCCTATCTGATGTGGCTGGGCGGCTGGATCGTCCTGCAGAAGCGCGAACCGGCCGCGACGCTCGCCTGGCTGATGTGCTTGGCCTTCCTGCCCTACATCGGCTTTTTCATCTACTACCTGTTCGGGCCGCAGAAGATCGAACGCCATCGCCTGCGCCGCGCACGCCGCAGGGTGACGATGGCCGCGATCGATGCCGAAAGCGAGAACCCCGAGTACGCCGAGTTGCAACGCATGGTGCTGGGGACGACCGGTTTCCCGCCCTCCTCCGCCACCCGCATCGATCTGCTGGTCGATGGCGGCCACAAGTATCCGCGGCTGCTTGAAGACATCGCCACGGCCGAACGCGAGGTGCACGCCGAGTACTACATCTACGAGCCGGACCAGAACGGCGCGGCGATGCGCGATGCACTGGTCACGGCAGCACTGCGCGGCGCCAAGGTCCGGCTGCTGCTGGATGCGGTCGGCTCCAAGAGGTCATCGCGGCGGTTCTTCCAGCCGCTGGTCGATGCCGGTGGCCAACTGGCCTGGTTCCACCCGATGCGCTTCGACCGGGCGTTCAAGTTCTGGAAGCGGCCGTGGCTCAATCTGCGCACACATCGAAAGATCGTCGTCATCGATGGCCGCATCGCCTATACCGGCGGCATCAACATCACCGATGCGCAGGACGAACGCCTGCGCGAAGACGCCTATCGCGATCTGCATATCCGCCTCGAAGGGAATGTGGTACGCGAGTTGCAGCAGGTGTTCGTCGAGGACTGGATCTACGCCACCGATGATCGCAGCCTGATCGGTGAGGTCGTGCAGAACCTGCCGCCGCGCCAGGATGGCCCGGTGCCGGTCCAGATCATCACCTCGGGCCCGGATTCGCGCTGGGAGGCGATCCACCGCGCGCATGTTTCGGCGATCCACGCCGCCAGCAGGCGCGTGTGGATGACCACGCCCTACTTCGTGCCCGGCGAGGCGGCGATGATGGCGTTGACATCGGCCGCGCTGGGCGGCGTCGACGTGCGCCTGCTGGTGCCGAAGATGAGCGACAGCCGGTTGGTGACCTACGCCGCGCGTTCCTATTACGACGCGCTGATCGCCGCCGGGGTCAAGGTCTACGAATATGGACCGCGTCTGCTGCACAGCAAATCGCTGCTGGTCGATGACGACCTGGCGATGATCGGCAGCGCCAACTTCGACCACAGGAGTTTCCGCCTCAACTTCGAAGTTCAGGCCCTGATCCACGATGCCGACGTCAACGCGTCGTTGGCCAAATTGATCGAAGCCGAGTTCGCCCATGCTCCGCGCGTGCGCGATTCCAGCGAAGGCAAGCGTCCACTGTTCCGGGAACGCCTGCCCGAAGCGGTCGCGCGACTGATGTCGCCGCTGCTCTGATCGCGCCGCGCCGCCAACGGTCGTGTCCGGCCGCCGAACGGCGCGGTCGGCAGATTGCATTCCCGATACACTCGTTCGAGTTTCCAGCCCCCGATGGAGTCCTCCATGCATTGGCTGTTGCTCGTCTTCGCCGCCATCGCTCTTGTGCTTGCCGCGCGTACCGCCTCCTCCGCGCTGATGGTTGTCTGGTTCCTCTTGATGCTGGCCAGCGTCGGGGCTTGGGTCTGGCTGCGCTATAAACTGTTGTTCCCGGCCCGTTCCGGACAGCTCGCCATGACTCCGCTTGATGCCGGCGAGTTGGCCCGGCTACGGAAGCAGACCCAGGTCAACCGGGAAGCTGAAGCCGCCGAACGCGAAGCCGCCGAGCAGGAAGCGCTACATCCCATCCATCCGGTGTCGCCGGAGCTGCACTGGTCGCCCGCAGCGGCCGCTCCCGCGCCGGTCGATCGTCCGATCACCGGCCGCGCCGTCTTCGTGCTGCCGGACGACGCGCCGCCGCCGGTGGGTGCGCGGAGCGATCGCTCCTCGTGAGCACCCGCCTCAGCGTCAACGTCAACAAGATCGCGGTCCTGCGCAATTCCCGCGGCGGCGGCGAGCCGGACGTGGTCCGGGCCGCGCGCACGTGCCTGGATGCCGGCGCCCACGGCATCACCGTGCACCCGCGCCCTGACGCGCGCCACATCCGCGAGCACGACGTCCACGCGCTCGCCGCGTTGTGTGGCGAGTACGACGTCGAATTCAACCTGGAAGGCAATCCGTTCGCACCGCCGCGACTGGGCTATCCCGGCTTCATCCCGCTGTGCGAAGCCGTGCGCCCGGCACAGGCCACCCTGGTGCCCGACGGCGATGGCCAGCTGACCTCCGACCACGGCTTCGATTTCGACCGCGACATCGCCGCGCTCACGCCGTTGGTCGCTGAACTGAAGCAGCTCGGCTGCCGGGTCAGCCTGTTCGCCGACGCCGGGCATCCCGCACTCGCGCGCGCCGCCGAATGCGGTGCCGATCGCATCGAGCTGTACACCGGGCCGTTCGCCGAGGGCCATGCCGGTGGCGATGATTCGGCGTTGCGGGCCTGCGCCGATGCCGCGCGTCGTGCCCATGCTGCCGGGCTGGGCGTCAACGCCGGCCACGACCTCTCGCAGGACAACCTCGGCGATTTCCTGCGCACCGTGCCGGGAGTGGAAGAGGTCTCGATCGGCCATGCGCTGGTCAGCGACGCGCTCTACGCCGGACTGGATGCGACCGTCCGCGCCTTTCTGGCGATCATAAAAAACGCCGCCCGGTAGGGCGGCGTCGATCCACTCATATCGAAGCCGGCGCGCCGTGGCGGCGTCGGCGAAGCTTACTCTTGCAGGAAGCCGATCTTCTGCATCTGCGCGTTCTTGGCCGCGGCCAGGACCTGCGCCAGCACTTCGTACTCGGCGTCGTTGTTGGTCTGGATCTGCAGCTGCGGCTGGTTGGTCGGGTCCTTCTCCACCTCGGAGGACATCATGTTCTCCAGTGCGCTGACCGGGGTCGGCGAGTCGTTCCAGAACACCTGGCCGGAAGCATCGATGCGCAGCTTGATCGGCTCCGGCGGGTCGACCGGGTTCTCCGGCGGCTTGTCGGTCTTCTGAGGCAGGTCGATCTTGATCGGATAGGACTGGATCGGCATCGTCACCATGAAGATGATCAAGAGCACCAGCATCACGTCGACCAGCGGCGTGACGTTGATGTCGGCCATCGGGCCGCTGCCACCACCTGAACTGAATGCCATGGCCGTTTCTCCTTAGTTCTTGGCGCGGGTGGCCACGTAGCCGATGTCCAGCATGCCCTGCTGGGTCGCGATCTTGGTGATCTCGTTGATCGTGCCCAGCTTGGTGGTGCGGTCACCGCGCAGGTTGAGCTTGGGCTGCGGTTGCTGCTGGGCCGCACTCGACAGGCGGCTTTCCATCAGCTCCTTGCTGATCGGCTCGTCATTCCAGAACAGCTCGTTGTTCGCCGTCACCGAGATGGTGATAGGCGACGGGCCGCCCTTGGCTTCGTCCTTGTGCTTCAGCTCGGCCCGCGGCAACTCGACCTTGGTCCGATGGTTCATCAACGGGGTCGTGATCATGAAGATGATCAGCAACACCAGCATCACGTCCACCAGCGGTGTGACGTTGATGTCGGCCATGGGCCCGTCGCCGCTGCCTCCGCTACTCATTGCCATGGTGCAGGTCTTCCTTTCAGGGACTCAGAGGGGGGCTGATCGGTCAGGCCGATCAAGCCACCTCACGGACGCGCGAACCGGTCGCGAAGAAATCGTGCAGGTCATGCGCGAAGGTGTCGAACTTGGCGTTGGTGACGCGGTTCAGGCGGTTGAAGAAGTTGTATGCCAACACCGCCGGGATCGCCACGAACAGGCCGAGCGCAGTCATGATCAGCGCCTCGCCGACCGGACCGGCCACCGCCGAGATCGATGCGTCGCCGCTGGCGCCGATGCGGATCAGGGCGTTGTAGATGCCCCACACCGTACCCAGCAGACCCACGAACGGCGAGGTGGCGCCGACGGTGGCGAGCAGGGTCAGGCCATTCTCCAGACGCGAGGACTCGCGGGTCACCGCCTGGCGAAGGGCGCGGTCGACGAACTCGGAGCGATTCAGCGACTCGGCCAGACGCGAGCCTTCCGAACGCTGGTGGTGCGCGGCGGCCTGGGCGGCATCGAGCGCGATCTTGGAGAACGGCTCGGCCTTCGGCTGCTCTTCCATGTAGCGGATGGCGTCCTGCGCATTCGGCGTCTGCCAGAAGGTAGTGGTCACGCGGTCGGCGCTGCCGCGCAGGCGCATGTTCTTCACCAGGTTGACCACGATCCAGTAGATCGACAGCACCGAGAAGATGACGAGGGTGATCAACACGACCCAGCCGACGAAGTCGAAGTGCTGGATCAGGTTGCCGAAGCTCATCTGCTGGAAGGCTTCGGCATTGTTTCCGCCGGCGGCCGGCGTGGTGGTTTGCTGCAGCATGACGCTTACCTTTGTTGAGTGGAGTTGGGGACCCAGCGGGTCAAGTGTGAAACGGAAGGAACGAAATCAGAGCGTGAAGTTGACGTCGATGTAGCCGCTGCCATCGCCCGAGCCCGGGCACAGCTTGGCTCGGCGAACGGCGGTGGTCGCGGCGCGGTCAAGGTCGCGGTTGCCGCTGCCCCTCGACACCGAGGCATTGGTGATGGCGCCGGAGTTGCTGAACTGCACCAGGACCCGCACGGTGCCGGTAACGCCGGCGCGCATCGCCTCACGCGGGTACTCCGGCGTGGGACGCGTGCACATGCTGGCAGCCAGGTCGCCCGACGGCGGGCTCGGCTTGGCGGCAGGTGGCTGGGTCGGCGGAGCCGGAACGGCACGTCGAGATTGACGGCCATGACT